>JAAFIC010000051.1 GCA_013298565.1 Alphaproteobacteria bacterium | reverse complement strand
CGGGCGTGAGCGCCATGGCGCGGGCAAGCTCGACACGCTTGCGAAGACCGTAAGAGAGGGTTCCCGCCATCGCCCGGCGAACATGCTGGATTTCCAGAAAATCGATAATGGTTTCAACGTCGCGCCGATGCGAAAGCTCTTCCCGCCGCGCGCCGCCAAGCCAGTAGAGCGCCCCGGTGAGGAAATTATTCTTCAGCAGATGGTGGCGGCCCACCATAATGTTATCAAGCACGCTCATATGGCCGAACAACGCCAGATTCTGAAACGTGCGGCCAATGCCCAAATCGGCGCGCTTATTCGGCTTTAAGCCGGTTACATCCTGCCCTTTGAAGCGCACGGACCCTTCGGACGGCGTATAGCGCCCGGAAATGCAGTTCAGCATCGAGGTTTTACCCGCGCCGTTCGGCCCGATGATCGAAAAAATCTCACCCTTGCGGACAGTGAAGCTAACCTCGCTGAGAGCACGAATGCCCCCGAAGCGCAGCGACACTCCCGCCACATCGAGCAACGGTTCCGTCACATTTCCCCCCGTTTCAGGGCCGCGCATTATCATTATCTTGCGCTTATACCCCGGTTCTTGGAATCAGAGTGTTATCCGCACTCGTAAAGTGTCAAGACGCTTTATGTCGCACAACCTGCGTTTTTTGAAGGTTCATGACCGAGGAAATATGACGCGTGCGTTAAGTTACTGTTGCAACGACAGGATTTACCTCACGCATCGACGTAATAGGCGACACCCTCGTACGCAAAGCCGACCAGCTTGGCTACGGTCGCCCGTTCGGTCTCGCTGGCGGTGTAGAAATGGCTGCCTATATTGCTGTTGTAAAAGCGATGCAAGGGGTCCAGTCCGCCCGTCGCCGTGCTGCCAGCAATGTAGGCCACGCCTTCATACGCAAAGCCCGCCAGTTTAGCCACAGCATCGCGCTCATTGCTATTAGCCGTGTAGAAATGCGTTCCGGTATTGCTATTGAAGAAGCGAAAGACAGAAACAGCGTCCCCCGCCCCAACCTCGAATGCACTAAACGCCACACCTTCATAGGAATACTGCGGCAGTTTCTCGCGGATAGAGTCGCGCTCTGCCGTACTCATTGTATAAAGATGCGTACCCGTATTCGTATTGTAGAAGCGGTACACGAAAGACGATATGACCGTCGTCGTTACTGTGCTGGCCTCAATGGTCCGACCGTCGCCGAATTGCAGCGTCTCAAAACCCGTCAGCGTGTCGCGCCCATCGGTCCCGGACACTGTAATAGTACCGTTAGCAACCGCGAAACGGTAGCCGCTATAGGCCCCACTGAAAAACGCCGTATCGGTACCCGCGCCGCCAATCAGCGTATCGTTTCCCGCACCGCCTTGGATGAAGTTATTCGCACTATTTCCAATAATCATATCGTCATAGGCCGAGCCGATGACAGATTCGATTATCGTTCCGTAAGCGATACTGAGATTGTTTTGCCCTAAATACAAATACTCTTGGCGGTTAGAATACCAGCTCACTAGGTTAGACTGAGTGTAATAGCTGCGAACATCTGCCGACAGTTCGGCAATCTCGCGATCAATCGCCTCGCTCACCGTGCGCTTACCAATGGCACTAAAAGAGCCGGGTGTTAAATCGAGCACCGAGCCATAGGCTTGATTGGAAAGATCAATTCTATCCGTCCCGCCGCCGTCATAGATCATGCGCGTAAAAGGCTCAGTCGAAAAACTATAGGTATTCGCTACCGTATCGGTTCTAACACCGTAAAGCGCTTGAATCGCCGCCACATCGAAAATACCGAGATGCGATTGACCATTGGTTTCCAGCCGAACATATTCCGACGACCAATTAACGCCCGTCGCAGTTCGGGTTGCAGTTACTTTAATATCGTAATTATAATCCTGATCATAGGACATAACAGTAGTCTGAGTATTATCCTTAGCGTCGGGCAACATCGGGCTTTCGTGAGGATGCTTTAGCCCCAAGGCATGACCAATCTCATGCAGCAACACAAACGGGGCATATCCCTAATCCGTCATAGCACGATTAACCCAAATATCGCCACGATAGGAACTGCCAATCTCGCTGCCCATTCCGGCACCCCAAGCAAACCCCGAAGACCCGGAGTTAGGTTGGCTTAAAGAGAAAAACCGCATCCCGACAGTGCTCGTATCCGCCACTTCAACGAAGGTGATATTCGTCACAGCAGACCAAGCGGCCAAGGCTTCCCGCGCTTGCATCTTCATCGTCTCGCTGAAGGCTTGAAACGTGGTATTGGCAGCTTGTGTCAATGAAAACTGGTTAATGTAACTTGGGGCTGACGTGCCGAAACTATAGTGTACCGTAGCGGCTGTTCCTTTAACGCTCGTTGCGTTCCAACGGCCAAAATCATCATCGACTAATGTCAAGACCGCCAACGACTGATCGGAAGCCGTTAAAATTGGAATAATCGGCTGCGCCATAATCGTCTCCTCTTATCACTCTGTAGGCACTCAACCTTACGCACCAGAGACAGATTTAGGGGCAGCTTCTTGTGCAGGAAGCCCCAAAACCAACTCGGCCCGCAATCCTGGATAATTATCGCCTAAAATTAAGGTGCCATTATGGAGGCCCGCCACTGCCGACACGAGACTGAGGCCAAGGCCGTTGCCGGGCGTTGTGCGGCTCTGCTCCAGGCGCACGAACCGACGCAGCACATGGTCCCGCTCTTCCAAGGGAATACCCGGCCCGGTATCGGCAATGATCACCGAACCACCCTCCCCATACGGGGCAACCGCGAGCGTTACCCGCCCGCCGCTGGGGGAATATTTGATGGCGTTATCGACAAGATTAGCGAGCGCTTGGAACAATAAATGCCGGTCCCCGCGCAGGCGCGTCGGCTGACTGTGGTCAATATTCAGCGCAATCGCCTTATCCTCGGCCACGGCTTGATAAAGATCGGCGATATCGGTAACGAGATCGGCTAAATCCAGGTCTTTCATCTCCTGCCGTCCGGCCCCGGCTTCGGCTTGGGAGATCGACAGAATCGCGTTGAACGTCTGCAGCACGTTATCGAGTTCGGCGACGGTCTTTTCCAGCGCCCCCTGCATCTGCGGTGGATCGTGGCTCATCAGGGTCACTTCCAGCCGGGTTTTGAGGCGAGTGAGCGGCGAACGCAAGTCATGGGCGATATTATCCGTTACCTCCCGGCCAGCACGCATAAGTTGATCAATCTGCGTCAGCATGGCGTTAAGGTTTCTCGCTAGCCCATCAAACTCGTCGCCACTGCCGGAAACCGGCACACGCTGCTGCAAATCGCCCAGAATGATCTGGCGCGTTGTGCGATTGATGCCTTCCAAGCGGCGGCGCATGTCGCGACCCATCACGATCCCGCCGACCAGTGCCAGAAACGCCGCCGCGGCCATTGCCCACAACAGCGCTTGAAAAATCAGTTTCTCGAAACTCTCGCGCTCCACCAACGTGCGGCCTACCAGCAGATGATAGCCTTCGGCGAGCAGGAACGACATAGCCCGCGCCTGTACTGCGTCGGGGGTTTGCTGTTCCTCCTCGGACCCTGCCATCGGCAGGCGGAAGGTGGCCCACCGCCCTTCCCGTTCCGCATCCGACGGCCAGCCGGGCAGATTGCCGGCAACGCGCGTGAAATCGCCATCGGCGAGCAAATAAACGCCCGCCCCCACTCGGTCGGCCGCAATACGCTCGTTGATCTGTTCGATCAACCCGTTCAGCCCGTGCTCCCTATAGCCGTCCGACAGGCTCGAGATTTCGGTCACAATCGTATCGTTCAACTGCCGATCAATCAGCCCGATGGTTACGCCGTAAACAAACCCCAGCAGCGTGAACACCGATACGACGAACAGGGAAGCATAAACCGCCACAACCCGCACGGTCCAGTGGCGCAGCAGCTTTATCATGGGCCGCGCTTATTCTGGTGCGCGCAGGCAGTAGCCCGCACCGCGAATCGTATGCAGCAGCGATTTCGGAAAGTTCTTATCAATCTTCTGGCGCAGGCGCGAAATATGCACGTCGATCACATTGGTTTGCGGATCGAAGTGATAATCCCACACATGCTCCAGCAACATCGTGCGCGTTACCACATGCCCGGCATTCCGCATGAGATATTCGAGCAGCGTAAACTCGCGCGGTTGCAGGTCGATTTCCTGACCGCTGCGGGTAACGAGGCGGGACAGCAGGTCCATCTCCAAATCGGCCACGCGCAGCTTGGTCGTTACCGCTTCGCCCACGCCGCGCCGCAGCAGCACTTCGATGCGGGCCACCAGTTCGGAGAAGGCATACGGCTTGGTCAAATAATCGTCCCCGCCCGCCCGCAGGCCGCGCACCCGGTCATCGACTGCCGAGAGCGCTGAGAGGATGAGCACCGGTGTTTTATTGCCCGCCGCGCGCAAGGCTTGGATGATGGATAGCCCATCAAGCCCCGGCAGCATCCGGTCCACGATCAGCACATCGTAACTGCCGCTCATACTATGGAACAGCCCCTCCTTACCATCGGCGGCATGATCAATAATATAGCCGCTCTCCTTCAGCCCCTTCACCATATAGGCGGCGGTATCGACATCGTCCTCGATAACCAAAATACGCATGGGCCGGTAAACTCCTTATTCTCTCTCTTTCTATCAGATACGGATAGGAGGGGGCAGGCGCTTGTTAAATTTTGGTTAGATGACACTATCCTCTCCCATTCTATCCGAAAAAAAAAATTGATTCAGAGATTTACATTTTTTGCGAGCATTGTTAGTCTCGCAGAAATCATACCGGAGTATCAATGATGAGAATGCTGATAGGCTTTGCGGTGTCCCTCCTGGTTTTCAGCGGTAGCCTTGGCTTCAGTCGGCCAGCCGCAGCGATTGACCAAGCGCAATGGTACAATATTTGTTTCAACACGCTTGGGTTGCGGAGCGCTGCCACGCCAACAGATACCAACGGTGCGGGCTATGGCATGGACAATGGCAATCTTGTTCCGATGGATTGTTTCAAGGCCGAACCCGCCGATTGGAATACTCTCCTGGCCGAAACCTTGGCACGTATTAAAGCATTCGAGGGTTCAGGCGCACGGTTTCTGCTGATTGTCAGCACATGCCCAGGGCTGGCGCGCGATTATCCTGGCACTTTCCCCAAGTGCAATAAGGTTGCGGGCGGGGTTGTTGCCGCAACGCCAAACACCTTAGACAATTACACGGTGCAACAGCTTTTCGACTGGGTAAATAGTAACATCCCCTGATCTTGAGAATTAGCGGTGGATCCGCAGGGTCTTCCAGATCCACCGCTCGCTCTAGGCTATTCCTCCATCGACATCAGCGAGGCATTGCCACCTGCCGAGGTTGTGTCGATAGAGATTGTCCGTTCTGCCGCAAAGCGCGTGAGGTACCGGGGGCCGCCCGCTTTCGGCCCGGTCCCGGAGAGACCTTCGCCACCGAACGGCTGCACGCCGACCACCGCGCCGATCATCGAACGGTTGACGTAAATATTCCCCACGCGGGCGCGGGAGATGACACGCCGCACGGTTTCATCAATCCGCGAGTGGATGCCCAAGGTTAGCCCGTAGCCAGTATCGTTGATGGCATCGACGACCTTATCGAGAGTGCTCGCATCCCAGCGGATGACGTGCAGGATGGGGCCGAAAACTTCGCGGTCTAGCCGACCGAGACTGTCGATCTCGATAATCTCTGGCGGGTAGAAGGTACCGTTTTCCGTATCCTTGCCAAGTTCAGCCTTGAAGTGGCGTGTGCCGACCTGGCCGATGAGTTGGCTGTGCGCCTTAAGCCGGTCGCGCGCGGCACCGTCGATGACCGGGCCGATGTCTGTCACCAGCTTACCAGGGTCGCCCAAAATCAGATCAGCCGTGGCCCCCGCCAGCATCTTCAGCACCTTATCGGCCACGTCCGACTGCACGAAGAGGATGCGGCAAGCCGAGCAGCGCTGCCCTGCCGACTGGAAGGCCGAGATAATCACATCCTGAACCACCTGTTCCGGCAGGCTGGAGCTATCGGCAATCAGTGCGTTCTGGCCGCCGGTTTCGGCGATCAGCGGCACAATCGCCGCGTCTTTGGCCGCAAGGTGACGGTTGATGCGCCGGGCCGTGTCGGTCGATCCGGTGAAAGCCACGCCGCCGATCCGCAGATCCGTCACCAGCGCTTCCCCCACTGCCGGGCCGCCGGGGATTAGGTGCAGCACGTCGCCTGGAACGCCGGCAGCGTGCAGTAACTTTACCGCTTCATAGGCGATCAACGGCGTTTGCGGCGCAGGTTTGGCAATCACACTATTCCCTGCCACGAGGGCCGCCGCGACCTGCCCGATGAAAATAGCCAGCGGAAAATTCCACGGGCTAATGCAGACGAACACGCCGCGCCCGTGCAGAGCCAGTTGGTTAATTTCACCCGTGGGGCCGGGCAGGGGTTCCGGCAGAAACTCGCGGCGGGCGAGCAGCGCGTAGTAGCGGCAGAAGTCGATCGCTTCGCGCACTTCGGCAATCGCATCGGGCAGCGTCTTGCCAGCTTCGCGGATGAGCAGCGCCAGCAGGCGCGTGCGCTGGCTTTCCATGGCGTCTGCCGCCCTTAGCAGGCACGCTGCGCGCGCTTCGGCCCCAAGGTTGGACCAATCGTGCTGGGCCGCCAGCGCCAAGGTAATGGCTTGCCGCGCGTCCTGGGGCGTTGCCTCCACGACCGTTCCCGGCGAGCGGTGATGGTTGGAGGGATCGAGCACTTGAGTTTCTTTGCCCGATACATCGTTGCCGCCCACCAAGGGCCGGGCGAAGGTGGCCTTCTGCCATTCCCGCGCCATATCCTGCATCAGCAGATCGGTTTGCAGCGGGTCCGATAAATCAATGCCATGAGAGTTGGGCCGCTCAGGGCCGTAGAGACCCACGGGCAGCGGAATGCGCGGATGGGCTTTTTCAGAGAGCGCGCTCATGTAAGCCACCGGATCTTGAGTGAGGCTTTCAATCGGCGCACCCGCTTTGGCGACCTGATTGACGAAGGAGGTGTTAGCCCCGTTTTCCAGCAAACGCCGAACCAGATAAGCTAGCAAATCCTCATGGCTGCCAACGGGCGCATAAACGCGGCAAGGCCGATTCAATGCCTTCGGGCCGACGACGCCCTGATAGAGCGCCTCGCCCATGCCGTGCAGGCGCTGAAACTCGAAATCACTCCGGTTGCCCGCAATCTCTAAAATCGCCGCCAACGTCATGGCGTTATGGGTCGCGAAGGCTGGGTAGAAGTTTTTCGAGGCCAGCATGAACTTGGCGCAGGCGATATAGCTCACGTCTGTTCCCGCCTTGCGGGTGAAGACGGCATAGCCGGGCAGCCCCCGTTCTTGCGCGCGCTTCACTTCGCTATCCCAGTAAGCGCCTTTCACTAAGCGCACCAGCAACTTGCGCCCGTGGGCCGCCGCCATTGCGTCAAGAAACACCAGCATCGGTAGCGCGCGCTTCTGATACGCCTGCACGGCCAGCCCCAACCCGTCCCAACCCGTAAGGCTCGGGTGGCCCGATACGGCAACCAGAATATCCAGCGAGAGTTCCAACCGTTCGGATTCTTCTGCATCGACGGTGAGGCCAATGCCCACGTCTTTCGCGGTTTGGCAAAGCTTCAGCAGCGCCGGAACCAAATCGCGCAGGACTTGATCGGCCTGAGAAACCTCGTAGCGCGGGTGCAGGGCCGAGAGTTTTACCGAGATATTCGGCGCATCAACCATCGAACGTCCGCCAGCGGCCTTCCCAATCGAGCGAATGGCGCTTTCGTAGGCGTTGAAATAGCGTTCGGCATCGGCGCGGGTTCGGGCCGACTCGCCGAGCATATCGTAGGAATAGCGGTAGCCTTCCTTCTCGATAGGAATGGCCCGGTCTAACGCTTCCTCAATCGTGCGGCCCATAACGAACTGCTTGCCGAGAATTTTCATTGCCGTGCGAATCGCCGCGCGAATAACCGGCTCGCCCGAACGCGCCACCAGCTTACCCAGCATGTCGGAGACGAAACCGCCCTTCTGCGGCTCCGGCTTATCAAGGTTCACTACCCGGCCCGTGAGCATCAGCGCCCAGGTAGAGGCATTGACCAGCACCGAATCCGACTTGCCAAGGTGGGCTTCCCAATCGGCCCCGCCCAGCTTGTCGCGAATCAAGGCATCCGCCGTTTCGGTATCGGGAATCCGTAGTAGCGCTTCGGCCAAGCACATCAGCGTTACGCCTTCGCGCGTGGAAAGCTGATATTCTTGCAAGAACTGCTCGATCCGCCCGCCGTTTTCCATCTTCAGGCGCATCCCCGCAATCAACTGCGTCGCCCGCGTCCGCACTCGTTCCGACAAGATGGGATCGAGCTTGGCGTGCTCCGTCAACTCGGCGATCACGGTCGCTTCATCGGCGCGGTAATAGGGCGCAATCGCCGCGCGCAACTGCTGAACAGCGGGCGGAAGGGCCAATGGAAGGGCGGGCGCTAGGGTGGACATGCGAGGCTCCGAAGCTGGGGGCCATGCCACAATCGGCACCGCCCAGGGTCTGTCATATGATTATTCGGAATATCACAGTTTTTACGGTATTTCAGTTCGGAATTTTTGTTATTTTGCCGATGATTTTATGACATAAACTTATAATTGCCGGTGATCCTTCGTTAATAAAATGGAAGAACCTATGTTAGACGATCTGGACCTAAAAATTTGCCGGGCGTTGCAGCAGGATGGCCGCCTGTCCAATGCCGAGCTGGCGCGCGTTATCAACCTTTCCCCGGCAGCCTGTTTTGATCGGGTTAAGCGCCTGCGCCGGGATGGCTATATTCGTGGGTTCGCGGCCCTGCTTGACCCTGAAAAATTCGACCGTGGCCTGCTGGTGTTCGTGCAAGTGCTGCTGGACCGCACCACTCAAGATGCCTTCAGCCGCTTCGCCGACGCGGTGCGCCTCATGCCGGAAGTGCTGGAATGCCATATGGTCGCGGGCGGGTTCGACTATCTGTTGAAAGCCCGCGTTAAGGATATGGCGGAGTACCGCCGCTTCTTAGGCGATGCGCTAGTCAGCCTTCCCTCCGTGCGCGAAACCCATACCTATGCGGTGATGGAGGAGGTAAAGGCCCAGGTAGGGTTTGGGATTTAACCAAATATCCGCAAAATCGAACGCTCGGTTTCCGCGCCAAACGCCAGACCGCGCGAGACCAGTTGCAGCTTGGTTTGCAGCGCGACCAGATTAGCCCCCTCCTCCTGCACGTCGGCGAGGGCTAGCGCCTCCGCGCCGCCGGTTTGGGAGCGCATATAGTCTTTGGTGAACTCCAGGCGGGTTTGCAGCACGGCAACCCCCGCCGCAAGGCTACCCGCAAAGGAGCGATTTTGCCCAATCGCCGCTTCGACCCCCGCCGCGACATAATCGAGCGCCTGGTTGAAATAATCACCCCCCAACCCGGCATCGCGCGTAAAAGCCGCTGCCGACCAGAGAGTTCCGCCTGCCGAAACGGTTTGAATAGCCGCCGAGCCAGTTAAATCGGAAGCCACATAAATATACATCTGCGAGGCGAAGAAGATATTCAGCCCCGAGGTTTCTGTATAATTCTCAGTGAATAAACCGCGCGTGGAGCCTACCGCTAAAAAATAAGGGTTCACGACATTCGACGAAGCGAACGTCCCGTTTTGAAGCAGCGCCGTTGGCACCGACGCGCCAACGGAGTTCCCAAAAGCGTATTTCACCACTGCCGTCGTCGAAAAATCCCCGCCGGTGCTACCCGCGCGCGCCATATAGTAAATGCCAACCGTGGGGGCCGAGAGGGTCACGAGGGAGGCAATCGAGGCATTGGTGATCGTCCCGAACGCCGCCGCCGCCGAAGTGGCATACGTGGTCAGCCGCCCCCCAGGAATATCCAAACGGCTCGCCGAGCGCTCGGAAAACTGCGTCGTTAGCCGCACCGTCGAATTGCTCACCAAGTTTAGGCCCTGATAACTTGCATCGGACGCAATGAAATCTATTTGCGATTTAACCGAATTATACTGCACGGCCAGGGTTGCACGCTCGGTAGCGCTCGCCGTTTTGGCGGAAATCAAAATTCCTTTAAGTTGCTTGAGCAGCGAGTCAATCGCGCTTGTCGCGGTCAGGGCAGTCGTCACGGCATTGACCGATTGATCTATTTCTCCGCGTCGCGTCTCGAAATCTGCAACCCGGTCGTCCAGGCTTTTGATCTGATAATAGGCCGATACATTATCGGTGACTTCATCGACCTTGCGGCCTTTGCTGACACGAACATGGGTCGCGGACAACGCATCCTGCGTTTTCTGCAATACCAGCAAATTGGAGCGCATCCGCGCCGTAAGGGTAACGACCTGACCCATGAATTCCCCTTTCTGGAGAACCCTCAAACCCCGTTTATCACTCTTCTGTGATCTGCCTTTAACCTTAACAGAGTTAGCCGGAGTCACAATCTAAGTAATACCCTGACTATGATTAAAATTTTCGGAATCCTGCTATGGGAAATTTATCCAGAATATGAAACGAAAAACCGAGGCTCTTGCGAACCCCGGTTTCTCAAATGCTCACAGATTAGGCCGTGTTTAAGGCGCGTGATGCCCACCCTCAAGGTAGAGCGCGCGCACTTCCGGGTTCGAGAGCAGTTCTTGCCCGCTACCTTGCAACCGAATTTCGCCGTTTTGCAGCACGTAAGCACGATGCGCCACTTTGAGCGCGTGGAAAGCGTTCTGTTCCACCAGCAGAATCGTCGTGCCGTTTTCGCGGTTCAGATCCTGAATGGTTTTGAAGATTTGCTTGACGATCAGCGGGGCAAGCCCCAACGACGGCTCGTCCAGCATCAGAAGGCGCGGGCGGCTCATCAGCGCGCGGCAGATGGCCAACATCTGTTGCTCCCCGCCCGAAAGTGTGCCGGCGCGTTGCGTTTGCCGCTTTTCGAGAATGGAGAACATGCCGAACATGCGATCAAGATCGCTTTTATAGTGGGCCGGGTCACCGAGCGTTGCGCCCATTTGCAGATTTTCCAGCACGGTCATGCGCGAGAAAATCCGCCGCCCTTCCGGCACCTGTTGCACGCCTTGGCGCACAATCGTGCTGATCGGGGCGCGGGTAATGTCTTGGCCCTCAAACATAATTTTGCCGCGCGTGGCACGGGGGTTGCCGCAAATGGTCATCAGCAGGGTTGATTTGCCTGCACCATTCGCCCCGATGAGGGTGACGATTTCGCCCTGTTCCACCGTCACATCCACGCCTTTAAGCGCTTGGACATGGCCGTAATAGGTGTGGATCCCTTGAAGTTCCAGCATCGGCATCGGCCCTATCCCCTCATCGCGAGATCGGCGGCGATCTCGGGCGGTAGTTCGGCATCTTCGTCTTCGCCTAAGTAGGCTTTGATAACGATAGGATCGTTACGGATTTCATCGGGCGTGCCCGCCGCAATCCGCTTGCCGTGATCGAGCACATAGATACGATCCGACACCTTCATAACCACGCTCATATCGTGCTCGATCAGCAGAATGCCGATTTTTTCTTGGTCGCGAATGCGGAACAAGAGGGTGTTCAACTCCAACGATTCGCTGGGGTTTAGCCCCGCCGCCGGCTCGTCCAGGCAGAGCATCCGGGGGCCGACGCACATAGCGCGGGCGATTTCCACCCGGCGTTGCGCGCCATAGGGCAGGTTTCCGGCTTCTTCATCGGCCCGGTGGGTTAGGCCAATTTGATCCAGCCAATATTTGGCCTTCTCCACCGCCGCCTTTTCCGCCTTGGCATAGCCGCCGAGGTTGAACAGCCCGAGGAACGTGTAACCGGAGGCTTTCATCAGCGCGTTGTGCTGGGCCACGATCAGGTTTTCCAGCAGCGTCATCTTTGGGAATAGGCGGATGTTTTGGAACGTCCGCACCACGCCCGCCACTTGCGCGACCTTATGATTTTCCAGCTTTTGAAGCTGCAAGGTTTTTGCCGGGTGGAAGAAGCTCAGATTACCTTCGGTCGGTTTATAAAAGCCGGTCAGGCAGTTGAACAGCGTCGTTTTCCCGGCTCCATTGGGGCCGATAATCGCCGTGATCTGGCCTTTGCCCGCCACCAGCGACAAATTGTCGATCGCGATGAGACCGCCGAAGCGCATGGTGAGACCATCAACCTGGAGCAGCGGTTCTTTTACGGCGCTGTCGTCATACTGGGTCATGGTATCAGGCCCCCTTTACCGGGTTAAGCCGCAGCGTGGGTTCGCGGTGAGAGATCACACCCTTCGGACGCCACACCATAATCAAGATCATCGCCGCGCCGAACAGCAGCATACGGCTCTGCTCGAAATCGCGCGTCACTTCCGGCAACAGCACCAGGAAGATGGCGGCAAACACGACGCCCATCTGGCTGCCCATCCCGCCCAAAACCACAATGGCAAGAATGGTCGCGCTTTCCATGAAGGTGAAGCTCTCGGGGTTGATGAAGCCTTGCTTGGCGGCAAAGAAACTGCCCGCAAACCCGCCTAGCATTGCGCCGATGGCAAACGCCGACAGCTTGGTGTTGGTGGGGTTCATACCCAAAGATTTACAGGCGATTTCATCTTCGCGTAACGCTTCCCACGCCCGCCCAAGCGGCAGTTTCCGCAGACGGTTGACCATCCAGTTCGTCATCAACGCCAGCGCGAGAATAACAAAATAGGTAAAGATGATCTGATGCGTGCGCTCGTATTCGATGCCGAACACCGTATGAAACGCGCCTTCGCGGTTGCCGAAGGGGAAGAGGCCAAAGAAATCCATGCGCGGGATCGAGGCGATGCCGTTCGGCCCACCGGAGAGCGAACCCCAGTTGAGCAGCACAACGCGGATGATTTCCCCAAAGCCTAAAGTTACGATAGCAAGATAATCGCCCCGCAACCGCAGCGTCGGCGCACCCAGTAGAACCCCGAAGAGCGCTGCGAACAAGCCCGCCAACGGCAAGCACACCCAGAAATTCAGCCCGAAGTTCAGGGACAACAGCGCATAACTATAGGCACCAACCGCATAGAAGGCGACATAGCCAAGGTCTAACAGACCGGCAAGGCCGACAACGATGTTCAATCCCCACCCCAGCATCACGTAAATCAGCACGTTGATGCCCCGGTCGAGCCAAGAGCGATCCGAGAACGGCAGGAACGGCATGGTCAGCGCAATGCCAAGCAGCGCGTAGCGAATAATCATGCCAATCTGGCGCTGACGCGCAAGCGAGGCATCGGAAGGCTCTTTAGTGCTCTTCACCGGCTTGAATAGCATCGCCAGTTGGAACAAAAAGCGCCCCACGAACCCAATAATCACGGCATACGCCAGCAAATCCCAGCGCCCGCGCACCGCAAGCGCGCCGCCTTGATCGTAGGTTTGTAGCCCGATCAGCGGAAACGCTAAGAAGAAGACCACGAAAGCTGCTAGCGCCGCATCCTTCAGCAACGCCGCATAGTCGATGGCGGGCCGAGCCGCCATCCCCATCGCACCCTGTGTCATGGCTTAGACCTTCTCGATTTCGGGGCGGCCGAGCAAGCCGGATGGCATGAACATCAGCACCAGAATAAGGATCGAAAAGGATGCAACATCCTTATATTCGATCGAGAAATAGGCCGAGAACAAGGCTTCGATCAGCCCGATCAACAAGCCCCCCAGCATGGCCCCCGGCAGCGAGCCAATACCCCCGAGCACGGCTGCCGTGAACGCCTTCATACCCGCGAGGAAGCCGATGTAGAAATCGACCACGCCGTAGTACATCGTCACCATCACGCCTGCCACCGCCGCCAGCGCTGCCCCAATAACGAAGGTGGCCGAGATCGTGCGATCCACGTTCACCCCCAGCAAGGATGCCATCGTCCGGTCTTGCTCGCAGGAGCGCTGCTGGCGTCCGAACGAGGTGCGGGTGATGAGGTAGGTGAAGCCGATCATCAGCACCACTGTGGTGAGGATAATGAAAATCTGAATGAAGGTTAGGCGAACCGTGAACCCATCCAAATGCAGCAACTCGAAACTGCCGCGCACCACGGGAGGAATCGGTTTTACCCGCGCGCCTTGGGCTAACTGCACGTAGTTTTGCAGAAAGATCGACATGCCGATGGCCGAGATCAGCGGTGCAATCTTCGGCGCACCGCGCAAGGGCCGGTACGCCACGCGCTCGATCGCCCAGCCATAAACCGCCGTGAAAAACACTGCCGCCAGCAGTACCGCCACGATTCCCAGTGGAACCGCCGCAATCCCCGCCGCCGACAGCAGCGTAAAGGCGATAACGGCAATGAACGAGCCGATCATATACACCTCGCCGTGGGCGAAGTTGATCATGCCGATGATGCCGTAAACCATCGTGTACCCGATGGCGATGAGACCGTAAATGGACCCAAGCGTGAGACCATTGATCATCTGTTGTAGGAAATATTCCAAGCCCGCCCCCGCACTCAGCCGCGCTCTTCCCCGGAAATCGGGGGTGCCACAGCGATGAAGCCCTATGAACGGCGGCAGGCTTTCGCCCAACCAACCGCCCTGTTCAACCCGTTCTTCAACCCGCACCCTGGCCCATCGTTTCGATTTGAACCAATCCCTATAGTGCGACTTCAAGTCTTAAAATCCCGAGTTTGCCAAGCAGGTCAAGCTGATTCTGGCAAAATCATGGCTTCAAGGGGCGGAGTTTTTGTTTCTTGTTTTTTTCGGAATGTCTTAGGGAGGATTTTAGAAAAAAATTACAGTTTTGGGGCAAGGGTATCTGTCGCCTCAGCGGCTCGGCCAGTCTTAAGCTGGCCCCGAAAACTCACAAATATGCTTTGCGGAAAACGAGAGATTCCGAACAATATCAAAAATCTCACCGAAGGGGCCTATCAATGTCGAAATCGTCGATGACCATTGACCACATCCCCAATCCCACCCCCGGCGAGATGCTGTTACACGACTTCATCGCGCCGATGGGCCTCAGCCAAAACGGCCCTGCCCGCGCGCTCGGCGTTCCGCCCCGACGGATCAATGAGATCGTGTTGGGAAAACGCGCCGTCACCGCCGATACAGATTTGCGCCTCGCGCGCTACTTTGGCCTATCCGAAGGTTTCTGGCTGGGGGTGCAAGCCGATTTCGACCTGATGGAGCGCCGCCGACAAATCGCGACCGATTTGGCCGCTATCGTCCCCCGCCAGAAGGCAGCGTAAGCCCGTTACATCCGCACAATCTTACCCGGATTGAGGATATTGCTCGGGTCGAGCGCGCGCTTCAATTGGCGCATCACCGCAACCGCCGCACCGTGCTCGGCTTGCAAAAAGGGGATCTTGCCATAACCGATCCCATGCTCGCCCGTGCAGGTGCCGCCGCAGGCAATAGCGCGATGCACGAGGCGTTCGTGCAGCGCTTCGGCTTCGGCAATTTCAACCGGGTTTTCCGGGTCGATCAGATAGAGCATATGGAAGTTGCCGTCGCCAACGTGACCCACCAGCGTGCCTTGCAGGCTGCTCTGGGCCAAATCGTCCTTGGTTTCGGTAATGCAACGCGCAAGCTCGCTAATCGGAACACAGACATCCGACGTTAGCCCGCGCGCGCCGGGGCGCAAAGCGAGCGCGGCGTAATAGGCCATATGCCGGGCATTCCACAGGCGCGTGCGGTCTTCCTGCGTCACCGCCCACTGAAAGCCGCCGCCACCATGCTCTTCGGCGAGGGCACGCACCTGTTCCGCCTGTTCCGTCACGCTGGCTTTAGTGCCGTGGAACTCGAAAAACAGCGTCGGCGCGACCGGGTAGGCGAGTTTGGAGTAGCGGTTGATCGCGTCCATTTGCGCGTCGTCCAGCAACTCGATCCGCGCAATCGGAATGCTGGATTGAATGGTTTGAATAACGGTATCGACCGCGCCTTCCAAATGCTCGAACGTGCAAACCGCCGCCGAAATCGCTTCGGGGATGCCGTAGAGCTTCAAGGTGATCTCGGTCATAATCCCGAGTGTGCCTTCAGACCCGACCAACAGCCGAGTAAGATCGTACCCCGCCGACGATTTACGCGCCCGCCCGCCGGTTTTGATAATCCGGCCATCGGCGAGAACCACTGTCAGGCCCAACACATTCTCGCGCATCGTGCCATAGCGCACGGCATTGGTGCCGCTGGCGCGCGTTGCCGCCATGCCGCCCAAAGAGGCATCGGCCCCCGGATCTATCGGGAAGAACAGACCGGTATCGCGCAGGTCTTCGTTCAACTGCTTGCGCGTCACCCCTGCCTGCACGGTGCAGTCGAGATCGTTCGGGCTAACGCGCAGGATGGCGTTCATGCGCGAGAGATCAATCGTCACGCCGCCTTCCAGCGCCGCCACATGCCCCTCCAGCGACGTGCCGGTGCCGTAGGGGATGATTGGCGCGCCATAGGCCGCGCAGATCGTAACCGCCGCCGCCACTTCTTCAGTGGTTTCCGGGAAGATCACCGCATCGGGCGGCATCGTTGGGTGCCAAGATTCGTCGCGCCCGTGGTGCTCCCGCACAGCCAGGGCCGTGCTCACACGCGCCTCGCCCAACAGGTGCCGAAGCTCGGCCACCGCCGCTTCCAGCGCAGACCCCGAAACGCGCGTTTTTTGTGCTGTCGCCCGTGTCGCCATAACAATTCTCCCCTATGTTCTAAATGCTAGAACCGGGGCTGTAGCGGCACAAGCGACGATACAGAGGAGCGGCCCCGCTTCTGCTGCAACGGCCTTATACTCCCGTAGAATCTCGAACAGGTGCGCCACCCGCTCGGGACTTGCTCTAACGCGCGGCTTGACCGAACAGAATTTTCTTCTCCTCGTCGGTCATTGGCGCGGGCGGGTTGATCGCTTGGCCTTTTTCGTAGGCCGTTACCGTTGCCGGACGTGCCTCAATCGCCTTGAACCAACGCTTAAGGTTGGGGAAATCATCAAGGTTTTGGCCCTGGCGCGCGTGAGGCACGATCCACGGGTAGGCGGCCATATCGGCAATCGAATAGTCGCCGACAATGAAATCCCGGCCCTCTAGGCGCTTATCGAGCACGCCGTAAAGTCGGCTGGTTTCCTTCACATAACGGTCAATCGCGTAGGGGATTTTTTCGGGCGCATATTGGTTGAAATGATGGTTTTGGCCCGCCATCGGCCCAAGGCCGCCCATCTGCCAGAACAGCCACTCGGTCGCTTCAATGCGACCTCGCAGGTCTTGGGGCAGAAATTTTCCGGTCTTTTCGGCGAGATACAGCAAGATCGCGCCGGACTCGAACACCGAGATCGGCGCGCCACCGTCTGCCGGTGCGGAATCAACGATCACTGGCATACGGTTATTGGGGCCGATTTTTAGAAACTCCGGGCTGAACTGCTCGCCCTTACCGATATTGATTGGCTTGATTTGGTACTTGAGCCTGGCTTCTTCGAGAAACAGCGTGATCTTATGACCGTTCGGCGTGGGCCAATAATAGAGATCAATCATGGCAGTGCTACTCTCTCGTCCGTTGGTTAACACCGTTATAAGTTGGAGTGCGCCGCCAGCAAAGGCAAGAGTGTTGCTAAACTTACGCCCCCTGCTCTGCCGTGTGCGGCGCGGAACGCAGCACGCGCGGCCAGAACTCCAAACCGCCCGATAGGGCATCCGCCGTATCCTGTACCGCTTCCAACCAGTAGGACAGCGGCGTTGCCGCCGTTAGATCGAGATCGGCTTCAACAGTGCCGTCTTCCTGGTGCATCACGCCCATCAGGCGTTTGGCAATGCGGCGCATCGGCAAGTTTTCGGGCAGGCAGAGCATGGTGAGGCGCTGTGCGCCGCGATTGCGCGCAATCGTTACCGCCCGCGCCGCCAACGCGCGCCCAAGGCCAACCCGCTGGAAGGCAGGCTCAATCGAAATCGCTAGTTCCGCCCGTGTTTCTGGGGCTGGCAGGGGGGTGTCGAACGCAAGCTCGACGAACCCTCGCAACGTGCCCGCATCGAAGAGACCAACGGCGACCGCGCGGCCCCAATCCAATCCAGCATAGCGGCTTTCGATCCATGCCGGGCTAACCGTGCCATGAAAACGCAAGCGCCGATCCTGCGCGGGCAGACGACACAAATGCGCCGCCATTGCCGCAGCATCGACCGAACCCAGTTTGCGGAAATGCCCCATCGTAACCTCCTCGCCCCACCCGAAAGGATAGGATTGCATAGGTCCGATACGGTTCGTTCTCTCCCGAGGCTTTTCTATTGCACCGCCGTAAGAACGGCCTAGAAAAAGCCAAAATCTCAGATTTTTCTAAGATAATGCACTGCTGCAATGCAGCATTTTTGCTGGATACAGAGATAGTGCAACCTGACCATTTAGTCAAGTCTTCCACCCCTCGGATGGGGTGACGGGGCGATTGTGTCGCGCTATGGTGCTGTGCAAACAGCACAACCCGAGGCATTCAGGAGCGGTTTATGGACGTGATGACCGCAAGCGCGCTGCTCGCGGGGGTAGGCTGGTTGATCGGCGGCCCGTTGGGGGATTTGATCCGCGCGTTCGTCGGCGAGACCTACCAGAGCCTAACCGCAGAAAAGCCGCTGCCGCCGCCCGAACAAGCGGTGAAATCCATCGCGTTTACTATCGGCGTCATCGCGCTGTCGGCCAAAATGGCCAAAGCCGATGGGGTTGTGACCGCGCCCGAAGTGACCGCGTTTCGCAAGATTTTCACGGTCTCGCCGGAGGAAGCCGAAAATGCCCGCCGGGTTTTCGATCTCGCCCGGAGGGATACCGCTGGGTTCGAGACCTACGCCCGCCAAATCGCCGCACTGTTCGTCCCCGGTGCGCCGATTTTGGAAGAGTTGCTGGGCAGCCTTGCCGCTATCGCCCGCGCCGACCACGAAATCCACGCGGAGGAGATTGCCTATCTCCAGCAGGTTGCGGCGATTTTTGGGATCACAGGCACGGCATTCCGCGCGGTGCTGCACCGACACTTAGGGCTTGCCGCCCATCTCGACGATCCTTATGCGGTTCTGGGGGTAGACGCCTCGGCACCCGATACCGCCCTGAAAGCCGCCTATCTGCGGCTGGTCAAAGAGCATCACCCGGATCGGCTAATGGCAGAAGGCTTGCCCGCCGAAGCCGTGGGGATTGCGACCGAAACCCTAGCATCAATCAATAGTGCCTGGGATACGATCAAGCGGGAGCGCGGGATCGCATGACCCGCGCGCTCCCAATTGAGACTTACTTTTTCTTCGCGGTTTCGATCCCGGCCAGGATGAGTTCCTTGGCCTTCTCCGGGCCGTCCCAACCCAGCACTTTCACCCACTTGCCTTTTTCAAGGTCTTTATAGTGCGTGAAGAAATGCGAGATCTGGTCGATCAGAATGTCCGGCAGGTCGGTGTAGGACTCAACGTCCTTATAGGCTGGCCAGAGTTTCGTTGCCGGGACGGCGAGAATTTTTTCATCGACGCCGCTTTCGTCTTCCATCAGCAGCACACCGACAGGGCGGGCGCGGATAACGCAGCCGGGCACAACCCCGTGATCGGTGACAACCATAATATCCACGGGGTCGCCGTCGCCGCTTAAGGTGTGCGGAATAAAGCCGTAGTTCACCGGATAGACCATCGAGGTATGCACGAAGCGATCAACGAACAGCGCGCCGCTGTCCTTGTCGATTTCATATTTCACCGGCGGCATCCCGCGCGGGTTTTCGATGATGACGTGTACGTCTTCGGGCGGGTTCGGGCCGATGCTGATTTTCGACAGGTCCATCTTTTCCATCCAAAACAAAAGGAATTCGCGGATGAGCCAATAGCAGGCGCTTGCGCTGCAAGGCAAGAGAGCTTACGTGCCATGAGAAGCATGGTGAGGGAGTGGAGACGCCAGAATGACCGACGCCGAGTTTCGCAATTTGCCGGTCCTGATAGCGCCGAAAACACCGGAAGAGGCCGAAAGTCAGTCCCGCTTGGTAGAGACGGGCTTTTGGCAAAAGCTGCGCCGTTTGGCCGCCCGCCTACCCTTCGCCGAAGATCTGCTAGCCGCTTGGTACGCCAGCCGCGATCCTGCAACGCCGCGTTCGGTAAAGCTCGGGCTTACGGCAGCCTTGGCTTATTTCATTCTTCCGTTCGATGCCGTGCCGGACTGGATCGCCGCCTTGGGCTATGGCGACGATCTGGCCGTGCTGATGGCAGCAATGAAGCTGGCGGCAGGCTCGATCAAGGACGCGCACCGCACCGCCGCGCGGGCGATGTTGGAGAGACTGCGGCGGGGTTAGACAGTCTCCGCTCCCCGCATTGGGAACACCCCAAGGCTTTCCGGCAGCAACGGGACCGTTTATCCTGAGCCTGCACCAGAAATGTTTGGTGTGAAACTAAAGGAACCCAGCTATGCAATTTCTGGTTATTGCCCGCGATGGCACCGACGCCGATGCCCTCGCTCGCCGAATGGCAACGCGCGAGGCGCATTTAGCCAACGTCCAAACCTACAAAGACGCCGGACAAATTTTAGTAGGCGGCCCGCTTTTAAGTGCTGAAGGCACGATGAACGGCAGCGCCCTAATAACCAATTTCCCCGACAGAGCGGCGCTCGACGCTTATCTGAACGCCGATCCCTACACCGTGAACGGCGTTTGGAAGAGCTTTGAGATCACCGAAATGAAAATAGCAGGGCTGTAAACTTACCTGGCCAAAACGATCCTATCAATCTGACCGCGCGTGTCCGACACGAGGGTTGCGATCTGATTGGCCGAGCCGGAGGAGCGGGCAGCGAGGTTTTTAACCTCGCTTGCCACGACGGCAAAGCCCTTGCCCGCATCTCCCGCTCGCGCCGCTTCGATCGTGGCATTGAGGGCCAGAAGGTTGGTTTGTCCGGCAATACCGCCAATCTCCCCGGCCACATTCGCGACCCGGTCTAGCACAGTACGGAGCACGCTGGCGGACTCCTCCAGACTGCGGCGACGATCAGAAATATCGCTGGCATACATGACCGTCGCCGATACAAGCCCCCGCACGTCGATAATCGGCTGAAAGCTGGCCTGGAGCAGCGCTTCCGTGCCGTGATGGCTGAAGCTCACGTCGGCTGAAACATCCCGGCCCGCTTTAAGCTCGGCCTGCTGAGCGTTATCGAGTAAAGCGTCTAGCCTGAAACTGCCCGTCAACTCAGCGAGCGTTGCCGTGCCTAAAGAGGTCAGCAGCAAGTCGTTCGCGTCAGTCAACTCCCCGGCGGCAGACCATTCCGCCACAATTGTGCGGCGGCGAATGGCAACCATTCGCGAATTATGCTCCATCGCTTGAGTTTTGGTCGCGGTGATATTGGCTTGGATGGACACAAAGCGTTCGAGATTACCTTGTTTATCGAAAATCGGATTAACCGAGAGCGACACCCAATAAGGCTCGCCAGTTTTGCTGTAGTTGAGAATTTCTTCGTACAGCGGCACTCGGCGGTTCAGATGATCGCGGACGCGCTTCACGGTACCAGGGTCGGTATGCTCGCCCTGAAGCAGCGCGCCGGGGTTCTTGCCGATGGCCTGTTCATACGTCCAACCCGTTAGTTTCGTAAAGCCGGGATTAACGTATTGAATGCGCCGATCCGCCCCAGTGATGATGACCGAATTATCGGTTTCATCGGCCACCAGCGACAGCAGTGAAAATTTTTCACGGCGGTGCATATCGTCCGAAATATCGGTGGCGAACTTCATAATCTTGCAAGGCTTACCATCAGCATCGAGAATCGGGTTATAGGTCGCTTGAATCCAAACTTTGCGGCCATTCTTGCCGTAGCGCAAAAAATCGGCAGTCTTGAAGTCGCCGCGCCCAAGCTCTTCCCAAAACTGCCTATAATCGGGTGATTTAGCATAGTCTTGATCGACGAACAGTCGATGATGCTTGCCTTGAATTTCGGCCAAAGAATAGCCAAAAGTTGCCAGAAAATTCGGGTTTGCGGTTAGAATAGTCCCATCGAGTGCGAATTCTATTACCGCTTGGCTTTTGCTGATGGCTTGTATCTGCCCGGCGCGATCCGCGTTGACTTGCTTTTCGAGCGTTATATCGGAGGCGAATTTCACCACCTTGAAGGGTTTGCCCGTCATATCGAGAATGGGGGTATAGGTGGCCTGGAGCCAGACAGGCAGACCGGTTTTGGTAAAACGCCGAAACTCGCCCGACTGATACGCCCCCGTTCCCAACCCTGCCCAAAACCCCCGATACTCGGCGCTGCCCCGCTCGGCAGGATCAACGAAAAGGCCGTGGTGCTTGCCCTGTATCTCTGCCAGCCTGTAGCCCATGGTTTTCAAAAAAACGTCATTCGCCGTTAGAATAGTGCCATCAATGCTAAATTCGATCACGGCTTGGCTTTTATTGATCGCATTGATCTGACCAATATAATTGGCAATACGGAGTTTTGCCTCGGTCACGTCGGTCGCGAATTTCACGATTTTGACCACCCGGCACCGCCAATCAATGACCGGATTATAGGTTGCCTGAATCCAAACCTGCCGACCGTCTCTGCCAATGCGCCGGTATTCGGCAGATTGAAACTCCCCCTGGCGGAGGCGTTCCCAAAAGCGTTGGTACTCAGGCGTTTGCGCTTCGGCAGGATCGACGAACAGGCGGTGATGCTGCCCGCGAATGTCGCGCAACTGGTAGCCAAAAACCCGAAGAAAGTTTTCGTTGGCCGTACTCACCGTTCCATCGGGACGAAACTCGATGACAGCTTGCGATTTATCGAGGGCGGCAAATCGGCCTTTCAAATCGAGATAACGACGTGCAGAAATCAATCGGATCATAGCTTTGCTCCTGAGACGCAAAAATCACTCAATGCATTTTTTTGACCGGCATTCACACCCAATCAAAGCAATGATATTCTCGAGTCCTCAAAAAACCCTTAACCCCGCCTATGTTGAAAAAGATTTCATTTGATGCTTGCACACAGGGTGACGGGATATCATGGCAAGACCTATCTAATGGGTTAACCTGCCGCTTGTTATATTCTGTAAATAGTGAAGATATGTATAAATTCAAAGCATGAAAATTAATTTTTCCTGCTTTAATCGTTACCGTAGATATAGAGTAAATATACCTACGGCAATGATTGAAGCCGCAAACGATTTATCGCTCACGGCCCCAACGCAATTCTAAGATACCTTAAAGGGCGTGCCGGTTTTGGCCTTCACTTCGTCCGCCGTCACGCCATCGGCGAGGCCGATTAAGGTGAGGCCGCCGTTTTTACGGTCGATATCGAACACCGCGAGGTCGGTAATCACCCGGTCCACGACCCGCGTTCCCGTGAGCGGCAAAGTGCAGGCGGACAGAATTTTCGGGCCGCCGTCCTTATCCGTATGCTCCATCACCACCACGACGCGCTGAACGCCCGCGACGAGATCCATCGCGCCGCCCATGCCCTTGACCAGCTTGCCGGGGATCATCCAGTTGGCAAGATCACCATTGGCCGCCACTTGCATCGCGCCGAGAATGGCGAGATTAACGTGACCGCCCCGGATCATCCCGAAACTGGTGGCACTATCGAAAAAGCTGGATTGCGGTAGCGCCGTTACGGTTTGCTTTCCGGCATTAATCAGGTCCGGGTCTTCCTCTCCCTCGAACGGAAAAGGCCCGATACCCAGCATCCCGTTTTCGCTTTGCAGCGACACTTCCATGCCCTCTGGAATATAATTCGCCACCAGGGTCGGAATACCGATACCGAGGTTGACATAAAAACCGTCGCGCAATTCTTGCGCTGCGCGCGCGGCCATTTGATCGCGGGTCCAAGCCATTGTTTTGCTCCGATCCGGTGCTTTAAGCGCGTTTACGGGTAGTGCGTTGCTCGATGCGCTTTTCCGCGTCGGGCGTATGCACGATGGCATTCACGAAAATACCGGGCGTGTGAACGTGATCCGGGTCGATCTCGCCGATCTCTACCAAATGCTCGCACTGAACCACGGTGATCTTGCCGGCGGTCGCCATTGGCGCGTTAAAGTTCCGCGCCGTTTTGCGGTACACAAGGTTGCCTTCACGGTCGGATTTCCAGGCATGGATGATGGACACATCCGCCACCAGCCCGGTTTCCAGCACGTAGTTTTCGCCGTTGAAAGCGCGCACGTCCTTACCGTCCGCCACAATCGTGCCAACGCCGGTCTTGGTGTAGAACCCCGCAATCCCGGCCCCGCCCGCGCGGCAGCGTTCGGCCAGCGTGCCTTGCGGGTTGAACTCCAGCTCAAGCTCCCCCGACAGGTAAAGCTGGGCGAAGAGCTTATTTTCCCCCACGTAGGACGAGATCATTTTCTTAATCTGGCGCGCTTCCAGCAACGTGCCAAGCCCCGCGCCATCGATGCCGCAGTTATTGGAAATCACGGTGAGGTTCTTCACCCCAGCCGCTTTAATCACCGCAATCAAGGCATCGGGAATCCCGCAGAGGCCAAAGCCCCCGGCCATAATCGTCATGCCGTCGAACAAATGCCCGGCCAGGGCATCGGCGGCGGTCGCGTGGACCTTATTCATGCGATCGAGTCTCCCCCTCTGTGTGTCGCGCATCGAATCACGTCATTTTTCCTATTTATATCAATAGGTTAAGATCATAGCATGCTCGTGAGAACATTCCTTTTAATGCCCGTGTCCTGCTTATGTTCGATTTTACACTGAAAACGCGCGAGGAGTCAGCCGAAGAAAAAAGAGTCGCCCGGCGAAAATGGGCGTTGACTTTGAGAAAGCCGAGGAGAGTGTCTGTGGAACATGATCACTCATCGGCAGCCAACCGGATGGGCTGCGTCGTTAGAATTTAGGGCGCTGGTTTGGCAGCCAGAACTTTTAGCGTGTTAGCCGTGCTGAAGAGCCTTGGGGTGGACCGACTGCTATTCCGCCGTATTAACGGCGTTGGGCTTCTAATCGACCTACCATTTTTGGCAGAAGTAGGGGCCTTGGCTATCACAAATCCAGACTCAAAAATATTTTACCTTTCATCTGCTGAAGCGCTTCATCGGTTTCAATATCCACGGGCTATGCCAGAGCCTTGATCTTCTCCGCTGTCATAAACATGCCTTCGCCGGGCGTGGCAGTGAAGTCGATTTCAAGATTCACA
>JAAFIC010000050.1 GCA_013298565.1 Alphaproteobacteria bacterium | reverse complement strand
CCAAAATCCACGGTGCGGCAAAAGCGAGCGGCCCCAACCCAATCATAGCGCCTCCCCCCCCCGCGCCCGGCCCGCGCCATCGCTTAACTGCTGATAGAGCGCGACGAGGGCGACAGTCGGCGCTTGGTCGGTGCTATGCCGGGTGAAGCTCCAACCCAGCCGCCGCGCCAAATCGGCCAAAGCTGCACTATGGGCGGACAGCCGCGCTTGGTAGGCCGGGCGAATATCTTCCACCCGCCGCGCCAGCATTTCATGAGTGCCGTCGCTATCGAAAAACCGCACGCGGCCCTTGAACGGTAAAGCCAGTTCGGCAGGATCGAGCACCTGCACCAAATGCCCCCGCACGCCGTGATTGGCAATACCGTGCAAGCGGGCCTCCAGCGTTGCCGGGGCCGTGAAAAAATCGCCCATCAGCACAAGGCGGCCGTGGCGGGGAACGGTTTGACCGGGCGGCAGCCCGTCGCCGCCTTCCGGCACATCGGTCAGGCGGCTTGCCAAACGCGGCAAGGTGGATCGGCTTGCGCTGGGCGCGATACCGTCGCCGAGCAACGCCACGCGCTCCCCCCCCCGCAACAGCAGGCTGGCGAGCGCTAAGGTGAGCACTTCGGCCCGCTCCCGCTTCAACGGCAATGCCGAAGCGGAACGATAGTGCATGGATGCGGACGGATCGCGCCACAACCACAGGCTTTGCGCGGCCTCCCACTCCTGATCGCGGATAAATAAACCATCGGATTTCGCCGACTGCCGCCAATCAATCCGGCTGATCGCATCGCCCGTCGCGTAGGGGCGAAACTGCCAGAAGCTATCGCCCGTGCCAACCCGGCGACGGCCATGCACCCCCGGCGCGACCGTGGCCGCGACCCGGAGGGCCGCCACCAGCAACGGCGGCAAACCGCGCGCGGCAAGGGCTGCTGCGTGCTGACGGGTGAGACTAAGGGAGGCCCCGGTCGCCATCCGCGCCCCTAGCCCAACTCTTCGATCAAACGGGCGATGATATCGGCCACCGTCACCCCATCGGCCCGTGCGGCAAAACTGAGGGCCAAGCGGTGCCGCAGCACGGGCGGGGCCAGCGCGGCGACATCATCGAGCGAGGGCGACAAACGCCCTTGTAACAAAGCGCGCGCGCGTGCCGCCAACAGCAGCGCTTGACTGGCGCGTGGCCCCGGACCCCAGGCGACACTGTTCCGCACAAGCTCAATCTCGCTGCTTTCAGGCCGCCCCGCCCGCACGAGGCGCAACACACCATCAACGACCGAATCGCCAATCGGGAGAACCCGCACCAGCGCTTGCAAGCGCAATAACTCACCCTCGCCCAGCACCTTATCGGTCGGTGCCTCCGCCATGCCGGTCGTCGCCAGCAGCATTGTGCGTTCCGCGTCCCAATCCGGGTAATCGACGGCGATGTTCAGCAGGAACCGATCCAACTGCGCTTCGGGGAGCGGATAGGTGCCTTCTTGCTCCACGGGGTTTTGCGTGGCGAACACATGGAACGGCGCGGGCAGCGCGCGCAAATGCCCCGCCACCGATACGCTGCGCTCCTGCATCGCCTGCAACAGCGCCGATTGCGTGCGCGGGCTAGCGCGGTTGATTTCATCGGCCATCAGCAGTTGGCAGAATACCGGCCCTTCGATAAAGCGGAACGCCCGGCGGCCATCGGCCCCTTCTTCCAGCACTTCCGAGCCTAAAATATCGGCAGGCATCAGGTCGGGCGTAAACTGCACGCGGCGATCCGTGAGGCCCAGCACCGTTGCGAGCGCGGTTACGAGCTTGGTTTTAGCAAGGCCGGGCATCCCGACCAGCAAGCCATGACCGCCGGCCAGCAGCGTGACCAGGGTTTCTTCGATCACCCGATCCTGCCCAAAAATCACTCGGCCCAGGGCGGCGCGGGTTTTTGCGAGCGTTTGCCCGGCAGCGGCAATATCATCGGCCACTCGGGCCGCATCCAAAGGGGGGGCGAGGACGCTCACGCAAAACCTCCTGTTTCATACCACTATAGCCTTCAACAGCAGGCCCTAAACCTTACATGGTGTGGGGATTAACCCCGTCAAGCGACGCGCCCGCACTCCAGGAAACCCAGCATGACCGAAAAGGCCCCGCCCCTCCAGCCCCAAACCGCACTCGAAAAATCTCCGCCAATCTGCGGCGATTTCGGCATCGCCATTCGGCGAGACGGAACGTGGACCTACCAAGGCTCGCCGATTGGCCGAATGCCCTTAGTAAAGCTCTTCGCGTCGGTCTTGCGCCGCGTGGGCGACGAGTATTGGCTGCTAACGCCCGCCGAGCGCGGGCGGATTGATGTGGAGGATGTTCCCTTTCTGGCGGTTGAACTGACCGCTGCGGGCAACGGGCAGGACCAAGCCTTAACCTTCCGTACCAACCTTGACGAAATCGTAACGCTCGACGCCAATCATCCGCTTTGGGTAACGGAAGCCCCTAACACCGGGGAGCCGCAACCCTATATCTTAGTGAAACCAGGGCTTGAAGCCCGTCTAGTGCGCTCGGTCTTCTATCACTTGGTCGATCTGGCCGTAGCCGACGCAACCGGACGAATGGGCGTTTGGAGCCACGGCAGCTTCTTTCCCCTTCAACACTCTGAACAGCAGGAGCGATAAGGCGTGCGGGACGTAGGGGGAGAGATGACAGCAGCCGAGCTTCGGGAGCGCCTGCGCGGCTACAAGGGCGTGGGCGAGCAGGGCGATCATGCCTTGAGCGGCTTGCCGCCCCTGCTGCTGCCAACATCCCCGAAACCGCCCCGCCCCGCCGCCGTTCTGGTGCCGATCCTCACGCGCCCAGAGGGGCCGACGCTACTGCTTACGCGCCGCACGGACCATTTGCACGATCACGCCGGACAAATCAGCTTTCCCGGCGGGCGGATTGAACCCGATGATACCAGCCCGGAAGCTGCCGCCCTGCGCGAGGCGCGGGAGGAGGTGGGGTTGGACCCGAGCGCCGTCGAAGTGCTGGGGCGGCTCGATCTTTATCATACCGTGACAGGTTATGCGGTAACGCCGATTGTGGCGCTGGTCTCGCCGAACGCGCGCTTCACGCCCGATCCGTTTGAAGTGGCGGATATTTTTGAAGTGCCGCTCGCTTTTATTCTCAACCCGCTCAACCATCAGCGGCATTTCCGCGACACTCCCATCGGGCGGCGCTACTTTTATGTGCTGCCTTATCAAGACCGCTATATCTGGGGGGCAACCGCCGGAATGTTGGTAAATTTCAGTAAGGTTTTGACTGGCTCATGATCCGTATTCTTCTCACCTTTGTGGTCCCGCTGCTGTTGCCGTTTCTGCTCTATGCCGTGTGGGGTTGGCTGAAACGGCGGCAGGCCACAGCGCGCGGGGAACCCCCGCCCGAGTTGACAGGCCCGCCCGTTCTGTGGCTTGGGGCGAGCGGTTTGCTTCTCGTCGGCCTCGTGCTGGCGGGGCTTAGCCTGCAACGGGGGCAAGGCACCGTCGGCAGTTACGCGCCGCCGCACGTAGAGAACGGTAAGATCGTGCCGGGTCGGATGAAGTGAGGCCGGAAGAACGAGTGCTTCCCCCCGGCGACTGGTGGCAGGGGAAGGCATCGCAAGCCGTGCTGGCCGCGCTGGACGGGCAGGCGCGCTTCGTGGGCGGGGCTGTGCGCGATGCGCTGTTGGGGCTGGCGGTGAGCGATGTCGATCTCGCCACGCCCCTGCCGCCCGAAACCGTGATGGCGCGGGCGCTTGCCGCAGGCTTGAAAGCGTTTCCGACCGGTATCGAGCACGGCACAATCACGCTGGTCAACGGCGGCAAACCCTTCGAGGTAACAACCCTACGCCGGGATATTGCAACTAATGGCCGTCACGCAATCGTTGCGTTTACGGAACAGTGGCCGGAGGATGCTGCCCGGCGTGATTTTACGATGAATGCCCTCTACGCCGATGGGCAAGGCCGCGTCTATGATCCCGTTGGCGGTCTTGCCGATTTAGAGACTGGATACCTGCGCTTTATCGGCGACGCGCGCCAACGGATTGCGGAAGATTATTTGCGGATTCTGCGTTATTTTCGCTTTCAAGCCCGCTATGGCCGCGTGCCGCCCACCGCCGAACTGCTAACGCTGTTGGCCGAGAGCGCGCCGGGATTGGCCCAGCTTTCCGCCGAACGGGTTTGGGCTGAACTGAAAAAGCTCTTAAGCTGCACCAATCCTATCGCAAGCCTAGCCGCGATGCAGGCCACCGGCATTCTCCCCCAGGTTTTACCGGGAGTGCGGGCAGAGGGTGTCGCAATTCTGTCGAGTTTGCCCAGCGCCGCCGGATGGGCCGCGCGCCTGTTGGCGCTGTTGCCGGACGGGGCGGAGCTTCCGGCGCTGGCCGCGCGCCTGCGCTGGCGTAAGGACGAGCTTCAGTTCATACTGATTTGCCAACAAGTCGCTGAAACTCAGCTTTCTCACCCCTACGCGCTATTGCGCCGCTGGGGGCCGGAGCCGTTGCGCGCGGGCATCGACGTGCGGGCCGCGCGCGGAAACCCCGACCGGCTATCGTGGCGCGTCGTGCTCGATACCCCGGTGCCAAATTTCCCGATTGGCGGGACCGATGTCGGCGCGCTTGGCGTTTCCCCTGGTCCCGAGATGGGCCACCTTTTGACCGTCACTCAAACTTGGTGGGAGGACGGGGGCTATACCGCGACACGCGCCGAAACCCTCGCCTACCTCCAAAGCCTGGTGCCGCCCCAATGACGCCCCCGACTCCCCCTTGGTGTCCCCTGTGGCGACCGATGCAGCCGCAAGACGTGCCGCGCGTGAACGCTATTGCCGATAGGGTTCACCAAGCCTTCCCCGAAGGCCCGCACGTGGTGCGCGAACGCCTCGCACTCTTCCCGCCGGGGTGCCGGGTTGCGGACAGCCCAAGCGGCGTTATCGGCTATGCCGTCGCTCACCCCTGGGGACTCCTGCCGCCCTTGCTCGATTCAAGCCTTGTTGCGTTACCGGAACAAGCTGAATGCCTGTATTTGCACGACATTGCCCTTCTCCCCGAAACGCGCGGCGCACGATTAGGGGAGGCGTTAGTGCGGTATTTGCAAGATTTAGCCCGGCAGATCGCCGCCCCACGCTTGGCGCTGACCGCCGTCTATGACACACCGCGCTATTGGTCCCGCTTCGGCTTCACCCCGTACCGCACGCCCGCGATTGCCGAAAAACTGGCGAGCTATAGCGCAACGGCGACGTTTATGGTGCTAGAACTAGGTTAATCCAACATCAACCACGCCCACAGTTTCGCCGGAACGTCGCCGCCCGTCACGCGCGCCATTGGGCTGTTGTCGTCATTGCCCAGCCAGACCCCGGCAACGCGGGCTTGCGCGCTGTCCCAGCCAACGAACCACGCATCGCGATAGTCAGACGTAGTGCCAGATTTCCCCACTGCCCCCGGACCAACTACGCCTGCGGCTTTGCCGGTGCCGTGGGTGATAACGCCGCGTAGCATGTCGCGCATACTCTCGGCCAAGGCGGGCGCGACCAGCGCATCGCCCAGCGGCTCCCCCTGCCACAGCAGCGCTCCCGCCCGGTCCCGAATTGCGAGAATTCCATAGGGCCACGCCGCTTTGCCGCCGTTGGCGAGAGTGGCATAGGCACCGGTTAGATCGAGCAAATTCACCTCCCCCGCCCCCAGCGCTACTGCCAGATTAGTGGGGAGTTTGGCCCTAATCCCCAAGCGATGCGCTACCGAAATAACCCGCTTTATCCCAACATCCTGCGCCAGCCGCACAGTGGGGATATTGAGGGATTCGGCTAAAGCCTGGGATAGGCTGACCGCGCCGCGAAAGCGCCGATCATAATTCTCCGGGGTCCAAGCGCCGATCCGCACAGGCGAATCCTCCACGCGGCTCTCGGCGGTCCACCCCGCTTCCAGGGCTGCCAGAAACACGAACGGCTTGAAGCTAGACCCTGGCTGACGCGGCGCGAGCGCCCGGTTGAACTGAGAGCGCCGATAATCGCGCCCGCCCACCATTGCCCTGATCGCGCCATCGGGATCAAGAATAACCGCCGCGCCCTCGCCAATTTTGCGCTCACCCCCCTCTTGCGCCAGCATTGCCGCTAGTTTTTCTTCAGTTTGGCGCTGTAATGCCGGGTCGAGGGTGGTTTGCACCACTAAATCGCGGTCGATGGGGACGATATTGCCCAATTCCTCCATCACCCAGTCGGCGAAATGCCGTCCGGGGCGGGGGGCTGCGATTTGCCCCAGCATTGGCGCACCGCTGGCAATGGCGGCTGTTGCGGCGGCTTCCGGGATGAAATTAGCACGCACCATCGCCTCTAGCACCACCTGCGCCCGCCCCGCCGTGGCGGCAGGATCGCGGATTGGCGTTAGCCGCGTCGGCGCGCGCAATAACCCGGCAATCGCAGCGGCTTCATAGAGGGAAAGCTGAGTTGCGGGCTTGCCGAAATATCGTTGCGATGCCGCATCAATCCCCCAAGCACCGCCACCAAGATAGACGCGATTAAGGTAGATACCGAGAATTTGGTCCTTGCTATAGCGCCGCTCCAACCACAGGGCCAGCAAGGCTTCTTGCACTTTCCGCTTCAGCGATTTTTCGTTGGTCAGAAAAACATTCTTCGCGACCTGTTGAGTGAGAGTGCTGCCGCCCTGCGCCGAACGCCCTTCGGTGAGATTAACCATAACCGCGCGGACCAGGCCGATTGGATCTATACCGAAATGACTAAAGAAACGCCGATCCTCAATCGCCACCACCGCCTGCCACACGTGCGGGGGTAGCTCCCGAACTGCCCTCGGCATGGCGTAGAACTCCCCGCCCGTCGCCAGCAGGCTGCCATCGCGCGCCAGCAGCGTAATACCGGGGCGGCGGGTTTCATCCATTAACGCGCCAATCGGGGGAAGTTGCAGCGCGTAGAAGGCAACCACAGCCCCCACGGCAACGCTTCCCCACACAATCAGCGCTCCCAGCCAAACGAACAAACGCCGCCACCACCCTCCCCGGCGCGGCGGCGGTAAGGGATGGTGAGGTTTGGCAGGGGAAGCGGTGGGTTTTGCGCGGGTCATTCTGGCGGCGATGCAAGCATGGTCGGGCCAAGCGAACAAGCCTTTCGTGCGGCCAAGCTGTACTCTCCTGCACCCAGCTACAGACCGAGGGATGTATTTTGCAGTATATCTGGCGTTTCAGCCGGGATAACGCCGTTCATCTGATTGCTTTTAGCCCTTATCTTCGTTACACAGCCGCGCCAGAGACATAATTGGTTTTCATGAAAACCGCTTTAGGGGATGCACCGAACCATGCGGGTTACTCAGCGCGTTAAGAAGATTCTCAGCTACTATGAATCGGATAATCCGGGCACGAAAACCAATCTCGCCCGTATTCTGATGCAGGGCCGCTTGGGCGGTACCGGTAAGCTGGTGATCCTGCCGGTCGATCAGGGGTTCGAGCACGGCCCGGCGCGCAGCTTCGCCCCCAACCCCGCCGCTTACGACCCCCATTATCACTTCGAGATCGCCATTGAAGCGGGCCTGTCGGCCTATGCCGCGCCGCTGGGGATGCTGGAAGCCGGGGCCGATAGTTTTGCGGGCGCCATCCCGACGATTTTGAAGGTCAATAGCGCCAACAGTTTGTCGCGCCTAAAGGCCGATGCCGATCAAGCCGTAACGGCAACCGTGCAAGATGCGCTGCGCCTTGGCTGCTCCGCCATAGGCTTCACCATCTATCCGGGGTCGGATAATGCGTTCGGCATGATCGAAGAGTTGCGCGAGCTGGCCGAAGAAGCCAAGTCGGTCGGCCTTGCCGTCGTCGTTTGGTCCTACCCGCGCGGCGGCGACCTATCGAAGAGCGGCGAGACGGCTTTTGATATTTGCGCCTATGCCGCCCATATGGCAGCCCTTCTGGGCGCGCATATCATCAAGGTTAAGCCGCCCGCAGCACCCCTGGAACTCGATGCGGCCAGGAAAGTGTACGAAAAGGAACAAATTCCAGCGGCGACAATGGCCGAGCGCGTGCGCCACGTGGTGCAAAGTTGCTTCAATGGCCGCCGTATCGTCGTTTTCTCCGGCGGGGAAGCGAAGGATTTAGACGGTCTCTATACCGAAATCCGCGCCATCCGCGATGGCGGGGCCAATGGGTCGATCATCGGGCGCAATACCTTCCAACGCCCGAAAGCCGAAGCCTTGGCGATGCTCGATCAGATTGTGAAGATTTATCAGGGTAAAGCCTAAGCCTGTCTGAGGTTGGACAAGATAGCCCCGCCGCGTCCCTCGCGGTGGGGCTTTTCATTCATGCAAAGAAAATCGGCATCCGCTTGCCTTCCGGCCCCGGCTATGGCTGGATGCGCGCTATGAGCACCGATCTTTCGCCCGCCCCCGCCGCCCGCCATTATCTCATTGTGTCTGCCGACCTATCGGCAGAGGCGCTGACCGAGGCGCTTTCCACCCGCGAGGTCGCTAGCCTTGCGCTCGATACCAGCGGCCTAAGCCCTGCCGTGCTGAAGGATACCGTCGCCCGGCTGCTGCCGATTGCCCGTGCGCAAGATATTGCGTTTCTGCTGACCGATAACGCCGGGCGCGGCACAGTGCTGGACGCGATCCTAGCTCAGGATATTGATGGCGTGCATCTGGCCTCTCAAGAAGCCTATGCCGAAGCGCGCAAGAAACTGGGGCCTGACCGGATTTGCGGCGTCTATTGCGGCAACAGCCGACATGACGCGATGGAAGCCTCCGAAGGCGGGGCCGATTACGTCGCCTTCGCCCCCGATGCGGAGGTTATCCACCTCTGGGCGGAAGCAATGGTCGTGCCCTGCGTCGCCTGGGATCTCTCGGCAGATCAACTCGCCCCGATGGATGCCGCCGGGGCGGAGTTCTTAGCGTATCGGCTCTAGGGGGTTGACCCCCGGAGATTATACAATCCCCGCCGATGATCCGGTGCGCGGCGGGCGCTCCTTGGCTTTCGCCGCCCGATAACCGCTCGCACGGTAAAGGGCGATTGGATCTATAGCCCCGCCCGCGCGGCGGCGGACCTCGGCGAGCAGCGGAGAAACGTCGGTATTGAAGGCTTGCTTCAACAAACTATGCGCGCCCAGCGCGTCACAGGCGGTCTGGGCCTCGGTTAAGGCGTTGCGGTCGATCAAGAGCGCCTGGGCGTAGCGGCGCAGAACTTCCAGCGTGCTACTCATCAAGCTTTCGATTGGATCCGTGACATTATGGGATTGATCGAGCATATAAGCGGGCGCAAAACTGGGTGCCCCGCGCTGGGCCGCATCGACTAGCTCATTGAAGATCAAGAACAGTTGGAACGGGTTGATTGAACCGCTGTCAAGATCATCATCGCCATATTTGCTATCGTTGAAGTGGAAACCCGCAAGTTTTCCGAAGCGAATGAGGCGGGCTACAATCATTTCGATATTCGTATTTGGCGCATGGTGCCCGAGGTCAACCAAGCATTTCGCTTTCGGCCCCAGTTCGACGGCGGCAAGGTAGCTGCTGCCCCAATCGGCGATAACGGTGGCGTAAAAAGCCGGCTCGAACAGCTTATGCTCGATGAACACCGACCAGTCGCCTGGCAAGGCCGCGTAGATTTGCGCCATACTATCGAGGTAGCGATCAAAGGCCGTCGTAAAATTCTGCTGGCCTGGGAAATTCGCGCCGTCGCCAACCCAAACGGTCAGGGCGGGCGCGCCTAGGGTTTCGCCTAAGCGGATGCAGTCGATATTATGGGCCACGGCAAGATCGCGGACGGCTTTATCGGGATGGCTAAGGCTACCGAATTTATAGGAAACCGGTTGGCCGGGTTGATCTTGGAAAGTATTGGAGTTTACCGCGTCGAAACCAAGACCGAGGGCCGCTGCCTGTTGCTTAAGCGCGGCAGCATCGGCTGGTTTGTCCCAAGGGAAATGCAGTGAAACAGTGGGTGTCGCGCGCGTAAGCTGCTGAATCGTCGCGCAATCATCCAGCTTATCCTCCAACCCGCGCGGCTCCCCCAACCCGGCAAAGCGAGCAAAGCGCGTACCGCCGGTGCCAACGCCCCAGCTTGGCAGGGCAACGCCAAAAGCGGCAACCTGATGGGCAATCGCATCGAGATTAATGCCGCGCCGCCCCACTTGGCGCTGGAGCGCCTCGTAATCCTCCGAAACGGCAACATGCAGGGTTTCGTTGTGGCGGGCGATAGCCTCTGCCGAAATTTGAAAATTCATTCGATGCTTCCTCAGCGCGTGAAAGCGGCGGCGTTGCCCGCGTCAACATTGAGAATATTCCCAGTGGATTTTGCCGAGGCCCCTGTGCAGAAAAACAACACGGCAGCCGCAATATCCTCGGGATAGACCGAGCGCTTCAACAGACTGCGCTGCCGGTAATGGTCTTCCAGGGCATCGGTGGAGAGATTATAGGCATCTGCCCGCTCTTGCAGCCAAGAGCCGCTCCAAATTTTAGAGCCACGCAACACCGCGTCGGGGTTGACGCTATTGACCCGGATACCGAGGGGGGCACCCTCCAAAGCAAGGCAGCGCGCCAAGTGCAGTTCAGCCGCCTTTGCCGTGCAGTAGGCCGACGCATTCGGCGAGGCCGCGAGCGCATTTTTACTGCCGATGAAAACAATGGAGCCACCCGTGCCTTGCGTTTTCAGCATTTTGAAGGCTTCGCGTGCAACCAAGAAATAACCCGTGGCGAGCACGGAAATATTTCGGTTCCAGAGATCGAGTGACGTTTCTTCAATCGGCGCGGAGGAAGCGATTCCGGCATTGGAGACCAGTAGATCAACCCCGCCAAAAGCGAGCGCCGCCGCCTCAAACCCCCTTTGAACAGAGGTTTCGTCGGTCACATCCAAGTGTACGCCCGCAACGCGGTCCCGTCCGAAGCGTTGGGCGAATTCCTGCACGGCGGCATTCAGGCTGCCCACGTCAATATCCGCCGCCACGACAGCCGCGCCCTCGTTCAGAAGGGATTCTACTGTCGCCCGGCCAATGCCGCCCGCACCGCCGGTGACGAAAGCGATTTGCCCCGCAAGGCTCTTCGGCTTCGGCATCCGTTGCAGCTTGGCTTCTTCTAGCAACCAATATTCGATGTCGAAGGCTTCTTGTTCATCAAGGCCGATGTAGCGGTCGGCTCCATTAGCCCCGCGCATAACATTGATGGCATTAACGTAGAATTCGCCCGCAATGCGCGCCGTAGCCTTATCGGCAGCGAAGGTAATCATACCAACGCCGGGGACAAGATAAACGACCGCATTCGGATCGCGCATCTTCGGGCTATTGGGGCGGCGGCAGCGTTCGTAGTAAGCCGCATACTCCGCCCGATAGTCAGCGACGGCAGCATCAAGCGCCGCGAGGGTTCCGGGCAGATCAGGCGATTGCGGGTTGAAGGGGACCACCAGGGGGCGAATCTTCGTGCGTAAAAAATGATCCGGGCAGGACGTGCCAAGGGCCGCCAGCGCGTCCCGGTCTCGCGCGCAAACAAACTCAAGCACTTCCAAACTGTCGTTGAAATGGCCTACCTTCGGCTGGGTCGCGGAAATCTTGCCGCGTAGGGCAGGCATGAGTGCGGCGGCAATGGCACGGCGCTCGGTTTCCGGCAGAGGCGCGCAGACCGGACCACCGAAAGCCGGACCAATAACCGTCATTGCCAACCATTCATTAGCACGGTTGATGATACGCAGTGTCGTCTCGTAACAACTCTTGGCGGTATCGCCCCACGTGAAAATGCCGTGCCCCGCTAACATGATACCGCAGAGGCCAGAGTTCGCCCGCGCCAGAGCTTCCAGTTTAAGCCCGAGATCGAAACCGGGACGCTGCCAAGGCAGCCAGCCGATTTCGCCCCCGAAGACTTCTTCCGTCAATTCCCGGCTGCGGGCGGAGGCCGCAATGGCAATGACCGCATCCGGGTGCATGTGATCGACGTGAGCGTGGGGAATATAAGCGTGGAGCGGCGTATCTATACTGGCGGCACGCGGATTAAGGTTGAAGGTGCAATGGGGCAAATAGCCAACCATCTCATCTTCATCCGTAAGCCCGCGATAAAGCCCCTTCAACTGCTTAAGCTTGTCGAGATAAAGCGTTGAAAATCCATTGAGCGCCATACTGCCAAGATCGCCGCCGGAGCCTTTAACCCACAGCACCGTGACGCTTTGAGTCGTCAATGGGTCAGAATGCGTTAATTTGGCCGACGTGTTGCCGCCGCCATAATTAGTTACCCGCAGGTCCGATCCCAGCAAATTGGAGCGGTAAAGCAACAATTCCGGTTCGGAAATTTTGCTGGCAAAAGCGTCATCCCACAGCGATGGGATGAGGGAGGGGCTGAGTGAAGTCGCGGTCACGATCCGGCTCCGAAATTGTTCAAAATGCATCACTAAGGAAGAAGGATCGGATCCTTGCCCCGTTTCATTGGCATCAAACGATCACTTTAAGGCGTGTGTCAATCGAATTAGGTAATTTTGCATCGCAATAAGATGTCGTTGCGACGCAATATGACATTTATGCGGCGCAAAATGAACAATTACTATTGACGCACACTATGGTTAGGATTTATCCGTTTTCTCACACCGGCCAAAGAGGGCCTTTCCATGCATCAACACGAACGTCACGGGCAAATAGCTGCGCTGCTGCAAAAGCAGGGAACCATTGGCATTCGGGATATTATGGCGCTGTCAGGGGCCTCGCGGGCAACCGTGCGGCGCGATTTGCAGGAGATGGATACGGCAGGGTTACTGCGGCGCGTGCGGGGCGGGGCGCAAGCCCTCGGCGCGCGCCCAACGCATCTGACCGAGCCGCCCTTCGACTATAACGCGACGTTAAATCGTGAAACAAAGCGCGCTATTGCCCGCCGGGCGGTGGATTTGTGCGGAGAGAGCGATTCGATCATCATCGACGGTGGCACCACAACCTTCGCTATGACCGAATTCTTGGTGCAGACCACAGTAGAGGTGCTGACGAATAGCATTCCGATCGCCGACTATCTAATGCGTAACGGCGAAAACCGCGTTACCCTGCCGGGCGGCGAGATTTTTCGGGAACAGCAGTTGATTCTAAGCCCGTTTGATCAAGACCTAACGCACCGTTTTTTTGCGTCAAAGCTCTTCATGGGGGCGCAAGCCTTAACGCAACACGGGCTGATGCAATCTGATTCGCTACTCATTCGGGCTGAACAGAAGCTGATTGATCAGGCCGAGAAGCTGATCGTGCTGGTCGATAGTAGCAAATTCAAAGGGCGCGGCAGCCTTATTCTATGCCCGCTCTCGCGTATCGACATTGTCGTGACAGACGATGGCATTAGCGACACTGCCGCCGCGCTGCTGCGTGATGCGGATGTGGAGCTTATAACTGTTCCCCGCTGGCGAAACCGTTCAGCGGCTTAACCGACCCCCGTCTTAATGAGCGCAGAAGAATGGCTCTGGCGGGGAAAATTATCCAAGGGAGGATGCAAGCCATGACCAAATTTCTGAAAACCGCTAGCCTTGCTGTCATCGTTGGGGTTTTGGCGATGAATTCCGCCGATGCTGCCGATAAGGTGCGCGTGGCCATGCTGGTCAAATCGCTCGGCAATGGTTTCTTTGAAGCCTGTAAAGAGGGCGGAATCGAAGCTTCCAACGAGTTGGGCAATGTTGAGCTGATTTATACCGGCCCAACGACGGCGACTGCCGAGGGGCAGATCGAGTTGATGAACGCGCTGATTGCCCAGAAGGTTGATGCTATCGCGATTTCCGCGAATGATGCCGATGCCCTCGTGCCAGTGGCAAAAAAGGCCGCTGAACGCGGGATCAAGGTAATTTCTTTCGACAGCGGTATCGCGAGTGGCCGTCTCTTGCAGCTTAATCCGTCTAATGCGTCGCTGATTGGCCAGAAGCAAGTGCAAATGGCGCTCGACGCTGTGGGTAAGGCTGGCGGGGACGTTGCCATTCTATCCGCGACCGCCCAAGCGACGAACCAGAACATCTGGATCGCCGAAATGAAGAAGGAACTGGCGAAGCCCGAGTTTTCATCGCTGAAACTTGTTTCCACTGTGTATGGCGACGATCAAGCCGATAAAAGCTACCGCGAAACCCAGGGCCTCCTTAAATCCTTCCCGAATCTCAAGGCCATTATCGCCCCCACCTCCGTCGGTATCGTCGCGGCGGCAAAGGCTGTGGCAGATCAGGGGCTGATTGGTAAGGTCTATGTAACCGGCCTCGGTTTGCCGTCGGAAATGAAGGGCCATGTGCAGAGCGGCGCAACCAAGAGCTTCGCCATCTGGAATCCGGTCGATCTCGGTTATACCGCCGTTTATGCCGCCGTGCAGTTTACGAAGGGCGAATTAAAGGGCAAGGCGGGCGAGAAAGTCCCCGTTGGGCGCATGGGTACCTTGACGATCGACGATAAAGGCGAAGCTGCGATGGCTGAACCCTTTACCTTCGATAAGGATAATGTCTTGAAATACGCAAAGTATTTCTAGCATCAAAGACTGGGGCACCGCCCCTTTTTGCGAGGATTGTCCCGCGTTTGAGCGTCACATAACGCGCGGGACAGTCCCTCCAATCATCCCGGCAGGAGGGAGCCAATGGTTTTAACCGTGGAGGGACTTAAGAAGTCCTTCGGCGCTATATCTGCCTTGAGCGACGGGCGCCTAAGCCTCATGCCAGGCCGCGTTACCGCCCTGATTGGCGAGAATGGTGCGGGAAAATCAACATTGGTGAAAATCCTGACAGGAATTTATCAGCCTGACGCCGGTAGCCTGCGTCTCGACGGGGTTGAGCGCGTTTTTGCGGCCCCGCAGGTCGCGCAGGCGGCAGGTATCTCGGCGGTCCATCAAGAAACCGTGATGTTCGACGACTTGAGCGTTGCCGAAAATATTTGCGCTGGACATTGGCCGTGCCATACGCGGGGTTGGCGCAAGGGAATGATTGATTGGACGGCACTGCTGGCCCAAGCGCAAGCGGTGTTGGATCGGTTGGGCGTTTCGCTGCCCTTGCAGGCGCGCTGCGGCGATCTTTCCATCGCGCAGAAGCATCTTGTCGAAATGGCCCGCGCCCTGTGCCACGAGAGCCGCGTGCTGATTATGGACGAGCCGACGGCGGCCCTGTCGCACCGGGAGATCGCCGATCTTTACCGGTTGGTAAGGCACCTTAAAACCCAGGGCATTGCCATTCTCTTTATCTCCCATAAGTTCGATGAAATTTTTGAAATTGCTGATGATTATGTTGTGATGCGGGATGGCGCTTTCGTCGCCGAAGGGCAGATTGCCGACACGACGACCGACGCCTTAGTGGCCATGATGGTTGGGCGGGCGATGGGCGCGATTTTTCCAAAGCGTAGCGTGCCCATTGGTGCGCCGATTCTGGAAGTGCGCGGCCTGAGCCATCCGACTGAATTTGAAGACGTTAGTTTCACGGTGCACGCTGGGGAAATCTTGGGGTTCTACGGCCTTGTCGGTGCAGGCCGCAGCGAAGTGATGCAAGCGTTGTTCGGCTTAACGCCGGTGAGCGGCGGCGAGATTAGCCTAGACGGGCAAACCTTGCGCGTTAATAGCCCGAAAGATGCTATCGCCGCAGGTATTGCCTACGTGCCGGAGGATCGCCAGGGGCAAGGCGCGATTCTGCCCATGAGCATTCGCGATAACATCACCCTCCCGCTGCTGGAGCGAATCACCGGCGGCTGGCTGCTTTCCCCCAAGAATGAAGGGGCTATCGCGGAAACCTTTGCGCGGCGATTGGCTGTGAAGGCCCCCGACTGGCATTGCCGCGTCGATACCCTCTCCGGCGGCAATCAACAAAAAGTCGTTATTGGCAAATGGTTGGCGACAACCCCCAGGGTCATCATCCTCGATGAGCCGACTAAGGGTATCGACGTAGGCTCGAAGGCCAAGGTGCATGATTTCATGAGCGATCTTGTGGCCGAGGGGTTAGCCGTCATTCTGGTTTCGTCCGAGCTGCCAGAAGTGATGGGCATGGCCGACCGGATTGTCGTAATGCAGGAGGGCCGACCCTACGGCAGTTTCGAGCGCGCAGATTTCGCCACCAATCCCGCGCAGGGTGCGGCGATGCTGGCCCGCGCCGCGACGGGGGGGTAACGATGCGGCGAGATTTTATTCTGGCAGGCGTGATTCTCGGACTCGCCCTGCTCATTGGCTGGCGTGCGCCCGTCTTTCTAACCCTTGCCACTCTGGACGATATCGCCACAGATACGGCGATTTTAGCGATGATGGCGCTGGCGCAAATGCTGGTGATCTTAACGCGGGGGATTGATCTGTCGGTTGCTGCCATGTTGGCTTTTTGCGGTATGGCCGCCGCGCTGGTTGGTCAGGCGCTGCCCGAATTACCCGTAGGGCTATTGTTGATCCTGGGGCCTGCGGTCGGTCTTGGTCTCGGCGCGATCAACGGTGCTTTCGTCGCTTGGCTGAACGTGCCGCCCATCGTGGTAACGCTGGCGAGCATGAGCTTGTATCGCGGTGCCACTTTCCTCCTGAGCGGTGGCCTGTGGGTATCGTCCCACGACATGCCCGCCGCCTTCCGGGAGTTTCCGACCGAAAGACTGTTTGGCCTTACCCATCTCGTCTGGCTTGCGCTGCTGGCAGTGCTGCTGGCTTACGGTGTGCTGCGCTACAGCCGCTTTGGGCGCTCGATTTATACCTACGGCGGCAATCCGAGTGCAGCCCGATACGTTGGGATTGCATCGAAACGGGTGTTATTTTCGGTCTATGCCATCAGCGGCGCGGTCGCGGGTCTGTGCGGCGCGCTCTGGGTTGGGCGCTATGGGATTGCGTTTACAGATGCGGCACAGGGGTTTGAACTTCAAATCATCGCGGCCTGCGTTATTGGCGGTGTCAGTATTGCCGGCGGCATCGGCACGGTTTTGGGGTGCCTGTTGGGGGTGATTTTTTTAGGGATAATCGGTAACGCCCTGCCAATCATGGCAATTTCCCCCTTCTGGCAAATGCTAATTTTCGGGGCGGTTATCCTCGCTGCCGTAACGATCAATCGGCAGAAAGGGCGCGCCGCCAAAATCATTCTGCGTCCGAAAACGGCGGAGGGGGGGTGATGACCAACTTTAATCTTACCCCACTGCCGCCTTACTCTTTTACCTGGGGGCTGCGACTGATGCGCCGATGGGAAGTTTTGCTCGCGGTTCTGCTGCTGCTGGTCATGGTCGGCAACAGCTTTTTATCGCCCTATTTCCTGGATCCTTACAATCTGGCGGACGCGACGGCGAATTTTACCGAAAAGGCGATGATTGCCCTACCGATGGCGCTGCTGATTATTGTGCGCGAGATTGATATTTCTGTTGCGTCGATCATGGCGCTCGCCTCGCTGCTCATCGGGCTTGCGGCGGAAGCGGGGGTTGGCGTGCCGGGCTTGGTTGCTATCGGTCTTTTGACGGGGCTTGCCGCTGGGCTGCTCAACGGCACCCTGATCGCGGGATTAGGCTTACCGTCTATCGTTGTCACCATCGGCACTCTGTCTCTGTTTCGCGGCATTACAGCGGTCGTTTTGGGGGATCGCGCGATTACGGCTTATCCAGAAGCCTTCACAGACCTTGCGACAATGAAGGTCATTCCCTTCGTAAGCCTTGAATTCGCGCTTTTTTTGGCACTGGCGGCGGTTTTTGCGCTGGTCTTGCATGGCACGGTGATAGGGCGGCGGCTTTACGCTATCGGCCTCAATCCTACGGCGGCACGCTTCTCCGGGCTGAATGTTAGGCGGACGAAACTGGTCTTGTTTACCTTGACCGGCCTTCTCGCCGGGCTGGCCGCCGTGTTCCTGACCGCACGCATCGGCAGTACTCGCCCGAATATCGCCAGCGGTTGGGAGCTTGAGATCATCACCATGGTTATCCTGGGCGGGGTTAGCATTGCGGGTGGTGCCGGGACTATCGGCGGCGTTGTGCTAGCGGTATTTTTATTGGGCATGGCCGGTTTTGGGATGGGGTTGGTGAATGTTCCCGGCATTGTCATGAGCACGCTCATCGGCCTTCTATTGCTCATTGCCGTCGCCGTGCCGCAACTGCTGGCGCGCTTCCGCCGAGGCGGGGAAGGCTAATGGAACAAATCGCCTTTGCCATGCAACTCAAGCCCGGTACTGAAGCCGAGTACTTGCGTCGTCATGATGAAATCTGGCCGGAATTGAGTGCCTTACTGAAAGAAGTGGGCATTGCCGACTACAGCATTTTTCTCGCCCCCCAAAGCCTCACTCTCTTCGGTGTCTTGCGCCGGGCGGACGGGCATGGGATGGACAGGCTGCCAGAGCACCCAATCATGCGGCGTTGGTGGGCTTTTATGGCCGATCTTATGGTGGTGAACCCGGATAACTCCCCAGTCGTGCGCCCGCTCGCGCGCGTCTTTCATCTCGACTGAGGCCGACGGCATGGCGATTGCGGTTTTTGACTGTGGTAAAACTAATCTCAAACTCTGTTTGCTCGATGGCGAGCGGCTGCTTTGGTCCGAAACGCGCCCCAATTGTCCCATCAACGCCCCGCCCTACCCTCACGCCGATGCCGCAGGGGCGGAGGCGTGGTTGATTGATCGACTGGCGCAGGCAGCGCAACGGTTTTCGATTACCGATATTGTTCCCGTCACTCACGGGGCCTGTGCCGCGCTTGTAACCGTGGCGGGGGATTTGGCTCTGCCGATCCTCGACTACGAAGCGCCTTTATCAGAAGCTCACGCCTATGCGGCCACGCGCCCTGACTTTGCCGAAACCCTATCGCCTGACCTGCCCCTGGGCCTTAACCTTGGGCGGCAGATTTTTTGGCTCCAGCAGCAGTTCCCACACCAGTTTGCACAGACGCGCTGGATTCTAACCTACCCGCAATACTGGGCCTTCCGCCTAACGGGGCGGGCAGTGAGCGAGGTAACATCGCTTGGGTGCCATACCGATCTTTGGAATCCCGTTGCACGTCGCTTTTCAACACTGGTGACACGGCAGCAGTGGGGGCCTCTCTTTCCGCCGCTGGCGGGTGCAGGGGAAACCGTTGGGATAATTTCCCAGGCGATTGCCGCCCAAACCGGGCTGCCTTCGACGTGCCGAGTGCGCGCCGGGATTCACGACAGTAACGCCTCGTTCCTACGTCACCGCCTCGCAGCGGACGGGCCGTTTTCTGTGGTCTCAACCGGCACCTGGATTATTGCTATGGGGGGCGGCAAGGCCACCTCTGCGCTCGATCCGGCACGGGACTGCCTTGCCAATGTCGATGCGCTGGGAACGCCCGTGCCCTGTGCGCGCTTTATGGGGGGGCGCGAGTATCAGGCCGTCACCGGCGGGCAAGGAACGCCCGACGTTGGTCTCGCCCGCGATCTTATGGCAGCAGGAGCTATGATTCTGCCAGGTTTCTCCGAAACAGGCGGGCCGTTTCCCGGTCGGCAAGGCGAAATCCGAGCGGGTGATCTTTCAGCGGATGGACGGGCCAGCCTTGCGAGCCTTTACCTCGCCCTCATGACGGATGTATGCCTCGATTTATGCGGTAGTCAGGGGCCGATTCGCCTAGAAGGGCCGATGGCGGGAAATTCGGTCCTGGCAGGCGCGCTGGCAACATTGCGGCCAGCGCAGACGGTGGCCTTATCGGAAGATGCTTCAGGAACGCTGCTGGGGGCCGTGATGCTAGCGGGAGTAAATTTGCCGCCCCTGTCTGCCACAACGGTTCTATCTCTCGATGGCCCCTGGGAAGCTTATCGGCGGGCGTGGCGTCAGGCATTGAGCTAGAATCAATCGTCCAATAACGGGCTGCAAACCATAGCCAAATTCTAAAAAGCAAAAAGCCGTTAAGTCATTCACTTAACGGCTTTTTTGAATGGTGGGTACAGTAGGATTCGAGCCTACGACCCGCTGAAGCCGACACACTTGCGGGCAATCGAGGGAAACCCGTCGCGCCGCCCCCTTTTGAGCAACGAGCCTGTGCCAACAGGCGCACCAATCGTGCCGGATTATCTGGGGGAGATCGCCCGGCGCACTTGGGCGCGCGTGCTGGCCAGTACCCCGCCGGGGATGATTACGGCGGCTGATTCGGGCGTTCTGGTGGCCTACTACGAAGCCTGCGAGTTGGTGGAAACCGTCAGCCGCGAATTGGCAGACTATCGGGACTTAGCGGGTTCGGCGGGAAGCGGCGCAAACCTTAGAGCCGCGCGCCTTAACTCTGGCGCGGCTCTAAAAGCAGCATCAGGCGTGTTTGACACGCCAAGCGTGTCGGGTGAGGCGGCGGCCAAGGGCGCGGATGCGCCCGGCGATGCGCTTGGCGCGTCAAACGCACCGGGCGGCGAGGGCTAAGATAAAACTAGAGCGTCTTGCGTCAACCTTTACGCAAGACGCTCCAAGAACCGCGCCCGGCCTGCTGGAAATTGACCATTCCGCACCGCTGTTAAGCGATTGCGACGTTTTTCTCGATGCAATCGCAGCCCTTGAAAATGTCAACGCAACCGCGCGGGCTGTGGTTATGGCTCCCCGCAGTAAAAACGCCCTCGCCAAGCTAAAAACGGGCATCGCGGGCGATCTCACCAAGCTCACCCCGCCGGCGGATTATTCAGCCCTGCGGCGCGTGGTTAGCAATCAAATCTCAACCACGGAGGGCGGCTCAAAAAGCAGCATTTTTATGGGCGATTTCAGCAATTTAGCCATCGGTCTGCGCTCATCGTTGCAAATCGAAGCCTCGAAAACCGCCGCCGATATCTTCGGTAAAAATCAAGTGCTGATTCGCGCAATCGCGCACGTCGGTGTCTGCGTTCTGCGCCCGAACCACCTGCTTCGCATTATCAACGTGGAGTAGATCGAATGAGTTTGCGCCCTGCCCTTTCCGCCCGCGCCGATATTTTGGCCTTAGTCGATCACAGTGCTGAAAAATTGTTAGGCCGAACGGTGCATACACGCTTCTGCAAGAAGACGTATTACACCTAAAAGACCGTTCAGATGATGGAATCATCGGTCGCTCGCGCCTATCCCGCGCCCGCGACACCGTGGCAACCGCCTTCGCTATTCAAACCCATGCCGCTGCCAGCTTCGGAAATGGCCTCCATATCGGCGGCATCTTAAAAGCCAGCACTCAGATTACAGAGGCGGTTATGACCCGCCTACGGCTTGCGCTAGACCGCTACCGTGGCTCCCGCAACGCTAAAGATTACTTGGTTTTGGAAAATGGCCTCGAATATTCACCGACAGGCGTTAGCCCGGAAGACGCTGAATTGCTGGATTCCCGCCGATTTTCGGTTGAAGAAATCGCGCGCCTCTTCCGCATCCCGCCCCCGATTGTCGGTGATCTAACGCACGGCACTTACTCGAATGTCACGGAACTAGGGCGTTGGTTTATGACCTACACTCTACAACCCTGGATTAACAAGTGGGAGGCGGCGCTAGAAGCAGCCCTGCTGACCGAAACCGAAGCTGAAACCTACTTTATCGAGTTCAAAACCGAAAACTTCCTGCGTGGCAATATTCAAACCCGCTACGCTGCTTACGCGCAAGGGTTGCAGAACGGCTTTCTGAATATTGATGAAGTGCGCGCAATGGAAAATCGCAACCCGCCACCCGACGGCACCGGGCAAGTTTTCCGCACACAACTGAACCTCGCCGCCGTCGATGCGCCCGCCCCTGCCGAGGAGATTGCGCTATGACCCGGTTAATGCGCCGCAGGAAGGTAACGGATAGCTGCAAGCAGAACGCCGGTAATCACCACCAGCATACCGCCGAGCTTGATCGTCATGCGGTTCTCAAGGTCGCGCATATCGGCCCTGACCAACGCGACTTCCGATTTCAAATCGGCGCGAACCAGCGCAATTTCGTGCTTCAGTTCGTCCTTGGTCGCCAGCTTGGCAACTTCATGCTTCAGTTCGTCCTTGGTGGCCAACTTGGCAACTTCATGCTTCAGTTCCTCCTTGGTGGCCAACTTGGCGATTTCGTCGCGCAACTCTTCCCGCGTCGCCAAGTGCGACAGGTCCACCGTGCGGCCTTCGGCAAGCTGTTCTGCCAAGCCTTCCGATTGCTCGCGGGAGAAGCCTTTGCCCTCAAGCGCGCGGGAGAAGCCTTTGCCCTCAAGCGCGCGGGCGGTTCTGAGGGTATCGAAAGCCACTGCGTTCATGCCCGTTCCTCCTTAATGACCCGCGCCGAAGTATCGAATGGCAGTCAGCAGAACGCCCGTGACAACGACCAGCATAGCCCCCAGCTTGATCGTCATGCGGTTTTCAAGGTCGCGCATGTCCGCCCGAACCAGCGCGATTTCGTGCTTCAGTTCCTCCTTGGTCGCCAGCTTGGCAACTTCATGCTTCAGTTCCTCCTTGGTCGCCAACTTGGCGATTTCGTCGCGCAACTCTTCCCGCGTCGCCAAGTGCAACAGGTCCACCGTGCGGCCTTCGGCAAGCTGTTCCGCCAAGCCTTCCGATTGCTCGCGGGAGAAGCCTTTGCCCTCAAGCGCGCGGGCGGTTCTGAGGGTATCGAAAGCCACTGCGTTCATGCCCGTTCCTCCTTCGCGTCTAGCTTGGCAGCTTCAAGCCCTAGTTCGATCAAGCGGCGCACGCCGTCCGCCTCGACCCTCACCCGGTTATTGAACATCCAATCGTCAACCGCTTTCCACTCGGACGGGGAAAACGAGACCACTTTTCGGATTGTGCGCGCTTCTTTCAACATTTTGAGAGTTTGCCGTATTGAATACCTTGCGTCAAGTGATGCAATTTATACATTGCATCATAATAGCATCGGTGCATAAACTGCATCACCGTACACTATAACCCCAGGGCAGGCTTCCACCCCGCCCCCCCCCTGAACCAAACCTGAAAAGGAACCATCCCATGTTCAAAACACCACGCCAACCCTTAGCGCTATCGCCCGCGCAACAGCAAGAATTGGTAGATTTTGCGCTCGATGCTAATGCAACCGCTCAACTGGTTATCGGGATTGCTCTCAAGCATATACCGAACAATCTTACTCATATGCCAATGGGCGAGATTGACCAGGCAAAGGAAACCACAAAATCTATAGATTTTATCTCACAAGAACTAACCGTACTCATTGAAGCGCGCGAACAGCTAATAGCGGCTTCAGTTGATATATTTCCGTAGCATCATGACAAGCCCCCACCCCCCAGAATTACCGCTTTTTGACCCTGACTATTGCCGCGCTTTGCTGGAAATTCAGAAGCCTCACCTTCTGGTCGCAGCCATTCAGCAGCACGCGCTGGCGTGGCAAGTGGGTTACGGCTTAGGCAGCCCCCGCGCCTGCGGGGAGGCGTATTTCTGGCTCTATTGCCTGCTTGATCGACTATCTGACTTCAACCGCGCTATTCAGCCCCAGGAGGCAAATAATGTCGCGCCGTAAAACCCTGCCCCACGCCGCAATAAAACGCATGATTGAAACAGTTCAATCGACTGGCATCAACTCAACGCGGATCGAATTCACGCTGGAAGGGGCAATCATCCTTAGTCAAGAAACCAATTCTACTAGTGGCGCAAGTGACCTTGACCGTTGGGAAGAAGCTGATAGGAAACAATTCTCATGATGCTCCCTCAAATCCCCTCTTATAAACCCTTAAAACTCTCGCCTTCCGAAGAAAAGGTAGCGCGCGATTTTGTGGTTTATTCCGCCGAACTGCTGAAGGCGGAACACCCCTTAAAGCCGGGCAAAGTTGCGTGGCTGATCCCCTATCGGGATGAAGACACGGATGAACTGCTAGGGGTTCTCGTAACCGACGACTGGCAGTTCGTCATGAAGTCTTTGACGTTGTGTCAGGCTTGCTCACCTAGAGCGTCTTGCGTAAAGGTTGATGCAAAACGCTCTAGTTTTATCTTAGCCCTCGCCGGGCGGGCGCATCCGCGCCCTTGGCCGCCGCCTCAATGGCGGCTTATAGAGCCGCGCCAGTGTTAAGGCGCGCGGCTCTAAGGCTCACCTGGGGCGATTATGACGGCACGAACATTTATTTGCGCCAGCAAAAAACCGGGGTTCGTGTAACCATCCCCGTGGCGGACATCATGAGGGCGCGCCTTAATCCGCTACGCGGTGCCGACGACACCTGTATTCTGCTGACCTCACGCGGCACAGCCTGGACCGAATCAGGCTTTCGCGCGTCCTGGCGCAAGGCGTGCGCCGAAGCTGGCATTACAGGCTTGACGTTTCACGACTTACGCTGGACCGCCGTGACCCGGCTCGCGCTGGCGGGGGCATCGCAACCTGAAATCGCAACCTTAACCGGGCATTCCTTGACCGACGTAAGGGGCATTCTTGAAACGCATTACCTCGCAAGAGACCCTACTTTAGCCCTCTCTGCCATTCGGAAACTGGAAGCTGGCGAGAAAAATTTCCCGCCCGCTTTCCCGACCAAGCCTGAGAGACACCGTGAAACACTGTGAAACCCTTGGAAAGCTTGGTGGGTACAGTAGGATTCGAACCTACGACCCGCTGATTAAGAGTTATAAAAATTAACCTTTGTGAACGTTTTGATATTCCTCAAACTTTCAGTTATCACATTGATAATATTGATATTTTAACGGACCCTTGCGGACATATACGGTCACTGATATACGCTGAAAGGAGGTGATCGGTCGTACATGGGCCGTACATGAGATGCCATGTACGATGTACAAAGGGGAAAATCAGGTCGATGGAATTCGCTGATAAACGGGATAAACGCTATCCTCAAAAGGTCTATCCCGAAGACCTAGAAGCCCCTCCCAAGGGCTACAAGCTGTTCAAGGATGATGCCCTGACCGGCTTCGGGTTAAGGGTCACGTCAACGGGGGTTAGATCCTTTGTTCTCGACTATACCCATCTCGGAAGATCGCGGCGCTACACGGTTGGGCAGTGGCCTGCGTGGAGTGTAGATGCGGCTAGAACCAGGGCAGCGGAACTTAAGCGGTCGGTTGATAGCGGGAATGATCCTCAGGAGGAGAAGCAGACCCGACACGATGAACCCGATTTTCAATATCTCTATGGGGAATATGAAACCCGGTATGTCGATAAGCTGCGGGAATCATCGAAGCGGGATTATCTCTCGATCCTTCGTAATCACGTTCTGCCCTCCCCTATTGGGAAAAAGAAGCTATCCGATATCACGCACGCCGATATCGTGAAGCTGC
>JAAFIC010000005.1 GCA_013298565.1 Alphaproteobacteria bacterium | reverse complement strand
TTGCCCCACCCGATTCCGCCAAAATCTTCGTGATCGCGGCCGTCAGCGAGGTCTTCCCGTGGTCAACGTGACCAATCGTGCCAATGTTGCAATGCGGCTTGTTCCGCTCAAATTTAGCCTTCGCCATGGACTGGAGACTTCCTCTAAACCTAAGGTAACGACCACGAATGGGTCCAACGGGGGGCGGGTGCTAACGCCGAACGCGAGCGATCTTGGGCGGCGCTGGAGCGGGTGAAGGGAATCGAACCCTCACAACCAGCTTGGAAGGCTGGGGCTCTACCGTTGAGCTACACCCGCCAGACCGCACCCGATCAACTCTAATCCATACGCCAGCAGCGGTCCGCAACCGTTAATCCCGACGAACATTGTTCTTCTGGATCATCGGGTACGACCGCTTCAGGAGTGCCGCAGTCCGGCAAACCGAACTTCTGGGAACCTTGGTGGAGGGAGTTGGATTTGAACCAACGTAGACATTCGTCGGCAGATTTACAGTCTGCTGCCATTGACCGCTCGGCCACCCCTCCCAGGGTTCCCGGACGATTGTTGCCAACCGCCGCGACGGAAACGGGAGTATTGGATTCCCCCCCGCCCTGTCAATCAATATGAGCATTCGGAGTCCTGTTTCCGGCGGTTTTATGACAGCGCCTGCTTTTGTTAATCTCTTGCTCCGGTGCGCGCGCCAGCGCACACTAAGGGTCTCTTTGTCTCTTATTTGTGACCTGACCGCACCCCATGCCCCCATCCCGTCCGCCGCGTCCCCGCGCTTCCCGAGGCCCGCGCCTGTCTGCCCCCCCCGCCCCCAAAGGACAGGACGCCCCGCGCACAGACGCTGCACGCGGACACCGCAGCGGCGGGCGGGCGGATGGCGGACCGAACCAGAACTGGCTGTTCGGCCATCACGCGGTCCGGGCGGCGCTGGCAAACCCCGAGCGCACCTGCCGCCAACTGCTGCTTACCCCGGAAGCTGCGAAAGATTGGCCCCCTGCCAAGGATCCGACGAACGCGGGCTTAACCCCGACCATCGTTGATCGTGCCGAGATCGACCGCCATCTGCCCGCAGGCGCGGTGCATCAAGGCGTGGCGCTGCTGGCCGACCCCTTGCAGGAGCTGGGGTTGGAGGATGTGCTGTTTTCCGCTACCCCGGATGCGCTGTTCGTGTTGCTCGATCAAGTCACCGACCCGCACAATGTGGGGGCGATTTTGCGCTCCTGCGCTGTGTTCGGCGTAACGGCGCTGATTATGCCGGATCGCAATGCCGCCGCCGCAACAGGCACCTTGGCGAAAACCGCCTCGGGCGCGCTGGAAGCCGTGCCGGTCGTGCGCGTCGTCAACCTATCCCGCACTATTCGTCAGCTACAGGAAGCTGATGTGTGGGTCATTGGGCTTGAAGGCAGTGCCGAAAAGCAATTGGAATCGGTTTTACGTCCGGGCCGCATTGCCCTCGTATTGGGGGCGGAAGGCCCTGGCCTGCGCCGCCTGACGGGCGAGACCTGCGATATATTGGGCCATCTGCCGACCGCAGGCGAGTTCGCCTCGCTGAACGTCTCGAACGCTGCCGCCGTGGCGCTCTATGCAACGCGGCGGGTTTTGGCGAGTGAGCCAACGTAATGGGCTTGCGGGGCGCAGTTTTCGGAACCCTTCTCACCGTCTCCAGCGCGGCAGCGGCGATTGTGCCGAACGCCAAGGCGCAAGCGCCCACGCAAACACAGCCCCCCGCCGAGGCCCCCGCGCCCCCAGCGGTTGAGCCTGCGAAAGAGGCCCCGCGCCTCACGCTCTACACGCCGTTCGATCCGCAACGCCTCGCGCCCGTGCTGGCGGAGTTTCAGAAGGCGAGCGGCATTAGCGTGCAGATCGAAACCGATCAAGCCGATTTGTTGCTAGGCCGCCTGTTGCGCGAAGGGGCGACGACCGCCGCCGATGTTGTACTAATGCCAACCCTCACCCGCGCCGAACGCGCCGCCACCGCCGGGCTGTTCGTGCCGGTGACAATACCGGACCTCGACAAATCAATCCCCGCCGCCTTTCGCGACCCCGGTGGGCGCTGGATTGCCGTTACCGGCTTCGTCCGCGCGGCGGTGGGCTTGGCGGAGAAGGTGAAACCCTCCGACATCGCGCGCTACGACGATCTGGCAAAACCCGCCTTTAAGGGCCGCTTATGCCTGCCGCCGCTGGGCCGCCTCGCCAGCCGCTCGTTCCTCGCCACGCAAATGATCCCCGACCCGCTCGTTGCTGAAGCCTGGTTGAAGGGCGTTACCGCTAATGCCGTGGCGCTTGCGCCGGATACCGCAGCCCCCGTCCCCGACGCCGAAGATCGCCCGCTGGTGCAAGCGCTGGTGGACGGTAAATGCGACGTGGCCTTGATCGGCAGCCGCACACTCGCGCGGCTTGCTGACCGCTTAACGCCAGGGGGGGGCGACGATCCCCTGCGCCCCGCCCTCGATAAACTCACCGTGAGTTTTCCCACTTTAGGCGAAGGGCGCGGCACGCCGATCGAAGTCGTCACTATCGGCGCAACCCAAGCCACCGGGCGGCGCGACGGCGCGGTGAAGCTGATGGCCTATTTTACGTCGGACACCGGCCAGCGTCTGCTCGCTGAAGCCCTGTGGGGCTATCCGCTGAAGCCCGGTACGCCGCTGTCGAACCCCGTCACCCGCTGGGGACCGTTTAAGGCCGACCCGACACCGCTCTCCCAGCTTCTGCCGCTCTTGCCGCAAGCGGCGGCGCTGGCGGACCGGGTGAAGGGGCTTTAGTCAGCACTCAACGGCTTGGACATGTCCGGCCTCGGCGTAGCGCAGGATTTTTCTATCGCTGGTCAGAATCGGAATGCCCATCGCCCGCGCGGTTGCAATCAGCAGTCTGTCGGCGGGGTCGTTGTGGAGATCGCCAGGCAACTCCGAGGCTCCAATCGCAATAGCTGCATCAAAAGGAGCTTCGCGAACGATTGGAGCGGCCATCAAGGTTGCAAACCAAGTCTTTGGATCGGGCTTAAACTGTAATCGCGGCCCCTGCGTGGCACGCCTCCGCCCTAAAAGGCCAACTTCCCAAGCCGTTACGATTGAGATAAAAACCCCTTCCTGCAAGCCTGACGCCGCCACCATTTCAAAAGCTTCTTTTGAGAGTTTTCGCTCCGCCAGCCAGATTGCGGCGCATGTATCTAGAAGCAGGGCGGGTGCAGGAGCACTCATCGATGCAAAATTCCGAGTTCGGCATCCATCGGCTCATCCAGAACTGGCGCGGTTAGATCGAAACCTTCCGGGATGATAACCATTCCTTTCATAGAGCCATACCAAGCGGCAAGAGCCTCCGATCTCGAGGTTGAGGGGTGCAGGACGGCGACGGGCTTCCCCTCGCGCGTCAAGATCAATTCACTAATTTCGTGCTTTTCCAACCGCTCAACGACCTCATCAACTTGATCCGTGAACTCGGCGATGCTTAACGTTAGCGATGTTTCCATAATCGACCTGCCGATCTTTGAATCCGCCCCCACACGCGCCTCCCACGCCTCTTTGAACCCTGGCCGAGATAGCGCGCGGGAAACGGCCTCGGCAACCACGAGCGGCACCGGCTCGAAGCGATCTTCAGGTTCCTGATCCATGCGCCTTAACCTCCTTCAACCGCCGCCGCGCAATACCTAATTCGTGCGGCGGGGCCTTCTGGGTTTTCTTAATATAACCACACAGGACGATCAGCTTATCGCCCTTCAGAGTGCAATAAAAGGCCCGTGCAATTCCATCCTGGCTGCGGCAGCGGAACTCGAACAACCCCTCCCCCAACGCCTTGGACCAGGGCGCGGCCTGCACCCGCCCAGCCTGCTCGATCAGGCTGATCCGGTAGAGAAAGTCCGCATAAAGCCCTGTCGGCCACGCTTCTATTTCTCGGCGCAGCCGGTCACTGTAGAACAAGATTTGCATAGCCCAAAATTGTTACACGCGCCCACTGCCAAATCTAGCCCCATGACATCCCAAGCGCCCCCGCCTATAGTGCGGCCGTAATGACGGCGCTTCCCCTTTCCGATCTTTCCGACCTGACCACCAAACCGCTGAGCGTGCTTCAGTCGGTGTTTGGCTATGGGCAGTTTCGCGGCCCGCAGGCGGAGATTATCACCCATGTGATTGCCGGCGGCGATGCGCTGGTGCTGATGCCGACCGGCGGCGGCAAGTCGTTGTGCTATCAGATTCCGGCGTTGGTGCGCGAAGGCTGCGCGATTGTCGTCTCCCCCCTCATCGCGCTCATTCAAGATCAAGTGGCGGCGCTGCGGGAAGCTGGCGTTGCGGCAGCGGGGCTGTATTCCGGGCAAGAGCCTGCCGAGCAGCGCGAGATTCTCCGAAGCCTTACGAACGGCACGCTCAATCTGCTCTATATCGCCCCTGAGCGCATTCAAACCCCGGCGTTTTTGGAGGCCGCCGATCACGCGCGCCTTGCCTTGTTCGCCATCGACGAAGCTCACTGCGTTTCCCAGTGGGGTCACGATTTCCGGCCCGATTACCGCGCTCTTACGCTGCTGCACGAACGCTGGCCCTGGGTGCCGCGCATCGCGCTGACCGCGACCGCCGATCCGCCAACTCAGACCGATATTATCCGCCAGCTAAAGCTGGAAGCGGCGCGGCATTTTGTGATGTCGTTCGACAGGCCCAATATCACCTACCGTGTGGTTGGGAAGAAAGACCCGAAGCGGCAACTCCTCAGCTTCATTCAGGACGAACACGCGGGCGACGCCGGTATCATCTATTGCAGCACGCGCAAGCGGGTGGATGAAATCGCGGCTTGGCTGAAGGAGCAGCGTGTCAGCGCTCTGCCCTATCATGCCGGACTCGACTCGAAGGTGCGCGAGGCCCATCAAACCCGCTTCCTGCGCGATGAAGGCGTGGTGATGGTGGCCACCATTGCGTTCGGTATGGGGATTGATAAGCCAAACGTGCGCTTCGTCGCTCACCTCGATTTGCCGAAAAGCATCGAAGCCTATTATCAGGAGACGGGACGCGCCGGGCGCGACGGGCTGCCTGCGACCGCTTGGATGGCCTATGGCCTGCAAGATGTGGTGATGCAGCGCGGGCGGCTGGATGCCTCCACCGCGCCGGAGGATCATAAGCTCCGTGAGCGCGGCAAGCTCGATGCCATGCTGGCCTACTGCGAAACGGCAGAGTGCCGCCGCACGTTCCTGCTACGCCAATTGGGCGAAGATTTGCCCAAACCCTGCGGCAACTGCGATATTTGCCACGATCCGGTCGAAACCTGGGACGCGACCGAGGCGGCGCGCAAAGCGATGTCCGCCATCTATCGCACCGGCCAGCGCTTTGGGGCGGAGCATCTCATTACGGTGTTGCGCGGCGAGCGTACCGATAAGGTAGCAGAACATGGGCATGATCGGCTGAAAGTCTTCGGCGTCGGCAGTGATCTTAGCAAGGACACGTGGCGCTCGGTTCTGCGGCAGCTTCTGGCGGTTGGCTTCGTGACATCCGACCCGGAAGCTTATGGCGGATTGTGCCTGACCGATGCCGCGCGGCCCGTGTTGATCGACGGGCAGCCGTTGCGTCTGCGCCGCGACCCGATGGCACAAACAGGCAGCCGCAGCCCCGCCCCCAGCAGCGACAAGCGCACGCCGACGCTATCGGCACCCGAACAGGCGCTGTTTCAGCATTTCAGGGGCTGGCGGCTCGATCTCGCCCGCGATCACAAAGTGCCGCCCTATGTTATTTTAACAGATGCGACGCTGGTCGATATTGTCCGCCTGCGCCCCGCAAGTCTGGAGCAACTGGGGCGCATCCCCGGTATTGGGCGCTCGAAACTGGAGCGCTATGGCGTGGCGATTTTAGAGCAGCTTCGCGCGCATCGCTAAGGCGTTAGTCCTCATCCTTCTCATGACGGCGACGGATGCGGCGGACCATGAGCGCTACGCCGACGTGCAGAGCGTAAGCGGCACGAACGGGCGGGCGTGGACTTCCCCCAACACCGCTTCGCGCAAAACATGAACCGACATTCTCACTCTCAGACCGGAAATAATGATTGCATTCCCGCGCTGAAAGCCCCTGTCTGTCAATGACAAAAATGCGTCATTTTGACGCGCTTTTACAGGTAGGCGCTCTTGACCTTGTGCGTCGCAACCGCCTAGGGTCGCGCATGAGTAAGTGCCCTGCCTCTCTTATGTTGCGACGCCAAAAGAGCCGCACTGCCGATAGCGCGAGGCGGGAGGATTTGGCATGAGCCTAGGTCGCGATGGCACCCCCGGACCGCGCAACGCTATAACCGATGTGCCGGGCCTGCGCGTTGGCCAGACGGAGGACCGCGCGGCTTGGACCGGCGTAACCGTTATTCTCCCCGATGCGCCTGCGGTGGCGGCTTGCGATATTCGCGGTGGCGGCCCTGGTACGCGGGAAACCGATTTGCTTGCTCCGTCGGCAATGGTGGAGCGGGTTCATGCCCTTTGCCTGTCGGGCGGTTCGGCCTTTGGGTTGGAGGCGGCGAGCGGCGTGATGGAGCATCTTGCGGCCCACGGCATCGGCTTTGCGGTTGGCACCGCACGGGTGCCAATTGTGCCTGCCGCCATTCTGTTCGATCTACTGAACGGCGGAAATAAAGCCTGGGCCACGCCGCCTTACCGGGCGTTGGCGCGCGCTGCGTGCGAGCAGGCCAGCCTTGATGTCGCGCAAGGCAATGCGGGCGCGGGTTATGGGGCGAAGGCCGGGCGGCTTAAAGGCGGGCTTGGCACGGCCTCGCTTCGGGTGGGTGAGGATTGGGTGGGGGCATTGGTTGCCGCTAATCCCGTCGGCTCGGTTCTGCATCCCGGCACGTTGAGTTTCTGGGCGTGGCCTTTTGAGCAATTGGCGGAACTGGGCGGGCAAGTACCGCCGCCCCACGTTATCCCCAATCTCACGGCCTGGACCGATACCGCTCTGCCTCACCTCGGGGCCAATACCACGCTTGCGGTTGTCGCCACCGACGCGCCCTTGACTAAGGCCGATGCCCAACGCCTTGCGATTATGGCGCAAGATGGGTTGGCGCGCGCTATTCGCCCCGTTCATACGCCGTTTGATGGCGATAGCGTGTTTGCGCTCGCGACCGGCGACGGGTCTGGGGTCGATCCTTACCGATTGGCCCGCTTAGGCCAAGCTGCTGCCGACTGCGTGGCCCGCGCGGTCGCGCGCGGTGTGTACGAAGCGGAGACGCTGGGGGAGTTTCCCGGTTATCGAACTCTACGACAAGAAAACGCTTAAGGGAGGGAGCCTATGCGCTATACTTATTTTATACGCACTGTTTCGGTTTTGGCGACGCTGCTCATCAGCCCTGCCGTTCTTGCCCAAGCAGGCGGCCCTGGCACGCTGACGCTCGCTATGCCGATTGAACCGCCGAATCTCGACCCGACCAGCGCTGCCGCCGCCGCGATTCGGGAAGTCACCTACCGGAATATCTACGAGGGGTTGACCCGCATCGACCGCACGGGTGCCGTGCAACCTGCGCTGGCCGAAAGCTGGACGCTTGCTGCGGACGGTCTAACCTATATCTTTAAGCTCCGCCCCAATGTGCTGTTCCACAACGGCAGCCCGCTAACCAGCGCGGACGTAAAATTCAGCCTAGACCGCGCCCGCGCGCCCGATTCCACCAACGCGCAGAAGCCTTTGTTCGAGCCGATTGCCGAGGTCAGCACCCCCGATCCACTGACCGCCGTCATCACCTTGAAGCGCCCGACCGGGCTGTTTCTGTGGAATCTCGGCTGGGGCGATGCGGTCATTATGAGCGAGCGCAATATCGCCACGAATAAGACCAATCCCATCGGCACAGGGGCGTTCAAATTCGCGTCCTGGACGCGCGGCGACCGGATTGTGCTGGAGAAGAACCCCGCCTTTCGCGATGCTGCCACTGTCAAGCTGACGAAAGTCACCTTCCGCTTTATTTCGGACGCGCAGGCGCAAGTCTCGGCGCTGAAGGCCGGCGAGGTGGACGCGATGCCGAACCTTGGCGCGCCGGAACTGTTTGAGGCGTTCCAGAAAGACGCACGCTTCAAAACCGTTGCGGGCAATACAGAAGGCGAAGTGGTGGCCGGGTTCAACAATGCCCGTAAACCCTTCGATGATGTGCGCGTGCGCCGGGCGCTAACCCAGGCCGTTGATCGCAAGGCTCTGATCGACGCCGCTTATAACGGCAGCGGTCAGCCCATCGGCAGCCATTTTTCGCCAAGCCAGCCGGGCTATGTCGATCTCACTGGGGTGTTGCCCTACGATCCGAAAGCGGCGAAAGCGGGTCTTGCCGCCGCAGGCTACCCGAACGGGTTCACCGCTACTCTGCGGATGCCGCAAATGACCTACGCGCGCCGCGCGGCGGAAGTGTTGGCCGCCATGTTTCAAGATGTTGGCGTGACCTTGAAGCTGGAGCCGATTGAGTTTCCCGGCCAGTGGCTCGATCAAGTCTTCAAACGCACCGATTACGATATGACCATCGTCGCCCATACCGAGCCGCTCGATTTGGGGATTTATGCGCGCGATAGCTATTACTTTAACTATCAGTCCACTGAATTGAAGACGCTGATGGCCGATGTAGCCGCAACCAGCGACACCAGCCAACGCCTCGCGCTCTTGGGTCAGGCCCAGCGGCGCTTGGCGGAGGACGCGCCCGCGCTTTTCCTCTTCCTGCTGCCAAAACTCGGCGTGTGGAACGCCAAGCTGACGGGCCTGTGGGAGAATCAACCGATCCCGGCGAATGATGTGGTTGACGTTGCCTGGCAATAGCGCCTTGCTCTCAACATGCTTCGCCCGATCCTTCAGCGCCTTGGCAGTGCCGCCGTTACCCTGTTTCTCGGGTCGGCCTTGCTGTTCCTTGTGCTGGAGGTTCTACCGGGCGATCCTGCCGCCGTGATGCTGGGGCTGGAAGCCCGCCCGGATACCCTTGCCGCCGTGCGTGCGGAGTTAGGTCTCGATCAGCCCGCCCTGCTCCGCTATCTGGCCTGGGTTGGGGGAATGATCCAGGGCGATTTCGGTCTAAGTTATACCTACCGGGTGCCGGTCGCGGATTTGATTGCCGAACGCCTGAGCCTAACTGTGCCGCTAGCACTGCTGGCGATCCTGATTTCGACGGCGCTTGCCCTGCCCCTCGGCACGCTCGCCGCCGCCAAGCACGGAAAAGCCGCCGATGCGGGCGTGATGCTTTTCGCGCAACTGGGCGTGGCGGTGCCGAATTTCTGGATCGGGTTGCTGCTGATCCTGCTGTTCTCGCTCACTTGGCCGCTGTTTCCCGTGGGGAGTTTTCCGGGTTGGGGCGACGGTTTGCTGCCCGGCCTGCGCGCGCTGTTCCTACCTGCCGTGGCTCTCGCCCTGCCGCAAGCCGCCATTCTGGCGCGGGTGACGCGGGCGGCAGTGCTGGAGGTGATGGGGGAGGATTATATCCGCACCGCCCGCGCTAAAGGGCTTTCCAACCGCCGTATTCTGATCCGCCACGCCTTACGTGCCGCCCTGTTGCCCGTGATAACGATCTTGGGGCTGCAATTCTCCTTTCTCGTCGCGGGCGCGATTCTCGTGGAGAATATCTTCGCCCTGCCCGGCCTGGGGCGGTTGCTGTATCAGGCCATGAACCAGCGCGACGTGATCGTGGTGAAAGACGTGGCGATGTTGCTCGCGGCCTTTGTGATTCTGGTGAACCTGCTCGTCGATCTCGCCTATCTTTGGCTCGATCCGCGCTTGCGGCGGGGGGCCTGACCGATGCGGCGGCACCTGTCGCTGTGGATTGGCCTTGCCTTGGCGGGGAGCACTATGCTGCTCGCGCTGCTCTCGCGCCTGTGGCTGCCCGCCGATCCGCTTCGGATGCGAATTCCGCAACGCTTACAGCCGCCGTTCGGCAGCGCGGGCAGCCTTGGGACCGACGCGATGGGGCGCGATCTTGCGGCGCAACTGATGGTTGGAGCGTGGAACTCCCTCTCGGTCGCGCTCGCTGCCGTCGCGGTTGGGCTAACGCTGGGCGTCGCGCTCGGGCTGCTGGCAGCGCTGAAACGCGGCTGGGTGGAAGCCTTGGTCTTGCGCCTCAGCGATCTGCTGTTCGCCTTCCCGGCCATTCTGTCGGCGATTGTGCTGGCCGCGCTCATAGGTGGCGGCGCGGGAACGGCGGTGCTGGCGATTGGGCTGTTCAACGTGCCGGTGTTTGCCCGCGTGACGCGCGCCGCCTCCCTCGCGGTGCTCACCCAAGATTACATCCGCGCCGCGCGACTTTCGGGCAAAGGTCGTTTTCGCCTTGCTTGGGATCATGTGTTACCCATGATCGCGGGCGGCTTGATCGTGCAGGCGACGATCCAACTGGCGCTCGCCATTCTCACCGAGGCTGGCCTGTCCTTCCTCGGCGTTGGCATCGCGCCGCCGAACCCCAGTTGGGGGCGGATGCTGGCCGACGCGCAAACCTATCTTACCCGCGCGCCCTATCTGGCCGTGCTTCCCGGCACCGCGATTGCCCTATCGGTCCTTGGCTTCAATCTGCTTGGCGATGGCTTGCGCGATTGGCTGGACCCGAAAGCGGGGCCGCGCTGATGCTGGAGATCGACAGGCTCACCCTCACCCTGCCCCTTGGTCGCACGGGCGCACCGCTGCCAGTGTTGGAGAACGTGAGCCTTGCCGTGAACCGGGGCGAGCGCTTGGGTATCGTCGGCGAAAGCGGCTCGGGCAAAACCTTGCTGGCGCTGGCCATTCTCGGGCTGTTGCCGGAGGGGGCGAGGGCCGAAGGGGCGATTCGCTTTGATGGCGTCGATCTGCTCAGGCGCTCTGCCGAAGCCCGCCGTGCCTACCGGGGGCGGCGCATCGGCATGGTATTTCAAGAACCAATGACGGCGCTGCACCCAATGCTGACCATTGGCGACCAAATCGGTGAAGGGATTGCCTTGCACCAGGGCTTGCGCGGGGCAGCCTTGCGCCGCGCGGTTCTGGAGCTTCTGGCCCAAGTGCGCCTGCCCGATCCCGACAGGCAGATCAATGCCTATCCCCACGCGCTGTCTGGTGGGCAGCGGCAGCGCGTGGGGTTGGCGGTCGCGCTCTCCGGCAATCCCAATCTTTTAATCGCCGATGAGCCGACGACGGCGCTGGACGCGACCGTTCAGCGGGAGATTTTGGCCCTGCTGCGCGACCTTACCGAGGCGCGCGGCCTAGGGCTGCTATTGGTCAGCCATGATCTTGGTGTCGTCGCTCACATCACGCAACGGCTGCTGGTGCTCTACGCCGGGCAAGCGGTGGAAACCGGGCCGACACTGGCGTTGCTAGAGCAACCGCTGCACCCCTATTTGCGCGGTTTGCGGGCCGCCGTGCCGCGCTTGGGCCGCGCGCTTACCCCCATCCCCGGCACCTTGCCCACCCCGCAAGAACGCGGCCCCGGCTGCCGTTTTTCGTCTCGCTGCGCCTGGAGCATAGGGCCTTGTGCTGAGGCACAAGCGTTACGCCCGTTAAAGGCGCGTACCGTTGCCTGCTGGCAGGCGGAGAGCTTGCAAGCCTGCCAGCAGGCGGGGAATTTGCAAGCCTGCCAGCAGGCGGGGAATTTGCAAGCCTGCCAGCAGGCGGGGGGCTTAGAATGAGCGTACCCGTGCTCGATGTGCGCGGCGTGAGCCGCCTCTACCCATTGCCCCAGCGCACTCTGTTCGGCGCGCCTCCCAGCTTTGCCGCCGTATCGGACATTTCGTTCACCCTTGCCGACGGCGAGTGTTTGGCGATTGTCGGGGAAAGCGGTTGCGGTAAATCGACCCTTGCCCGTCTCATTGCTGGGTTAGACCAGCCGAGCGCCGGGAGCATACTGTGGGGGCCAATGCCACCCGACACGGTGCGCGTGCAGATGGTGTTTCAAGACCCCTACGGCTCGTTCAACCCGCGCCGCAAAATCGGCTGGAGCCTGCTAGAGCCACTGCATCACAGCCCGCTATCCCCCGCCGCCCGCCTCGCGCGCTTGGCTGAACTCTTGAGCGAAGTTGGCCTACCGGCGGACGTGGCAGAGCGCTATCCGCATCAATTTTCTGGCGGGCAGCGGCAGCGGTTAGCGTTAGCGCGAGCGCTCATGCCGCGCCCCCGCCTGCTGATCGCCGATGAGCCAACGTCAGCCCTCGATCTTTCCGTTCAGGCGCAGATTTTAGCCTTGTTGGGCGAGCTTCGCACGCGGCATAAGTTAGCGCTTCTGCTGATATCCCATAATCTTGCTGCCGTGCGCGCCGTGGCGGACCGCATGATGGTGATGGCCGAGGGAAAGAGTGTGGAACAAGGATTATCCCGCGATATACTAAAGCATCCTCAGCATTTTATCACGCAAAAATTGTTTGAGGCAGAATTAGCGCTACCTGATTTAATTCTATTTTCTTGACTCGAATTTACCGTTCGGTAATCCATCTATGCGACGATATATTGTAAGTGTGGTAAGGGCGGTAGCCTAAACTGAGCCGCAGACCGCTTGATTTGGGCTGATTGATTAGGAGGCTGGCATGACGGACTTTCCCTTTCTGGTACGTGTTCCCGAAGCAACCGCAGACGAAACCACCCTGGGCGAATGGCTCGAAATCCGGGATGCCGAATATGTTAGCCGCGTCGATGTATCCCCCGCATCGACAACCTATGAATTCAATTTTGCATCAAAGCAAATTGCCGACGAATTTTCCCGTAATTTCGTGGGCTGATCTTGTCTCAAGGCAGAATATCTCCTTCTGCTGACGGCAAAATTTCGCGCCTCAATCTTCGTATTCGGCGGGCGGAGTTGCGAGATTTCGCGGCTCTGGCTGCGCTTTATTTAAGAACACGGCGCAAAACCTTTACCTGGTTGCCCGCTAAGACTTTTCAGCTTGAAGATTTTTACCGCGATACTCAGGGCGAGATGATTTGGGTCGCAGAGGGCGGCAAGGCTCTGCTCGGGTTCGCTTCTGTGTATGTGCCGAGCGCTTTTCTGCACGCGCTCTATATCGCGGGCTATGCCCAAGGGCGGGGAGTGGGCCGAGCGCTGCTGGCCCATGTGATTGGCATTACCCCAGGGCGGATGACGCTGAAATGTTTGACCCGCAATCATCTTGCCCGGCGGTTTTACACCGCGCGCGGCTGGGAAGTGATTGGCGGCGGTGAAAGCCCGCAGGGGCCATATCTGACGTTTGAAGCGCCGGAGAGGGGGGGTAGAGCAAATCCCGAGCGGGTGGAATCACCCGCGACGACGTATTTGCTTAACAAAACAACCAATTAGAGCTGCGTGCGATTAATCGGACGCGGCTCTAATCCTCGAATAAATTAGCCTGCCGTGTGTCGGGCGCAACCCAGCGCGCCGTCTCCCGCACGGGCGCAGATTTTCCCTTGCGGCTACCGTGTTTTTCGACGACCTCCGCCGCCACCTTACGAAACGCCCCACCGCGCCGAACGGCCCAGAGGGTTTCTCGCGCAAAGCGGGCTGCCGCTTCAGGATCGACAATTGGGCGCGGATAGGTGCTATCGAGCCGTACGCCCGCCGCTTTCAGCAACGGCGTTTCCGCCTTCCACGGTTCGTGCAGCAGCGGTGTCGGCACCCCCGCCAATTCCGGCAGCCATTTCCGCAGAAACACGCCTTCGGGATCGTGATCTAGCCCCTGTTTGACCGGGTTATAAATCCGCAAGGTATTGATGCCCGTCGTACCGGACTGCATTTGCACCTGCGGGTAATGAATGCCGGGTTCATAATCAATAAAACTGCGGGCGAGATGGTGGGCAGGCGCCCGCCAATCCTGCCAAAGCTGATAGGCGGCGAACGAGCAGAGCATCGCCCGCATCCGAAAATTGATCCAGCCGGTCGCAACAAGGGCGCGCATACAGGCATCAATAAACGGAATGCCGGTTTCCCCCTTGGCCCACGCAGCAACGCGGGCCGGATCGGTGCCGCGCAACCCCTCGAACGCCGGATGTAGGCAGGTGATTTCGATGGTCGGCTGATCTTCGAGCTTCTGAATAAAGTGGCAGTGCCAGGCCAAACGGCTGAGGCAGCCTTTCAGACCGCCAATCGCTGCCCGCCGCTGAGCAGGGGGGGCCGGATCGGTCTGCCACAGGTCGGCCTCGCGCCACAGGCTTTGCGCGCTTCGCAAGCGCTGCACCACCTCGGCGATTGATAGGGTGCCAAGTGCGAGCGCCGGGCTAAGGCGGGAGCAGGCTTGCGGAGCCGTTAGCGGACTCGATAGGCCCTTGGAATAGCGCATCGCGCGGCGGTGGGCGAAACTCTCCAGCAAACGCAGGCCCATTGCCCGATCTCCCGGTGGCTCACCTGCACCATCAGCGGGACCAATCAGGACTCCCAACACTGGCGGAAGCGGATCGGACGGAATTGCGAAGGGCAGCGGCGTTAGCCCACGCGGTGGCGGCACCAGGGGTTCGGACATGCGCCGATCCCACCCTTCGGCCCAGCCCGTCCGCGCGCGCAAGCGCCGCACGACGCCGGTTTGCGGAATTTCCCGCCAGATCACGCCTTCCGCGCGGCACCAGGCCAGAACCGCCCGGTCGCGCCCGTAGGTCCAAAGATTGCCCGTTTCCTCGTGGCTCCAGATAGCGATGGGGCCGAGGCGCGCTTTTAGCGCCGCCAAGACCGGCACGGCCTCGCCCTCCCGCACGATCAAACCCTGCCCGAGGGCGGCAAGATCGGCGTTCAGCGCCTCCAAACACGGGCGCAAAACGCGCCAATGCCGGGCCGACATGTCGGATTGCTGCCACAGGCCGGGTTCAAGAATATACAGCGGCAAAACCGGCCCAGCGGCAGCGGCTTCAACCAAAGGGCGATGATTGTGAACGCGCAGGTCGCGCTTAAACCACACGATCTGGAGCATACTTCTCAACCGTTGATGCCTATTGCCTCCGGTATTTAAGCCATTGTTGGGGCGAGGCAAGAGACAGCTTCGTTCATATTTCAGTAAAATACGCCGATAATCGAGCCTAATTCAATCAACATTCAGTGCTGTGACGGGTTGGTTTCAGAAGCCCTTGATCGAAGTCTCAAACTGTGACTATATAAATTCGACTCGATATTTTCTTGCCCGAGAGTTGGAATGCAGGAGATAAAAATGCCTCTCGCTCAAGCCGCCGCCGCTGAAACCCTTAAGTCAACTCACTCCAGCGCACCGCCCCGCGTGGTCATGCTCTGCGACGGGCCGGATCAAGGCATGGCCTGGGCAACAGCCCTCACGGACGCCGGTTATGCCGTTGCGCCGTTGCTGTCGGGGGAGGCCGAAGCCTCGGAGTTTGCCCTCATGGTGATCGACAGTACCTCGGTCTCCTCGATGGATTTGGCTGATCTTCAAGCCGCCAGCCCCGAAACACCGATGCTGCTGGTACCTGGTGGAAAAAGCGATAGCGACGCTTTGTCCCAATCGTTGCGCGCAATGGGTGCTATAGCAGGCCGCCCGCAGGAAAGCGCCACGCTAAAAACCATCACGGTGCAAACCACCACGCTGCGCCCCGTCGGCCTGTTAACGCTCGACGGAGCCGCCGCCCGCATCGAGTGGCGCGGTCGCAGGGTCGATCTTACGCTGTCGGAGTTTCGTGTCGTGCAGTTGCTGGTGGACCGGGCCGGGCAAGATGCCAGCTACCGCGATATTTACGATACGGTCAAAGGCATTGGCTTCATTGCCGGAACCGGCACCGATGGCTACCGCGCCAATGTGCGCGCGATGGTGAAGCGTATCCGCCAGAAATTCAAAGAAGCCGACCCGCAGTTCGGCGCCATTCATAACTACCCTGGCTTCGGCTACCGTTGGATTTCGGAAGTGTAGGGATCAACCCTATGCAACCTCGGCCAGAAGGGCCGGAAGCGAGAGGCTCAGGTAATCTGGGGCGGCCCACCGCGCGCCATAAGATTTTAAGGTCTCGGGCGACAGGCTGGTCGCCAGCCCTACCGTTGCCAACCCCGCTGCCAGCGCGGCCTGCAATCCCGTTGGGCTATCCTCGAAAGCAATAGCCTGAAGAGGGGTTAAGCCGAAGCGGCGCAGGGCCTCTTGATACGGGTCGGGGTGGGGTTTGCCGCGCGCCACCGCATCGACGGTGACGATTTCGGTGAAATGTTCGGTGATGCCAAGGGCCGCCAAGACATGATCGGCATTGGCGCGGGGGGCGTTCGTGACCAGGGCGAGGCGCAGGCCGACGGCACGGGCGGCGGCGATAAAGTCCAACAACCCCGGCAAAGGGTCGAGCGCCGGGTGGGCAGCGCGAAACGCCGCTTCCTTCGCGGCACTCATGCTATCGGCCTCAACATCACTGAGACCGGGGAATAAACTCTGGAAAATCAGCCGGTTCGTGCGTCCCGCAATCCGCTCGGCATAAAAAGCATGATCTACGGTAAAGCCGTGCGGGGCCAAAACTCGCGCAAAAACATCCGCGTGCAGCGGATCGGTTGCCGTCAAAGTTCCATCCATATCGAATAACAAAGCGCGGATTGACGACACAAGCGCCCCCTCTTCCGTTAAACTTATCTGGCTTAAAAAATACTGGTGCTTCGTTTTTGTCTCTATACGAAAGCAAAAAATTCCGCAAAGAATCCGCGTGCAACCCGAACCCGGTCTTGCCATAGTTGATTAATTGGACCAGCGCGCTGGTGTCAGAGGCTGTTTGGAAATTCGGCGGCTGAGAGACTACGAGGGATTTTTGGGACCTGATAGGAGCCAAGCGCAGCAGATATCGAGACTATCTGCAAGATTGGCGACGCAGCAGGGCGTAAAAAGACCCGCAGGATCGACCCGTCCGACATTTTCAAACAGGCTCTCAGAACAATAAATGCTGAACAGGCTAATGTTTAGGGCTTCAAACGAAAGGGATGTGACCGTGACCCGTATGAAGAGTGTGGCTTTTGCAGCCGGGATGATCGCCAGCCTGATGGGCGCAACAGCGCTCGCGCAAGATTTTACCCCCGCCATCGTGTTCGATATGGGCGGTAAATTCGATAAGAGCTTCAATGAAGCGGCTTATGCCGGGGCCGAACGGTTCAAAAAAGAAACCGGCATCGCCTACCGGGAGTTTGAAATCACCAACGAAAACCAACGTGAGCAGGCGCTGAATAATCTCGCCCGGCGCGGCGTGAGCGTGATTGTTTCGGTCGGGTTTGCCCAGCAGTCAGCCGTTGAAAAGGTTGCGCCGCAATATCCGAACGTCAAGTTTGTTATCATCGATTCGGTGGTAAATGCGCCCAACGCGCAGTCGATCATCTTCAAGGAAGAAGAAGGCTCGTTCCTGGTCGGCGCACTGGCAGCCCTTGCCTCGAAAACCGGCAAGGTCGGTTTTATTGGCGGGATGGATATTCCGCTGATCCGCGCCTTTGGCTGTGGCTATGCTCAAGGGGCGAAATACATCAACCCGAAGGCCGATTACATCGCCAATATGACCGGCACGACGCCGACGGCGTGGCGTGACCCCGCCAAAGGCTCCGAGCTTGCCATTTCGCAGTTTGACCGGGGCGTGGATGTAGTCTTCGCGGCGGCAGGCGGCACCGGCATCGGTGTGATGCAGGCGGCGAAAGATAAGGGCAAGCTGGCAGTCGGCGTCGATAGCAATCAGAATCACGTTCAGCCCGGCACCGTGCTGACCTCGATGCTGAAGCGCGTCGATAACGCCGTCTACAATACCTTCAGCGATGCGAAAAAGGGCACCTGGAAGCCCGGCACGATTTCGCTCGGTTTGAAGGAAAACGGTGTAGATTGGGCGCTGGATGATAACAATCGCAAGCTCGTAACCGCCGACATGGAAAAGAAGATCAAGGAAATTCGCGCCGAGATCGTCGCTGGGAAAATCAAAGTGATTGATTATCGCGCGAATAACAACACCTGCCCTATCAGCTAAAATTCGATAGGCGCGTTGGATAAACCTGCGTGAAGCTGCGCCCGGATGATGTTACCATCATCCGGGCGTTTTGCCGTTTACATTCACCTTATTCGCTGCCCTACTCAGGGAACAGACTGCTTTAGGGGATTTCTTGCCGCCGATGCCTCACTCCGCCGCCCGCCCGCCCGCCCTTGACCTGATCGGCATTAGCAAGCGCTTCGGGGCCGTTCACGCCAACCGCAACGTATCGTTTACCGTCGCCGCCGGATCAATCCACGGGATTGTGGGCGAGAATGGCGCGGGCAAATCGACGCTCATGAGCATCGTTTACGGCTTTTATCGGGCCGATTCGGGCCAGATTCGCGTGCATGGCACAGAGCAGACGATCCGCACGAGCCAAGATGCCATTCGTCTCGGTATCGGCATGGTCCACCAACATTTCATGCTGGTTGATACGCTGACCGTGTTGGAAAATGTGATTCTTGGGATTGAACAGGGCTTTCGCCTGGCCCCATCGCTGGCAGCGGCCCGCACGGAGTTGCTGCGCCTCAACCAAGATTACGCCCTCGATGTCGATCCAGACGCGCTGGTGGGCGATTTACCCGTCGGCTTGCAGCAGCGCGTGGAGATTCTAAAAGCGCTGTATCGCGGTGCAGAAATCCTTATTCTCGATGAGCCAACGGGCGTGCTGACGCCGCAGGAAGCCGATCATCTGTTTCGCATTTTGCGGACGCTGAAGGCCGAAGGCAAAACCATTCTGCTGATTACCCATAAGCTGCGCGAAATCATGGACGCCACCGATAACGTCACCGTGATGCGCGGCGGCGCGGTGGTCGGCACCGTAAAAACCACAGAAACCGATAAGTCCCAGCTTGCCGAAATGATGGTGGGCCGCAAGGTTAACCTCAGTATCGCTAAGGCCGACCGCACACCGGGGCCAGTGGTGCTGGAAGGCAAGAACATTCGCCTTGTCGATCGGCGTGGCTGTGTTTTGCTGAACGATGTGAATTTCACGGTGCGCGCCGGCGAAATTGTTGGCGTCGCCGGGGTGTCGGGCAACGGGCAGTCGGAATTGCTCGATATTCTCGCGGGCATTCGCCGCCAAACCTCGGGCGAGTTACTATATCATGGTCAGGCGCTGCCCGCCCTGTCGGGCACCGAAGCCGCGCGCCGCCGCAGTCAGCGTATCGCCCATGTGCCCGAAGACCGCATGACGATGGGGCTAGTGAAACCCTTCCCCGCCTATGAAAGCGCTATTTTGGGCTATCACCATGATGCGGATTTGCAGGGCGACAAGGGCCTCGCCCGGCTGCTGTTCGACCGTAAAAAGCTGATCGCCCGCACTGAAGGCTTCATGACAGAGTTCGACGTGCGCCCGCCAGACCCGATGCTACGGACCTCGCTGTTTTCCGGCGGCAATCAGCAGAAAATCGTCCTCGCCCGCGAAATTCACCGCGACCCAGATTTACTGCTCATCGGCCAGCCAACGCGCGGGGTGGACATCGGGGCGATTGAGTTTATCCACCGCCGCATTGTTGAGTTGCGCGACGCGGGTAAAGCCGTTTTGCTGGTATCAGTGGAGTTGGATGAAATTTTGTCGTTAGCGGATCGTATCATTGTGATGGCGTCTGGAAAGATCACCGGCATCGTTGCCCGCGCTGACGCTGACGAGCGCCGCCTGGGCCTGATGATGGCCGGGGAAGCGATCCCGCGCGCGGCAGGAGACGCGGCATGAGCACCGCTCGCCTTACCAGCCTGCCGCGCTGGGTCGATCTCGGGTTGTTGCCCTTCTTGAATCTCTCCGCCGCGCTCATCGTTTCCGGGTTGGTGATTGCGCTGATCGGGGAAAACCCGTTTGAAGCGCTGGTTATTCTGGTCAACGGTGCGGTCGGCTACCAAGAAGCGATTGGCTACACGCTGCATTACGCCACAAACTTCATGTTCACGGGGCTTGCGGTGGCGGTTGCTTTCCACGCCGGGTTGTTCAATATCGGTGGCGAGGGACAAGCCTATGTGGCGGGCCTCGGCGTTGCTCTCGTCTGCTTGGGCCTGCCCGGTTGGCCGTGGTGGAGCGTGCTGCCGATTGCAATGATCGCCGCTATTGTCTGCGGTGCTGCCTGGGCGATTATCCCCGGCTATTTGCAGGCGGCACGCGGGAGCCATGTGGTTGTGACCACGATCATGTTCAACTTCCTCGCCACCGCCTTCATGACCTGGATGCTGGTGGACGTGATCCGCGCCGATGGCCAGCAAGCACCGCAGTCAGCGGCGTTTCCGCCGTCAACCCATCTGCCGACGATTCAGGATATGGGGGCCTTTCTGGGGTTCGATCTGCCCAGGATGCCGCTGAACCTCGGGTTCTTCCTCGCTATCCTCACGGCAATTCTGGTTTATCTTTACATTTGGCACACGCGCTGGGGCTACGAGCTTCGCACGGTCGGCACTAACGAGACGGCAGCCGTTTATGCCGGAATGCCGGTACCGCGCCTGATTATCGTGGCAATGGTGATTTCCGGCGCGCTCGCGGGCCTTGCGGGCATTAACGAAGTGATGGGCGTGCAGCACCGTTTGGTGATGAACTGGACCGGCGGGGTTGGGTATGTCGGCATTGCGGTGGCGCTGATGGGGCGCAATCATCCGGTTGGGATTGCGCTATCGGCGCTGCTGTTCGGCGCGCTGTATCAGGGCGGCTCCGATCTGGCGTTCGAGATTCCCGCTATTACCCGCGAGATGATCGTGGTCATTCAGGGGCTGGTGATTTTGTTCTGCGGGGCGTTGGAAAACCTATTCCGCGCGCCGCTCGAAGCCTATTTCAAACCGAAAACCGTGTAAGGGGGCCGCAATGGATATGCTCGTTTCCATGCTCGACGCCACCTTCCGCGTAGCGACCCCGCTGGTGCTGGCAGGGTTGGCGGGGCTGTTTTCCGAACGCGCTGGCGTTGTCGATATTGGACTTGAAGGCAAAATGTTGGCAGCGGCCTTTGCCGGCGGCGCGGTGGCCTTTATTGCGGCAGACCCTTGGCTGGGGCTGCTGGCGGCTATGCTGACCGCCTTGGGGCTGTCGATGGTTCATGCCTTCGCCTGCGTCACGCACAACGGTAATCAGATGGTTTCCGGTATGGCGATCAATATTGTCGCGGCTGGAATTACCCCCACGCTGGCCTCCGCCTGGTTCCACGAGGGCGGGCGCACGCCGATCCTGCCCACGGAGGGGCGGTTCCGGCCCATTGATCTGCCGCTGGCAGAAACCCTTCAAGACGTGCCAATTCTCGGGCGGCTTTATAGCGATGTGATTTCCGGCCACACCGCCCCCGTCTATCTAACCGCGCTGATCGTGCCGCTGGTCGCCTATATCCTGTATAAAACCCGCTTCGGGTTACGCCTGCGGGCCGTTGGCGATAATCCCCACGCGGTCGATACCGCCGGGGTCAGCGTTGCGCGCACCCGCTATCTGGCGCTCGCCTGCAACGGGGTGCTATGCGGTATGGCGGGGGGCTACCTTTCCATCGCACAATCAAGCGGGTTTTTGCAGGATATGACCGCCGGGAAAGGCTATCTTGCCTTAGCGGCCCTCATCTTTGGTAAGTGGAAGCCCTGGCCTACGCTGTTCGCCTGCCTGCTGTTTGCCTTCACCGACGCGCTGCAAGTGCGCTTGCAGGGCGTGCCGTTGCCGATTATCGGCGAAGTCTCGGTGCAGTTCATCCAAGCCGTTCCCTATATTCTCACGGTTCTGCTGCTGGCTGGGTTCGTCGGAAAAGCCGTCGCACCGAAAGCCATTGGCCTGCCCTATGTGAAATCCCGATGACCGATACGATGACTGATGTAATTGATTTCAAGGCCCTCGTGGCGGCAGCGATGGCCGTGCGCCGCCACGCCTATGCGCCCTATTCTCACTATCACGTCGGCGCGGCCCTGCTCACGCCGAGCGGGCAGATTTTCGTGGGCGCGAATGTGGAAAACGCGGCCTATCCGCAAGGGAGCTGTGCCGAAGCCTGCGCTATCGGCACGATGGTGGCGAATGGCGCGCGGCGGTTAAGGGCGGTTGCCGTTATCGGCTCCGGCCCCGATCTCTGCACGCCCTGCGGCGGTTGCCGCCAGCGCCTGTTCGAGTTTGGCAGCGTGGAAACGCCGATTGCGATTGCAGCCGCCGATGGCAGCTTCGAGATCGTCACTCTGGGCGCGCTTCTCCCCCGCGCTTTCGGCCCCAATCATCTACCCCTAGGCCATCTACCCCCAGGCCATCTACCCTCGGGCCATTTGCCGGATGCGCCGCTGGCATGACCAGCGGCCTCGCCACCGATTTTTGGTTGCGCGCTCATATCCGGCGCTGGAACGCCCTGGGTATCTCGATGATGGTGCGCCATAAGGGCGACCCGCAGGCGGGGGCCGTGCTTGTCGTCATCAATCAGGGCGCGGCAGGCTGCACGGTCCTGACCCAAACCCGTACCCTTGAGGGCGCGAAAGCGTGGCTGCGCGCCTCCGGCCCCGACCTTATTCCCGAAGCCGATGCCGAAGAGACAATTTCCCGCGCCCGCCGCAGAGATCCCGACCTGTGGGTCGTCGAGATCGAAGACCGCGCAGGCCGTCACCCGTTCGAGGAGCCTGTTCTATGACGACTGCTATCGAGACGATCCGCGCCAAAGCCCCCGGCTTTACCCCGCGCGTCGCGATTATTCTCGGGTCCGGCTTAGGCGGGCTGGCCGATCAAATCGAAAACCCGATTGTTATTCCCTATGCCGAAATTCCGGGCTTTCCAAGCTCTACCGTTGCCGGGCATTCGGGCGAGTTAGTGCTGGGCACTTTGGGCGGCGTTGCCGTTGCCGGGTTCAAGGGCCGCAAGCATGTATATGAGGGCGAGGGTCTCGCGGGTATGGCAGTGCCGATCCGGGCGATGAGGGGGTTGGGGGCCGAGCTTTTAATCGTCACCAACGCCGCAGGCTCCCTACGGCTCGATTTGGCGCCGGGCGCGCTAATGCTCATTGCCGATCACATCAATCTGATGAACGGCAATCCGCTGATTGGCCCGAACGACGAGACTATCGGCCCGCGCTTTCCGCCCATGGCCAATGCCTATGATGCCGAAACGCGCGCCAAAATTCGGGCAAGGGCGGAAACCTTGGGGATTCCGCTGCAAGAGGGGGTTTACATCGCCGTTACTGGCCCCTGTTTCGAGACCCCCGCCGAAATTCGGGCCTTCCAGCGCTTAGGCGGTGATGCCGTGGGCATGAGCACGGTGCCGGAAGTAATTCTCGCGCGCCATTGCGGTTTAACCGTCGCTGGGGTATCAGCCATTACCAATCTCGGTGAAGGTCTCAGCGATACCGCCTTAAGCCATGCTCATACCTTAAAGCTGGCAGCACAGGCGGGAAAAGACCTCACGCGGTTGGTTATCGCCTTGCTGGAGGATATGGGGACATGACGGAAACCGCTGCCCGCGCGCTGGCCCTGCTGGACCTGACCTCGCTGAACGATACCGATACAGACGCGACCATTCGCGCCCTGTGCGGGAAGGCCGTGACTCCCGCCGGGCCGGTTGCGGCAATTTGTCTCTACGGGCCGTTCGTAGGTTTGGCCAATGGGCTGCTCGATCAGCGTATCGGGCTTGCGACGGTGGTGAATTTCCCCGACGGCACGCAAGAGCGTAAAACTATCGAGGCCGATATTAAGGCCGCCCTGGTCGCTGGGGCCGATGAGATTGATCTGGTCTTCCCCTGGCAGGCGTTCTTGTCGGGCAAGCGCACCTTTGCGCGCGACATTGTGGCCGCCGCGCGGGCGGTGTGCCCAACCGGGGTGATCTTGAAGGTGATCTTGGAAACAGGGGCGCTCGCCAGCCCGACTGCGATCCGGGAAGCATCGGAAGCCGCTATTCTCTCGGGCGCAGATTTCCTCAAAACCTCCACGGGCAAGACCGCCGTTGGGGCCACTTTAGACGCTGCGCGTATCATGCTGTCGGTCATTCACGATATGGACCCGGACGTGGGTTTCAAAGCCTCCGGCGGTGTGCGGACTTTGGCCGATGCCCGCGCCTATCTCGCCGTGGCCGACGAAATTATGGGGCCAGCCTGGGCCACGCCGGAAACCTTCCGCTTCGGCGCCTCGTCCTTGCTGGATGATTTATTGCGGACGCTGGGGCATTCTGCCCCCACGGCTGAACCGTCGCGCGCTTCTTATTGAGGTATCTTCACTATCGGAGGGCGAGCGCCCGTTCTACGACCTCCGGTTCGGTCTCGATGATCTTCAGCAACAGACGGGAGGGCGTGTCGATGCTCGATCGGCCCTGCTCCCAATCGCGGATACGCCCAAAGGAAAAGCCATAGCGGGCGGAGAATGCCTTTTGCGATAAGCCGAGCTTCCGGCGAATGGCGCGGACATCCACAGCTTCAGGAGTGTGTGCAATATACTCTTCTGTACTAGCGTCGCCCCGCGCATAAGCGAGAGCTTCCCGCGCCCCTTGCAAAATTCGGGATCCGGCCATAATCGCCCCCGCATCTGGGTATGGGCAATGAAAGTCACGATAGCCAGCCGCTCCGCCTCGGAGACGCTTTCCTCCTTCGCGGAGGCCAGATAAGCTGGCGTTTCAATGACGGTGTGCATGGCTAAAGAGTGCGGAAATTCCGCATCTCGTCAATCCAGAAAAGTGATTTTATGAGCTTTCTTCCGCAAGAGCTAATCCGCAAAAAGCGCGACGGCAACGCCCTGACCGCTGAGGAAATCGCCTTTATCGTCCAAGGCATTACGACGGGCAGCATGGCCGACGAACAAGTCGGTGCATTCGCCATGGCAGTGTTCTTCCAAGGCATGAGCCTGGACGAGCGCATTGCGCTGACCTGCGGGATGCGCGATAGCGGCGCGGTGCTGAACTGGAAACCGCAGAACCTTGGTCGGCCCGTCGTTGATAAGCATTCCACGGGCGGCGTCGGTGATAAAGTTAGCCTCATGCTTGCGCCGATTGTCGCGGCTTGCGGCGCGGCGGTGCCGATGATCTCCGGGCGCGGGCTGGGGCATACCGGCGGGACGCTGGATAAGCTGGAGAGCATTCCCGGCTATAACGCCATTCCGTCGCCCGAGCTTTTTGCCAAAGTGACGAAAGAGGTTGGCTGCGCCATCATCGGGCAAACCAGCGCTATGGCCCCCGCCGATAAGCGCCTCTACGGCATTCGCGACGTGACGGCGACGGTGGAATCTATCCCGCTGATTACCGCCTCGATCCTGTCGAAAAAACTCGCCGCTGGGCTGGATGCCCTGGTGATGGACGTAAAATTCGGCTCCGGCTCCTTCATGGGCGCGCTGGACCGCTCGCGCGACCTCGCGCACAGCATCTGCACAGTGGCCAATGGCGCGGGTTGCCCAACGCGGGCGCTTCTTACCGATATGAACGAGGTGCTCGGCACGACAGCGGGCAATGCCGTGGAAGTCGTGGAAGCGCTGGACTATCTCAGCGGCACACGCCGGGAGACGCGCTTGCACGCCGTCACGATTGCCCTCGCCGCCGAAATGCTGCTGGCAAGCCGCCTCGCGGGCGATCTGGCCGAGGCGCAAGCTCAGGCAGAAGCGGCGCTGGCCTCCGGCGCTGCCGCCGAGATTTTCGCGCGGATGGTGGTGGCCCTGGGTGGCCCTGCTGATCTGTTCGAGAAGCAAGCGCACTATCTGCCGCTTCCAGCGCTCACCGTTGATATTCCGGCTCCGCGCGCGGGGATTGTGACCGCCATCGACACGCGCGAGATTGGCCTAGCCGTGGTCGCCATCGGCGGTGGGCGCACTCGCTCCGCCGATCCGGTCGATCCGCTGGTGGGCCTTACCGAGATCGTCGGGCTTGGCGCATCCGTCGGCCCCGGCCAACCCCTCGCGCGCCTGCATGTGAGAGATACAGCTCAAGCCGCGCGGGCAACGGCGATAGTTCAGGCGGCAATGACGATTGGCGAGACGGCCCCGGCGCGCGGGCCGATTGTGGCTGAACGGTTGGGGTAGAGGGGGTTAGAGCCGCGCGCCTTAACTCTGGCACGGCTCTAAAAGCCGCATCAGGCGTGTTTGACACGCCAAGCGTGTCGGGTGAGGCGGCGGCCAAGGGCGCGGACGCGCCCGGCCAAGCGCTTGGCGCGTCAACGCACCTGGCGGCGAGGGCTAAAAGAAAGCGAGAGCATCGTGCGTCATAGTTGACGCACGATGCTCTAGAGCGTCTTGCGTAAAGGTTGACGCAAGACGCTCTAGTTTTATCTTAGCCCTCGCCGGGCGGGCGCATCCGCGCCCTTGGCCGCCGCCTCAATGGCGGCTTATAGAGCCGCGCCAGTGTTAAGGCGCGCGGCTCTAGTGGGGGGTGGGCGTCGTCAACAGGCGAAGCCAATCTTGACGAGCATCAAGAACCCGCACGAGTTCGAACCGCTCGGCCCCAATCCGATATAAAAGCACGGTTTGATCGCATAGAAAAAAGCGTAAACCCGCCTCGATATCGTCACGAGACCGGCCAAGCTGCGGTAATTTCTGGAGATGGCTGCACACTGACAGAAGCCGCTGAAGCACCGTACGCGCCGTAACAACACCGTAATTCTCTTCCAAATACTCCCGAAGGATCAATAAATCCCGTTCGGCAAGATCGAGAATAATTAGTGGAAGCATCACGGGCTATCGTTATAGCGGGCCATTAAGTCCCGGAAAACATCTTCCCCAGGACGCCCCGGACCACTCGCTAGCCCGTCGCGCCACAGGCGGCGCAGTTCTTCTTTGGCTTGGATGGGATCGTACCACGTCGCCAAAGCCGCTTGGGCCGCTGCGGTAACAGTGGCATAGCTGCCAGCCTCCACCGACGCCTGAAGTTTGGCGGCGGTGTCGCTATCAATGCTGACGGTCAGTGTTTGCGTGGTCATGGCTTAGTTAAGCACAGGAAGCCGAAAAACACCAGCTACGCCGCCTCGCTCTCTTCGATAATCCACGGCTCGCGCTTGCCCGCCTCGGTCCATTCCACCATTGGCGGCAAGGCGAGCATTGCGGCGATATAGGCGCGGCTATCGTCATCCACTTCCACCAGATAGCTGTTCAGGCGGTGAACGACCGGGGCGAACATCGCGTCGGCAATCGTCGGGGGGCCGAACAGGAACGGGCCGCCGATACCGAAACGCTTGCGACAGTCGCGCCATAGGGCGGTAATGCGGTTAATGTCGTCTTGCGCGGCGGGGGTTAGGGCGCGCGGCGGGGCCGACCGACGAATATTCATCGGCAAGGCCGAGCGCAACCCAACGAAGCCTGAGTGCATTTCGGCAGAAACCGAGCGCGCGACGGCGCGAGCGATGGTGTCCTGCGGCCAAAGTTGCGCGTCCGGGGCCTGTTCGGCGGCCCATTCGCAGATCGCAAGGCTATCCCAGATCACGGTTTCGTCGATTTTAAGCGCGGGCACCTTGCCGGTGGGGCTATGGCGCAAAATATCTTGCCGCGTGGTGGTTTGATACAGCGGGATCAATACTTCCTCGAACGGCACGCGCGCTAACTTTAGCGCCAGCCAAGGCCGCAGCGACCAAGATGAATAATTCTTGTTGCCGATAAAAAGCGTTAGCCCCATCGCGTAATTCCTCCAACCAGCTTTTGTCTTCCAAAACAACGACCCTCAGCAAACCCGAGCATCCCGCCGCTGGCAAGTGCTTTCAAGCCGATGCGTTCGGCCTAGCAACGAAACGAAAAACCCGATAGTAAAGGCAGGAATTATGAAGCGCGGCTCAACGACTGTCGTCTAAAAGCTGCCGCAACAAGCCGACCGAGCCAAGGGCTGCCCGCCCCAAGCCGGCGATGATGGGATGGAGGACGGGGTGAAGGCGTTAAATCCGATTTTGATGTCGGGACGGGAAGTCCTGCCGCTGGTTGAGGGTGGCAAAGGGATTGCGGTCTCGAACGGTCAAAGCTCCGGCGCTTGGTCTGCTGCGGGCGGGATTGGCACTTTCTCGGGCGTCAATGCCGATCAGTATGATGCTGACGGTCAGATCATCCCAATGATCTACCACGGCAAAACCCGCCGGGAACGCCATGAAGAGCTGATTGCCTACTCCATCAGCGGCGGCATCGCCCAGGCTCAAATCGCCCACGAAACGGCGGGTGGCCAGGGCCGCATCCACATGAATATCTTGTGGGAAATGGCCGCCTCGGAAATTATTCTGAATGGCGTGCTCGAAGGCTCCAAGGGCCTGATTCACGGTGTTACGTGCGGCGCTGGAATGCCCTATAAGGTGGCAGAGATTTGCGCGCGCTATGGCGTGTATTATTACCCTATCGTCTCCTCAGCGCGCGCTTTCCGGGCGTTGTGGAAGCGCGCCTATCATCGCTTCCCCGACTTGCTCGGCGGCGTTGTTTATGAAGACCCCTGGCTGGCGGGCGGTCATAATGGCCTGTCCAACTCAGAAGACCCGAATAGACCGGAAGACCCGTTGCCGCGCTTAATCGAACTGCGCCAAGTCATGCGGGAGTTCGGCCTGCACCAAACCCCAATCATTATGGCCGGCGGTGTGTGGTTTCTGCGCGAGTGGCAAGATTTTATTGACAACCCCGATCTCGGCCCCGTCGGCTTCCAGTTCGGCACGCGCCCACTGCTGACCCAGGAAAGCCCGATTTCCGGCGCGTGGCGCAAGCGCTTGCTGGAGCTGAAGTCGGGCGATGTGTATCTCAATCGCTTTTCGCCCACCGGCTTTTATTCCTCGGCGGTGGAGAATGCCTTCCTGCGGAACCTCAAAGGCCGTTCGGAACGCCAGATCGCTTTCACCACCCATGCCCACGGCGAGCATGATACGGAGCTAAAAATCGGCGCGCGGGGCCGCTCGGTATTCGTGACTTCTACCGATAAGGCCAATGCCGAGCTGTGGATTACTCAAGGCTTCACCGAAGCGTTGCGGACGCCGGAAAATACGCTGGTGTTCGTTACCCCCGAGGATAGTGTGAACATTCGCACCGATCAGGTGGAATGCATGGGGTGCCTCTCGCACTGCAATTTCTCCAACTGGGCGCAAAACGACGCTGGAACCACGGGTAAATCACCCGATCCGCGCAGCTTTTGCATTCAAAAGACGTTGCAGGAAATCAGCCACTCCGACGACATCGACCATCAACTGATGTTCGCCGGGCATAACGCCTATCGCTTCGGGCAAGACCCGTTCTACGCCAACGGGTTCGTTCCGACCGTGCGGCAGTTAATGGACCGGATCGTTACGGGAGATTGACGGGTATAGGGGGCGGGTTGCCGCTTTTCTGAAGCTCCGCTATATTTTATATGGAATGCTTTGAAAGGGTTGCTCATGACAACGGCTTCGCGCCTGCCGCCCGACGAAGCGGTAGAAATCCTCAGACGGTTAGAGCCTGTCCTTGGGCGGATCAATGATCGGCTAGGGGCCTTGGACGGTCGTATGGGGGCCTTGGAGAGTCGTGGCGAAAAGCTGGACGATCGCCTCCGCGCGATGGACGGTGAAGTCCGCGAGATTAAAGGCCGGGTTGGGGAACTGCCGACGCTTATTCAGATTGTTAGCGTGATGTTGGGGATCATCGCCATTCTCATCAGCGGTACAGTTGCCCTGTCGCACGCCTTCCGCAGTATGGGATAATCGGCTCACTCGAAAATTAACTGACGCAACGCGCGACGGACCCGTTGCGGTGCGGTATAATCGGCGTATGTCCACCCGGCCCCCGACCAACTCTCCTGCGCCCGACTTGGAGGCGCTTGCTGAACAGTTCCTTGATCTGTGGCAAGGGCAGGTGTCGGCCTGGGCGAGCGATCCCGCCACACCGGAAGCGATGGCGCGGCTGTGGGCACTCTGGGGGCTTACCCCACCGCCAGCGCCCGCATCGGCACAGCCTTTCTCTGCTTCGGAATCCGTTCATGGTGCCCCCGACCCCGCCCCCTCTCAGTCAGCCCCCGCCCCGTTTGGGGCCGCGCCCGCTGCCGTTGCATCTCCTGAGTTGCTGGAGCTTTTACTCAAGCTCACTACCCGCCTCGCTGTTGTGGAGCAGCGGTTGGCCGATCTTGAAGAGAGTGATGCCGCCCCCAACCGACGCGGGGAACGGATCTAGCAGCCCCAATCCGCTGCGCTTCACGCAAGCAGTCGAGGCGGCGGGACGGCGGCGACTGGGGGCTTTCCTGACTGGCGTGCAGCGTTACCGCGACCATCCCTACCGCCGCGCCCTGCCAGAGCCGCCAGAATTGGCCCGCTGGGGCAACATCCGCCTACTGGATTACAGCGCGCCAGGGGCGACTGGCCCCACGCTGCTGTGCCTGCCGTCCCTCATCAACCGCGCCTATATTCTCGATCTCACCGAGGAGCGTAGCTTTCTGCGCTGGCTGGCAAGCCACGGCCTGCGCCCCTTGTTGATGGATTGGGGCGCGCCGGGACCGGAAGAGGCGGATTTTACGCTCACTGACTACATCGAAGGCCCAATTTTCGAGGCGCTGGCGCTGGCGGCGGCGCACTCGGGTGGGCGGGTGAGCCTGCTGGGCTACTGTATGGGCGGATTATTGGCGCTGGCAGCGGCGGCGCGGCATCCGGCGCTGGTGGAACGGCTGCTACTGCTGGCAACCCCGTGGGATTTTCACAGCGACCCCGCGCAAGTGCGTCGGTTAACGGCAGCGCTGCCCGCGCTGATGCAGGCGATCGACTGGCACGGCACCCTGTCCATTGATCTCATCCAAACCCTGTTCGCCGGAATAGATCCGCTGCAAATACTTCGGAAGTTCGAGGCTTTCTCGCGGCTCGATCCCGATGGCGCCCCGGCGCGGGCGTTCGTGGCGCTTGAAGATTGGCTGAACGATGGCGTGCCGCTGGTGGCCCCTGTGGCGCGGGAAACCTTGGGCGGCTGGTATCGCGATAATTCCCCCGCGCTGGGGCGTTGGCGGGTTGCGGGCCGCCCGATCCGCCCGAGCGCGATTGCGATGCCGACACTCTCCTTAGTGCCAAAAGCCGACAGGATCGTTCCCCCCGCCAGCGCGATGGCGCTCGCCCAGGCTATTCCCGGCGGATACACGCGGGAGATTGGCCTAGGGCATATCGGCATGATGGTAGGCGCGCGCGCGCCTGCGTTGGTGTGGGAGCCGATTCGCGCCTTTGTTATGGGGGAAGAGGTTTACCCGCTCCCTGCAAACCCTTAAGGTTTCGGAACAATCGGCCAAACGCCACTATCGAGTTTCGAGGGAGAATCATCACATGACCGATGTCGTAATCGTCGCCGCCGCCCGCACCCCCATCGGGTCGTTCAGCGGCGCGCTGTCCAGCCTGCCCGCCCATAAGCTGGGGGAAATCGCCATTCGCGCCGCCCTCACACGCGCCAAGATTGAGGGAGCGGAGGTGGACGAGGTGATCCTCGGCCAAGTGCTCACCGCTGCCACCGGCCAGAATGCCGCCCGCCAAGCCGCTATGGCCGCAGGCATTCCGCAAGAAAAGACGGCTTTCTCCATCAACCAGCTTTGCGGTTCGGGCTTGCGGACGGTCGCCCTCGGGTTCCAGGCTATTCGGAATGGCGATGCCACCATCATCGTCGCAGGCGGTCAGGAAAGCATGAGCCTTGCCCCGCACACGCTCTACTTACGGTCGGGCACCAAGATGGGTGCGGCGGAAATGCAGGATACTATGCTGCGCGACGGGCTGATTGATGCCTTCCACGGCTATCATATGGGCGTTACCGCCGAAAACATCGCCCAACGCTGGCAACTTAGCCGCGAAGAGCAAGATGCTTTTGCCAGCGCCTCGCAGAATAAAGCCGAAGCCGCGCAAAAGGCCGGGCGCTTTGCCGATGAAATCACCCCCGTCACGATCTCGTCGCGCAAGGGTGATGTTATCGTCGATCAAGACGAATATCCGAAGCATGGAACGACGGCAGATAGCCTGGCAAAGCTGCGCCCGGCCTTCAATAAAGACGGCACCGTGACCGCTGGTAATGCTTCTGGCCTCAACGATGGTGCCGCAGCCCTCGTGCTGATGAGCGCGGCAGAAGCCGCCAAGCGCGGCCTGACCCCGCTGGCCCGCATCGCCTCCTGGGCCACCGCTGGCGTCGATCCCGCTATCATGGGCACAGGGCCAATCCCCGCCAGCCGCGCCGCGCTGGCCAAAGCCGGGTGGACGATCAACGATCTCGACCTGATCGAAGCCAACGAAGCCTTCGCCGCCCAAGCGCTTGCGGTGAATAAAGACCTTGGCTGGGATACCAGCAAGGTCAACGTCAACGGCGGTGCCATCGCCCTCGGTCACCCCATCGGGGCGTCGGGCGCGCGCGTGCTGACCACGCTGCTGTTTGAAATGCAAAAGCGCGACGCCAAACGCGGCCTCGCAACCTTGTGCATCGGCGGCGGCATGGGCGTGGCGCTAACGGTTGAGCGGTAGGCTTTTTCTAGAGCATCGTGCGTCAACTATGACGCACGATGCTCTAGCCAAACAAACTATCAATATCGGCCTGGCTAACGCCGCCGCTGCGCGACGGGCCGTTCAGCAGCCCGTCGGTGCCGCCTACCGGGCCTTGGTTCGGTGGGATCATATCGTCGAAGCTATCGCCCAGCGCTTGGATAATTATGCCGATGCGCTGCTCGACGAACTCCAGCGTTGTGACCACTCGAGACACGCGCTGGCCGGTAATATCTTGGAAAGCGCATTCGGTGAACAGGCTGGCGACCAGCGAGTGAATCTGCTCCACCGCCATATCGACACTGCCTTCGGACGCCGCACGCGGGATTGATTCTGCCGCCGAGTCAATCGCTTCGGCGACGGCCAGAATGCCATTGGTTGCAGTCTCGGTAGCGTACACAATGGCGCGCAATTCCGCTACGGCTGTCGAGATTCGATCTTCCGTCGAGCGCGGATGACGGATCGCGGCAACTTCGGACTGGATCAAGGCCAGTTGTTCACGAAGCTCTGCAAGCTCGGACGCCAGAGTCTGTGAGGTTAGGTCGCTCATTGCCTGTCTTCAGGTCAAACTGTTAAAAACATTATACGCAGGAAGTTCTCCCGACGCACGGCCCAAATTGATCGTGCGCGCTGGTTTTTGCTTGAACGTGAAGCCGTGGGCCAGAGAATATGAAGGTCGCATGGGCGTTAAGATGCGCCCCGTCGCAAGCCGCGTTTGACCGGCTTTTTGGCCGTCTCCTCGAAGAGTTCGGCGAGTTTATCCATCATCGTTCCGCCTAATTGTTCAGCATCGACGATCGTGACCGCGCGGTTATAGTAGCGGGTTACGTCATGGCCAATCCCGATAGCGATGAGTTCCACCGGCGAGCGGGTTTCGATTTTCTTGATCACGCTCCGCAGGTGGTTTTCCAGGTAGTTGCCAGGGTTGACCGACAATGTTGAATCATCAACCGGCGCACCATCGGAAATAACCATCAGAATACGGCGTTGCTCTGGCCGGGCCAATAACCTATCGTGCGCCCAATCTAGTGCTTCGCCGTCGATATTTTCTTTCAGCAAGCCTTCGCGCAACATGAGGCCCAGCGATTTTCGCACGCGCCGCCACGGTGCATCGGCCCCTTTGTAGATAATATGCCGCAGATCATTCAGGCGGCCCGGCACGGCGGGCTTACCATCGGTAATCCAGCGTTCGCGCGCTTGCCCGCCCTTCCACGCCCGCGTGGTAAAGCCCAGAATCTCCACTTTCACGTTACAGCGCTCCAACGTGCGCGCCAGAATATCGGCGCTCATCGCGGCAATGGTAATGGGCCGCCCGCGCATCGAGCCGGAATTATCAATCAACAGAGTCACCACTGTATCGCGGAAATCCGTATCCTTCTCCTGCTTATAGGACAGTGGCTGCATGGGGTTGGCGATAACACGCGCCAGTCGCCCGGCATCGAGAATCCCTTCTTCCAAATCGAAATCCCAACTGCGTGTCTGCTTCGCCATCAAGCGCCGTTGCAGGCGGTTGGCGAGGCGGCTGATAACGCCTTGCAAGGACTGCAACTGCTGATCGAGCATGAGGCGCAAGCGGGTCAGTTCCTCGGCATCGCACAGGTCTTCCGCCTCGATTTCCTCATCGAAGGCTTTGGTATAGGGGCGATAGCCAGAGGTATCTTGGTCTTTAGACAGCGGGCGCTGGCCCGGTGGCGGGGCGCTTTCGCCGCTCTCTTCCTCACCTTCGCCGAACTCTTCGTCGCGCTCGTCATTATCGGCGTCGCTTTCGGACTCCATACCGGGGCGCGGATCGGGGCGCTTATCGCTGCGGCTTTCCTGCTCTTCCTCGTTTTCGCCGTCGCCCGCTTCGCCCTGCACCTCTTGCGAGCCGGGTTGATCGTCCCCTTCCTCAGAGCCATCGTCTTCCGACGGGTCTTGCGGGTCGAGCGCTTCCCCGGCTTCCACGTCGAGATCGGCGAGCAACTGCCGCACAGTGCGGGCGAACGCCTCTTGATCGGCCATCGTCGCGCGCAAACTATCGAGATCGCCCCCGATTTTCTCGGCAAGCTGCGAACGCCATTTTTCGACCAGCGGACGGATCGGGTCCGGCGGCGGGGTGCCGGTCATCGCTTCGCGCGCCAGCATTCGCACGGCTTCCGGCAAGGTCGCTTCGGTCGGGTCGGTCACGCGGTCAAAGCCTAGGCGGCGGTACTTCTGCTCCAAAGTTGCGCTGAGATTTTGCGCCACGCCCGCCATACGGTTTGCGCCAAGCGCCTCGCAGCGCGCTTGCTCTAACGCCTCGAAAATCGCGCGGCCCGTCGGGGTAATCGGTTGGCGGCGCTGGTGCGTGCCCGCATCGTGATAGCGCAGGCGCAAGGCCACCGCATCGGCCTCGCCGCGAAACCGCGCTACTTCCTCCGGCGGCAGAGCGCGGGAGGGGGCGGGCAGCCGGGCACGTTTGCCGACGACACCCGCCGCTTCCGCGCCGAAGCCAACTTCCACCTCAGCATTTTCGGCAATCGCGCGGATTGCCGCGGTGGTGGCGCGCTTAAACTGCTCCAGAGGAGATTCGGCATCGGCCATACTAAAGAACTCGTCCGATCCGGGTTAGGCGACGCGACCTGCGACCCGCGCGGTCTTGGCTTCCACAATCCGGCCCGCCAGATCGCGGCCAAAGCAACGCTGATAATATTCCAAAATCAGCGGGCGTTCGGCTTCATCGCACTTATTGAGAAAGCTGAGACGGAAGGCAAACCCAACATCGCCCTTAAAAATCTTAGCGTTCTCCGCCCAAGTAATCACAGTGCGCGGCGACATAACCGTAGAAATATCCCCAGCGATAAAGCCCGCGCGGGTGAGATCGGCCAAAGCCACCATGGCCTCGACAATCTTCTTCCCCGCTTCGGTTTGATAGTCCGGCAGTTTTGCCAGCACGATCCCGGTTTCGGTTTCTGCCGACAGATAGTTGAGCGTGGCGACGATGCTCCAACGGTCCATCTGCCCTTGATTGATCTGCTGCGTGCCGTGATAGAGGCCGGTGGTATCGCCCAGGCCAATCGTATTCGCCGTGGCGAACAGCCGGAAGAACGGGTGCGGGCGGATGACCTTGTTCTGGTCGAGAAGCGTCAGTTTACCTTCCACTTCCAGCACGCGCTGAATGACGAACATCACATCCGGGCGGCCCGCATCATATTCGTCGAACACGATAGCGACCGGGCTTTGCAGCGCCCACGGCAGAATCCCCTCGCGGAACGCCGTTACCTGCTTGCCGTCTTGCAACACAATGGCATCTTTGCCAATCAGATCAATGCGGCTGATGTGGCTATCGAGATTAACCCGGATACAGGGCCAGTTAAGCCGCGCCGCCACCTGTTCGATATGCGTGGATTTCCCAGTACCGTGATAACCCTGGATCATCACGCGGCGGTTAAAGGCGAAACCCGCAAGAATAGCCAGCGTCGTATCCGGGTCGAACTTATAGCTCGGGTCAATGTCCGGCACATAGGCGGAGCCAACCGAAAAGGCGGGAACCTCCAGGTCCGTATCAATCCCGAATACGGCCCGCGCGCTTACCGTGATGTCGGGGGCGTTCAAGCTATGAGCACCCTGGCTAGATACCGTTCCAGAAACCGTCTGCGTCGAGGTCATCGTCTCTTCTTCCCATCTCGCGCCCCTTCCCCTGCCGGGCAAATCGGGGCGCGTTCCTATTCAAACCCATGCTACAGCATTGCAGCCGGGCGAGGGTAGCGGCGTCAAGCGGGATTATTCGATAGAGGTCCGCGATTCTGCACGGCATTCGTCGCAAACTTGAAATGCGTCAGTAGATCGCTCACACTATCTCGAATGATCGCATCGTTCAAAAGCAGGGCGTTGGCGCGGATTTTTTTGATTTTGGACGGACCCGATATCCAGAAGTGTTTAATCCTATTGAACGCGATTGATAACGGAGATTCCCATGCGTAGCACGCAACAATTCAGCGTCACGTTGCCGAACGAAATGGCTCAGATGGTCAAGACTAAGGTTTCGTCGGGCGAGTATGCCAGCGAGAGTGAGGTTATCCGTGACGGGCTACGCGCCTTGCAGGCGCGCGACATGGCTCTTGAGAGCTGGCTTCGCACGCAAGGCGTTGCCGCTTACGACACCTTGAAAGCTGATCCGAGCCGGGCGCTCAGCGTTGAGCAGGTGCGTCAGCACCTAGCCGACAAGCGTAAACGGCCCGCCTCTGCTTAACCCATAGGGTTCATTTCACCCCAGAAGCCCTGCGACAGCTTGAGGCGCTGGAAATTCATATCGCCGAGGCAGGGTCGCCGATCGTAGCGGCGCGATATGTCGATTCAATCGTGGATTACTGCGAAAACCTGCAAATCTTCCCGCACAGAGGTAGACGCCGCGATGATCTCCGGCCGGGTTTACGGCTGCTAGGATTCCGGCGGCGCGTGACGATACTGTTTGAGGCGACGACCGACATCGTGAATATTCTTGGCGTCTATTACGGTGGCCAGGACTACGATGCGGCCTTGCGAGACAGTGAGGAATAAAGAGCCAGGCGTTAGAGCCGCCCCTCAATCGCGTCCCAAATCTGCCGCTCCAGCGTAACCCCATCGAGGCGGTTGATTTGTTGAATGCCGGTGGGGGAGGTCACGTTGATTTCTGTCAAGTAATCGCCAATCACGTCGATACCAACGAAGATTTGACCACGCTCGCGCAACGTTGGGCCGATACGGGCGCAAATCTCCCGCTCGCGCTTTGTAAGGTCGGTTTTCACCGCGCGCCCGCCCACGTGCATATTGGCGCGGGCTTCGCCATCGGCGGGAACGCGCAGCACTGCACCGGCGGGTTCACCATCAATCAGAATGATGCGCTTGTCGCCCGCGCGCACCTCCGGCAGGTAGCGCTGCACCATGAACGGTTCGCGCCCGAGCTTTTGGTAGAGTTCGATCAACGCCGTTAGGTTTTCATCATCCGGGCGCACGTGGAACACCCCCGCGCCGCCGTTGCCGTAGAGCGGCTTCACGATAATATCCTTATGCTCCGCGCGGAAAGCGACGGCTTGGCGCAGGTCCGAGGTAATCAGTGTCGGCGGCATCAGGTCGGGAAATTCGGTCACGAAGATTTTTTCCGGCATGGTCCGCACCCACGCCGGATCGTTGACCACGAGAGTTTGCGGGTGGATTTTTTCGAGCAGCCACGTCGTTGTCAGATAGGCGAGATCGAAGGGTGGGTCTTGCCGCAGCAGGATCACGTCTAGGTCCGCGAGGCTGAATGCCTCTTCCGCCCCAAGATCAAAGTGATTGCCGGGTTCGTGCCGTAAGGTCAGCCCGTGGCCGACCGCCATCACCGCGCCGTCTTTCAACGACAGGTTCTGCGGCAGGTAATGCACCAGCGTATGCCCCCGGCGTTGGGCTTCAAGCCCCAGCATCAGCGTGCTATCGCCGTGAACGTCGATGCTGTGGATAGGGTCCATCTGCAAGGCAACCGTTAAGCTCATCATGGCCTCGTGAGGTTAGAAGTGTATTTCGGTGCCGAAGGCATTCACGACATGCCGGGGCCAGTATCCCGGCACTATCAAAAGCGCGTCGCAGCGCGGTTGCAAGTCCTTGAAATCGGGGCGGCGCGATACCAGCCAGGCGACGGCGTTCAAAAGCCGCGCCTGTTGATGCGGGGAAATCGCCGCGCGCGCCGTGGCAAGATCGGGCCGCGCCTTCACTTCGATCACGGCCAGCACCCGCCCACGCCGCGCCAGCAGATCAATTTCCCCGAACGGCGTTCGCACATTACGCCCAAGCAGCCGATAGCCTTTGAGCCACAACAGCGCTACCGCCAACCGTTCGGCCCAGCGCCCCCGGCGAAAAGCTGCGTGGCCGCGCGCCGTTCGGCTCACTCCTTTGACACCTGCAATGCCCGCGCATACACCGCCCGGCGCGGCTGACCGGTGGCGGTTGCGATCAAATCGGCGGCATCGCGAACGCTGTGAGTGGCAAGCGCCTCCCGCAGCATTGTGTCGAGATCGGCTTCGGCGGTCGCCGCCTCCTCGCCCGGCGGGGCGACGACGATGACGATTTCCCCGCGCGGCGGCCCCTGTTCGGCATAATGGCGGGCGAGATCGGGCAAGGGCGCGCGGCGGACTTCCTCATAGAGCTTGGTAATCTCGCGCACCAAAGCCGCCTCGCGCGCGCCGAACACAATGGCCATATCGGCCAAACTATCGGCAACCCGAGACGGGCCTTCAAAGAAAATCAACGTCGCTGGAACCGCGACCAATTCCCGAAACAGGCTTTGCCGCGCGCCGGATTTATGGTCGGGGAAGCCCGCAAACAGAAAACGATCCGACGGCAGACCGGAAAGCTGCACAGCGGTGAGCACGGCCGACGCGCCGGGCAGGCTGGTAACGGGCAAGCCTTCCGCCTGGGCTTCCCGCACCAGTTTATAGCCGGGGTCGGAGATCAGCGGCATTCCGGCGTCCGACACCAGCGCCACGGCCTCCCCCGCCCGCACGCGCGCCAGCAGTTTCGGGCGCATCCACGCGCCATTATGATCGTGATAAGCGACCAGCGGTGTCGAGATACCATAGCGGCGCATCAAGGGGCCAGTCACCCGCGTATCCTCGCACGCGATCACATTCGCGCGCTTTAAGAGGTTCAGCGCGCGCACCGTAATATCCTCTGCATTCCCAATCGGCGTTGCGACGAGGTAAAGCCCCGGCGACAAACCCGCCCCAACCGCTTCCGAAAGTTCGGATTGCGCTGGATTTGTTGGGGTCTCCTCGGTAGGGTCAAGGCGATTTTTGACACGGTGAGGGGTAGGGTTTTCGATGTCGGCTGTCACGCGCGCGGCGATCCTGGCATTAGGGCTGTTGATGGCGGCTTGCGGGCAAATGCCCGGCAGCAAGCCAACCGTATCGGAGCAACCCCCCGCTTCGCAAGCAAAGCCGCCGCTTGTGTCGCAACAACCGGCGGAACCGAGTTGGGCGACGCGCCCTTCTGGGCCAACGCCGATTGAAACCGGGCCACTGCCCGCCGATACAACGGTTGTTCCCGGTGCCATCTCTCCACCTGCGACAGGGCAAGCACCATTCGGCACTGCCCGCCCGCCGAAACCCGATATTCGCGTCGCTCTGCTCGCGCCGCTCTCGGGCCGGGCGCAGGCAGTGGGGCAAGGTTTGCTGGAAGCAGCCCAACTGGCAATGTTCGATCACGCGCCGGAAGGCTTTAAGCTGCTACCCTTCGATACGGAAAAAGACGGCGCGACCGCCGCCGCCGCCGCTGCGGTGAACGCAGGCGCGCATATTCTCATCGGGCCGTTGTTTGCCGCTCAAGTGGCGGAAGTCGCCCCGATTGCCAAAGCAGCGGGCCTCTCGGTCATCAGTTTCTCGAACGACCGTTCTGCCGCGCAATCTGGTGTGTACGTTTTGGGTCTCTCGCCCGTGCAGGCGCTTCAGCGCGTCCTGGCGATCACGCGGGAAAAAGGGCTAACCCGCTATGCTGCCCTAGTGCCAGATGCCCCCATTGGTCGCCAACTAACCGCAGCCCTGGAGCGCACGCTGCCCCAAGTGGGGGGAAGCCTCGTGCGGGCCGACAGCTACCCGGCCAACGCTACCGACTTCCAGGGTATTGTGCGGCGCACGGCGGAATATGACCGCCGTAGGGCCGTGCCGCCACCGCCGCCGTCGTATCAAGCGCTGGTAATCGGCGAACTCTCCGTGCCGCGCTTAAAGCAGATGGGGCCGTGGATTCCCTATTACGACATTGATGTAAAAGACGTGCGGCTGATCGGTATGCCCCAGTGGGACGATACGTCTCTGGGGGCCGAACCGGGCTTAGTCGGCGCGTGGTACGCCGCGCCAGACCCCGCAGGGCGCGCGTCGTTCGAGGAGAAATATAAGGCAGTCTATAGTGCCGCGCCTAACCGCCTCTCCTCCCTCGCCTATGACGCGGTGGCCCTGACCGCCGTGATCGGCAAGCTTACCAACGGCCCGAACTTCTCCGACTCGACCCTCACCAACCCGAACGGTTTTGCTGGGGTGGAAGGACTATTTCGCCTGAATATGGACGGCAGCACCGAACGCGGTCTCGCCGTTTGGGAAATCCAACGCGGCACACACAAACAAATCGCCCCTGCACCAGGAAGTTTCCTGCCGCCCACCAATTAGGCATTGGCCGATAGCGTCGTTAAGATATCGACTTTCATTAGCGTCGTGCGTTAAATTAGACGCACGACGTTATAGGTTATTTTTTAGCCCTCGCCGGGCGGGCGCATCCGCGCCCTTGGCCGCCGCCGCAATGGCGGCCTCTAGAGCTGCGTCCGACTTAACGCACGCAGCTCTAACGGCAAGAACGGTCGCGTCCCCAACAGACGCACCGGGCCGCGAAGGTGCCAGTGATAAACGGCCAAGGTGGTTGACGCTGGGGTAAGTGTCTCCCTAAGTTTGCCTTATTCAAGCTGGCGACCCCGGCTCTCTCAAAGGAAAAAATCATGGCGACTGTTGCCGTTACCGATGCCAGCTTCGATGCCGATGTTCTCAATGCCCCCGGCCCAGTGCTGGTCGATTTTTGGGCGGCGTGGTGCGGCCCGTGTAAGGCCATTGGGCCAGCGCTGGAAGAAATCTCCACTGAACTTGCAGGCCAAGTAACTATTGCTAAGGTGAACATCGACGAAAACCCTGCCACGCCAACGAAATATGGCGTGCGCGGTATTCCCACTATGCTGCTGTTCAAGAACGGTCAGGTTGTGGCGCAAAAGGTTGGGGCTTTGCCTAAATCAATGCTGCAAGCGTGGCTAACCAGCGCGCTGTAATCTTCAAGGGGGGCAAAGGCCCCCCTTTTTATGATGCCGTGGCGCGGCGGCCCTTGGTCACGCGAAAGGCCAGCACCGCGATACCGAGCAGGGCTAGGGGGGCAAAGGTCGCGCCCAACACCGATGCCCACCCAAGGCTCACTTGCGCCGGCCCTGCACTTACGGCAGCTAATGCCGAAAGACCGAAAACGCTGAACTCCGACAAGGCTTGCAGGCGGGCGCGGTCCTTCGGCGCGCTGGCCGATTGAGCGATCAGCGTCGAGCCGCCCACGAACAGGGCGTTCCAGGCAACCCCACTCAGCACCAGGGCAACAGTGAAATACGGCAGCGTTAGCCCGGCAAGGCCAACGGCGGCGCTGATACCGAATAACCCCAGCCCGGCTAGTAAAATCGGCACCACACCAAAGCGCCCAATTAGCTTGCCCGTAAAAAACGCCGGCGCAAACATGCCGACCAGATGGGCCTGGATCACACCCGCCGAGGCATCGACGGAAAACCCGCAGGCGATCACCGCCAGCGGCGTGGCCGTCATGACGAAGGTCATGATTCCAAACGCTAACGCCGTGCAGACCAGCCCGAGCAGAAAACTCGGCTGAAACGCAAGATCGGCGAGCGGGCGGGCCTCGCCGCTGGCAGCTTGGCTCACCGGCTGTAACGGTAGCGTTGCGAGCACGAGAACTGCGACCCCGCCCAGGGCCGCAATCGCGCCATAGGAGCCAGCGAAAGGCACAATCGCCCAAAAATCCCGCGACATCGCCGCAATCTGCGGCCCCAGGAAGGCCGCGACCAAGCCGCCGATCATGACCCAAGAGAGGGCGCGCGCTTTCCCAGCGGCCTCCGGCACGGCATCGGTTGCCGCATAGCGGTAATACTGCGCGCTGGCCTGAAACAGCCCAAGCAAGGCATTGCCGACGCAGAATAAGAAAAAATCGCGCTGAAAAATCGCCGCTGCCGCCAAAATTCCGCCCACAATCGCCCCGAACGCCCCCAGCATAAACACAGGCCGCCGCCCAACCCGTCCCATCAGCAACGATAGCGGCACAGTGGTCGCCGCCGACGTGAGGGTCAGTACGGCAAATGGCAAGGTGGCGAGGCTGGCGCGCGGGGCGAGTTGACTCCCCACCAACCCCGTCAGCGTAAGGCCGATGGCGATAGCGCAGAAATAAAGGCACTGCGAGACGGCTAAGGTTATCGCCGTACGACGGGCCAAGGGTGAGAAAGCAGAAGCGGCGGTCATGGGTAACCTTTCGACAGGGCGCAAGAATAGGCTTTCAGCGTAGGCCGATCCTTGGTTGTCAGAAAGGACATTAAAGCCGCATATTCTGCCAAATACGTTTATCGGAGTGCGGCGCGATGCGAACCCTAGTGATTCTGGTCTTCCCCCAGTGCCAAAGCCTCGACTGCCTAGGGCCGACGGAAGTGTTCACGAAGGCAAATGCCCATTTTGCCGCGATGCAAGGGGCGGACGCGCCGCGCCCCTATCACATTCTCCATGCTTCGGTTGCGGGCGGCGCGGTGCCAACCAGTTGCGGTCTGTCGCTAGGGCCAACGGTTCCGCTGGCAGCCGTGCCGGAGGGGGTCGATACGCTGCTCATCGTCGGCGGTAATCCCGGCGTGGAACGGGCGGTGGCGGAAGGCGTTCTGCCCGCGTGGGTGCGGGACCACGCCCCTACCTGTCGCCGCGTCGCTAGCGTCTGCACGGGCGCGTTCTTGCTGGCAGAAACCGGGCTGATGGCCGGGCGACGGATGACGACCCACTGGCATTCTTGTGCGGAGCTTGCCGCGCGCTACCCGGACATTCACGTAGAGCCGGATGCAATCTACGTGAGCGCCCCGCCCTTCTATAGTTCAGCAGGGATTACGGCGGCGATTGATCTGGCGTTGGCGCTGGTCGAAGCCGACTTGGGGCAGCAGATTGCCCTGGCGGTGGCGCGGGAACTGGTGCTGTATCTGCGCCGCCCTGGGGGCCAGTCGCAGTTCTCCAGCCTGCTCGCCGCGCAAGCCCGCTCGGCAGAGCGAACAGCGGAGGGAAAACTAGGCGATTTGCTCACCTGGATGGCGGCCCATTCTGGCGACGATTTGCGCGTACCCACGCTTGCGGCGCGGATTGGGCTAACCGAGCGTAGCTTTATGCGCCATTTCAGCGCCCGCACCGGCCAGACTCCGGCGCGCTATGTGGAAACTCTGCGGCTGGAGCGGGCACGACTGCTGCTCGAAACGACCCATTACAGCATAACGGCGATTGCGGCAGCGGCGGGGTTCGGCTCGGTCGATTCGCTCACGCGCGCGCTTCGGCGGGCTTCGGGGATTACGCCGGATCTATACCGAGCACGCTTCGGGGCAACGTCTCTGGCGCTGGGGCAAGCCCCCCTGGCGCGAGCTTCAACCGCAAGGTAACGCGCGTGCCGTGATGGAGCTTGCTAGTAAAAGCCACCGAACCGCCCATAGCCTGCAACAGCCGCCGCGAGAGGGCAATTCCCAAGCCGGCCCCGCGCTCGGAGGAGGTAAGCGTGCTATCGGGTCGCAAGAACGGATCGCCCAGTTTCGCTAAGGTTTCTGCCGGAATGCCGATGCCGGTGTCGGCAATCGTTAGGTTGGCCCACTCTTCTTCCCCCCACGCTTCGGCTTTATGCGCCGCAACCTTTACGGTGCCGTTGGCGGGCGTGAATTTCAGGGCGTTTTCCAGGATATGCACCAGCACCTGATGCAGCGCCGAGGCATCGACTTTGACGGTCAGCAGTGTCGGCAAGGCGAGGTGCACGAAAACCTGCCGCCGGTCGGCAAGGGGGCGCACCTGCCGGACAGCGGCGAGAATTGCCCCATCCAAATCCAGCGGCTCAACGCTCACGGGGCGCTCCCCGGCCTCGATTTGACCATAGTCGAGAATATCATCAATCAGTTGCAATAAGCCGGTGCCGCCTTGGTGGATTGTGCGCGCGTAATCTGCCACCCTATCGGTCGGCGATTGCAGTAAAATCATTTCACTGAACCCCATAATGGCGTTCAGTGGCGTTCGCAATTCGTGACTGAGGCTAGACAAGAAGCGCGTGCGGGTCAGATTATCCTGACGGGTTTTCTGAAGGATGCGGTGCAGATCGAGCGTATCGACCGCCATTTCTGCTAGTTGCTTCAGCAAACTGCACTGAGCATCGGTAAAGCTGCGCGGGCATTGGTCGATCACGCACAGGGTTCCCAGCCTAAACCCCGTTGCAGAGATAAGCGGCGCGCCGGCATAGAAGCGGATATAAGGAGGGTCCGTCACGAGCGGATTGCTCATAAACCGAGGATCGGCTGAAGCATCCTCCACAATCATCACGTCATCGTCCAAGATGGCGTAAGCGCAAAAAGCAATACGGCGCGGGGTTTCCTTGGCATCAATGCCAATTTTGGCCTTAAACCATTGCCGATCTGAATCGAGAAGACTAACAAGCGCTATAGGGCACTCTAGCAAGCGCGTTGCCAGTTGCACCAAGTGGTCCAGGCGCGGATCGTCCGGCGTATCGAGCGCGCAGAAGGTATGAAGCTCTTCTAAGCGCGCGGCCTCGTTCGGCGGGATCGGAGGAGGAGGAAAGGAAAATGCAGTCATCAGGCCAATTGTGCCATAGCGCCCCCGGCTTGACCATATCGGCGCTGGAAATTTTCACACAATTCCAGGCTGAGTGGGGAGGCTGAGTAGGGATGGAGCAACAGAAGATCGCGGACACGGTAACAGAAAAATCGGACGGAGGTGCCGGGGCGTTTTCCTTTATGCGCCACCTGCCGCAAGAGTGGCGGGAACGCCGCACGCTCGCCCTAGTCGAAGATATAATTCGCCAGATGGGGCATGACCCGGAGGCCGCGCGCGGGCGGCTAGAGACCTTGGGCAAAAGCCTTGCCGACGATCCAACCGCGCGCGCGGGCTGGTCGATGAGTGTCTGTGCCTGGGTGGAGCGCTGGGTGAGCCTCGATCCTATCACCGCCCGGCGGTTCGTGGACGATCTGGCAGACCACGCCGAGCGCCACCCTGGCGAAGACGCGCTGAAAGCTCATTGGGGGGTTGCAATTTTCCATTTTGTCGCCGGGCGGGCGGCGTTCGACCCGGAAGGCTGCCGCGTTTTGCTGGCCAGCCTTCAGCCGCATTTGCTGAGTGCGCCGCCGCCCGTTACTTTGCGGCGGCTATGGGCAATGGCGGCACAGCGCTGGATTGTTGCCGTTGCCGCCGTGGATGGGGGGGCTGCGGTGGGCGGGCTTGGCGCGGTGGCGTCGCTCGCACTGCTCATCGCTCAGGAAATCCCTACCGATCTGTCCATCGTGTCGCTCTGGCTACAGACAATGACCGGGTTGATTACGCCGGATACTCTCGGGCATGAGAGGGTGCGAGCGGCAGTTATGCCGCAAGCTCAGGCCCTGGAAGCCGCCTACGCCCGCCACGGCACTGTCGCGGCAGCTTTGGCGGGGCTTCAGCATATTCTGAAAGAGGATACCCCGGAATGATCTATATCGGCATCGACGGCGGGGGCAGCGGTACCCGAGTGAGGATCGAAGCCGAAGACGGGGGCATTCTCGCACAAGCGCGCGGGCCAGCATCGGGCCTCAGTCAAGGAATTGGGCAAGCCTGGGACGCAATTCTGCAAACCCTGACGGCGGCCCTCGCCCCGCTCGGCCAGCATTCCGATACGCTGCACGACGCGCGCATCGTGCTAGGTCTCGCCGGGGTCAATCTTCCGGCCCAACGGCATTTGTTCGAGGCTTTGAACCCGCTGCCCGTGCCTGCGTGGGTTTGCACCGATTCCTACACTACCCTCGTCGGTGCGCTGGGTCTTGCGCCGGGGGTGTCGGTGGCGATTGGCACCGGCTCGGTTGCAGCCGCCCGCCCTGAAGCAGGAGAATGGTTTGAAATCGGCGGTTGGGGCTTTCCCAGCGGGGATGAAGGCAGCGGTGCTTGGCTTGGGCTGCTGCTGGTGAACCTTACTCAGCGCGCGCTTGACGGCCGTAGCGCCTGGGAGCCGCTCACGCGCCTGTGTTTTAGCCTCTGGGGCGGCGCGTGGGAGCCGTTCTTCGCCACGCTTGGCACGGCGACCCAAGCGCAGTTCGCTGAATTTGCCCCGCTGATTGTCGAAATGGCCGAAGCGGGGGACGAGTTGGCCTGCCTCTTGATGCGGGAAGCCGCCAACGAGATTGGCACCATGATTGCCGCCGCCGACCCGAGCGCTCGGCTGCCGGTGGCGCTCGGCGGCAGTCTGGCCCCCGCAATCAGCGCCTACCTTGCGCCAGAAATCACGCCGCGCCTGTTGCGCCCCTTGGGAACGGCAGTGCAAGGGGCGGTTCTGCTCGCTCGCCAGCCCCAACCGCCGCCTGTGCCGTCTCGTCGCCCCTAAGCCGCATCATCCTCACGGACTTTCCCCAAGAACAGCTTCACTTCGTTTCTCAACGTATCGGCTTGCTCGGTTAGGTTGCCGACGGCGGAGAGAACTTCGCTGGCCATGCTGCCGGTATGCACCGCCGCTGTGGTAACGGAAATCGTGATGACGGTCACATTCTGCGTGCTGCCCGCCGCCTCGGTGACGTTACGGGCGATTTCCGACGTAGCGGCACCCTGCTCTTCCATCGCTGCCTTCACCCCGAGATTAATATCGTTAATCCGGTTGATCGTGTGGGTAATGGTGCCAATCGCGTTTACAGCATGTTGGGTTGCGGCTTGAATGGCGGCAACTTGGTTTTGAATATCCTCCGTCGCGCGGGCGGTTTGCCCGGCAAGGCTTTTCACTTCACTCGCCACGACCGCAAACCCCTTACCAGCCTCGCCCGCGCGAGCGGCTTCAATCGTGGCGTTGAGGGCCAGCAGGTTGGTCTGGGCCGCGATTTCCGAAATCAGGCTAACAACTTCACCGATACGCTGCCCAGCTTCCGACAAAGTGCGAACAATCGCGCCGGTTGCCTCGGCTTCCGTTACGGCACCGCCCGCGATGCAGGCAGCTTCGGCGACCTGTCGGTTGATTTCGCGAATTGACGCATTCAACTCTTCCGATGCGGAGGCTACGGTTTGCACATTGGCGGTGGCCTGTTCGGCGGCAACGGCCACTTCGTTGCTTTGCTCCGACGTCATCAAGGCATTGGTGTTCACAGTTTCGGCGTTCTGCTGAAGCTGGTCTGCCGATGAAACCACGGTGGCGATGATGCCATCAATCCTGCTCCCAAAGCTGGCAATAGCCCCTTCAATCATCTGCTTACGGGCTATTTGGCGCTGAATCGTGCGCTGCTCCTGCTCCGCCAAGTGCCGCGCAGTTTCGAGTTGAGCCGAATAATCGACCAGCGCCCGCGCGAGTGCACCAATTTCGTCGGTGCGCTTGCTCTCTTCCAGGGTCAGCACCTGCGGTTCTTTTTGCAGCACCGCGAAGAGACCTGTCAGCCGCGAGACGCGGCGCATTTGCGAACGCACGACCACAGCAACAACCGCCGACCCCAAAATAAGGGCCAACACCGCCCCCATCAAATTCTCGAGCAAAATGCGATTACTCTCTTCGGTCACACCCGAAACCGGAACACCGACGGAGAAAATACCGATCACTTGGCCAGAATTATCAATAATCGGATCATAAACGGCCCAATAAGGCTCGCCCAAAATCTGTACTAAGCCGTGGTAAACTGCCTTATCGTGGAAAACACTGTCGTAAGCTGGGCCTTGACCGAGTTTCGTGCCAATGGCAGCCCCACCCTCGGGATTTTGCACTGTCGTTGTTATACGCTCGTCTTTTTGAAAGATTGTTGCAATCCCGCCGGAAATCTTACTCGCGCTATCGACTAACGTCGTATCCCCCGCCAGCGGAAGACCGGAGAGGGTCAAGACATCACCAACCATCTCGAAGCGCCCACCACGACCATCGACCAGTTGCTTCATCACATCTAAACCGCGATCAACGTCAACCTGAGCGCCCTGCAACAGCGCCGCGTTGATCACGCGATAAGCGTTGGCGGTAATAGCCACGGCGATGATGCTCGCCAGCACAACAAATGTCAGGATCAGGCGTTGCTGAACGCCCATATCTTTGAATGAAAATCGACCCAACGTCATCCCTAAGCCCTCCAAGGGCAAACATATTAAGGCAGTCTCGGAGACTCCATCTTACACAGATAATTTTAACATTCTTTAGCAAAAATCTACGTGAGCCTATCAAGGCATACCCGCGTTACGTGCATAGCTATGCGCTATTTATGACAAAACAAGGGCAACAAACTTGACCTAACCCGTAACATCTACAGTTTCATCTAAAGCATAGCCCGCCGATCGAACCGTGCGAACAATGTCGGTTTCGCCCTCGGCATTGAGGGCTTTCCGCAGGCGGCGGATATGAACATCCACGGTGCGCGGTTCCACATAAACATCCGCGCCCCACACGGCATCCAACAGTTGCTCGCGGCTGAACACGCGGCCCGGATGCTCCATAAGATAGCGCAACAGGCGAAATTCGGTTGGCCCCAGGTGAATATCGCGGTTGTTCCGGCGCACCCGATGGGCGGCGAGATCCAGCATCACATCGGCAAAATTCAGGCTTTCGCCATCCACCGAAGGGCGCGTACGGCGCAGAACCGCCTTCACCCGCGCGATCAACTCCGACACGGAGAACGGCTTCGTCACATAATCGTCAGCCCCGCTATCGAGGCCCCGGATTTTGTCGCCTTCTTCGCCGCGCGCGGTCAGCATAATGATCGGCGTCGCCCGCGCGTTCGGCAGGCGGCGCAAGCGGCGGCAGACTTCAATACCGGAAAGCATCGGCAGCATCCAATCCAGCAACACCAGATCGGGATTCTGCTCGGCGGCGATAATTAGCGCTTCTTCGCCATCGGTGGCGATACAAACGCGAAAGCCCTCCCGCTCCAGATTATATCGGAGCAGGGTGGCAATCGCGGTCTCGTCCTCAACGACCAGCACCAGCGGGGTTACTGGCGACATACTTTTAATTTCCCTTACTGTCGGCGACGTAAGTTTCGCCAGTAGCGGTCATCGCCGTCATGCTGGAGAGGTCGCCCTTCAAGCGCTCGTCATCAGGAACTTTGCCACGCACAATATAGTAGATCGTTTCGGCGATATTGGTCGCATGATCGCCAATGCGCTCCAGGTTTTTGGACATGAAGAGCACATGAGTGCAGGCGGTTATATTGCGCGGATCTTCCATCATGTAGGTGAGGAGTTCGCGGAAGATTGAGGTGTATAACTCATCGACTTCTGTATCGCGCGCACGAATAGCATCCGCCCGCTCGGCATTGCGTTCGGCGTAAGCGTCCAATACGTCATTAACAATGCTCTGGACAATTTTACCCATCCGCAGCACGCCCGACGCAGGCTTCACCGAGGGCGACACGTTCAAGGCCAGCGTGCGTTTAGCGATATTGGCGGCGTAGTCACCAATGCGCTCCAGATCGGTGGCGATACGGAGCGAGGCGACGACGGTGCGTAGGTCCGACGCCATCGGTTGCCGCAAGGCCAACATGCGAACAACCTGTTCGTCGATCTCGTGATGGAGAACATCCACCTGCGCGTCATTGGCGACGACGGCAGAGGCAAGCTGGCTATCGCGGCGGCCCATTGCTTGCATCGACTGCGCAATCTGGGCTTCCACCAGTCCGCCCATTTGCATGATCGACTTATGGAGTGCGCGCAATTCTTCGTCGAAGGACGAGACGATATGTTCATTCGACATGGGAATTTCCTTCTACCCAGGGGGCCTAAGAGGGGGCCTTAAGGCTCAACCGAAGCGGCCTGTGATGTAACCCTGAGTGCGTTCGTCGTTCGGATTTGTGAAGATTTGCGCGGTATCGCCCACTTCCACTAAATCGCCTAGATGGAAGAATGCCGTGCGTTGCGACACGCGGGCGGCTTGCTGCATCGAGTGAGTGACGATAACGATAGTGTAATTCGTCCGTAACTCGTCGATCAACTCTTCGATTTTAGCGGTGGCGATGGGATCGAGTGCCGAGCATGGCTCATCCATCAGAATAACTTCAGGATCAACCGCAATCGCACGGGCAATGCACAGGCGCTGCTGCTGGCCGCCAGAAAGGCTGGTGCCGCCTTCGTGCAAACGGTCCTTCACTTCTTTCCACAGGCCCGCGCGTTCGAGCGACTTTTGCACAACCGCGTCGGTTTCTTCGCGAGACCGCACAAGGCCGTGAATACGGGGGCCATAGGCCACATTATCGTAGATCGACTTGGGGAAGGGGTTCGGCTTTTGGAACACCATGCCCACGCGAGCGCGCAACTGCACGACATCAATATTCGGATCGTAGATATCTTGCTGGTCGAGCAAGATCTTGCCCGCCATCCGGCAGCCGTCGATCACGTCGTTCATGCGGTTCATCGTCCGCAGAAACGTGGACTTGCCGCAACCCGACGGGCCGATGAGGGCCGTTACTTCATGCTCGCGTACGTCTAGGTTAATTTTGTTCAACGCCCGCTTTTCGCTGTAATAGACTTCGACCTCGGTGGCCTTCATCTTCACGCGCTTGCCGTGTGCGGCGTGCGGGGCGGCTGCGGTTTGAGTATCGGTCGCCAACATGGAGATTACCACTTCCGTTCGAATTTCTTACGCAGGAAAATTGCAATCGCGTTCATCGCCAGCAGAAAGGCTAGCAGAACCATAATTGCGGCGGAGGTTTTTTCAACGAAACCGCGTTCCGGGCTATCGGCCCACAGATAAATCTGCACGGGCAGCACGGTTGCGGCCTGCGTCGCCCCCGAGGGGATATCGACGATGAACGCGACCATGCCAATCATCAGCAGCGGTGCGGTTTCGCCAAGGGCGTGGGCCATCGACAGGATGGTACCCGTTAGAATGCCCGGCATGGCCAGCGGCAACACGTGGTGCGTTACCACTTGCACTCGGCTGGCACCAAGCCCCAAAGCGGCTTGACGGATAGAGGGGGGCACGGCGCGCAAAGAGGCGCGCGAGGCGATAATGATAATCGGCAGGCTCATGAGGGCCAGCACGACGCCGCCAACCACTGGGGCCGAGCGCGGCAGACCGAATACGTTCAAGAACACAGCAAGCCCCAAGAGGCCGAAGACAATCGAGGGCACTGCCGCCAGATTGTTGATGTTCACTTCGATCAAATCGGTCCAGCGGTTCTTTGGCGCAAACTCTTCCAAATATACTGCCGCCATAACACCGAGCGGGAAGGCAATCGCCAAGGTAATCGCCAACGTCAGCAACGAGCCGATAATCGCGCCGCCCACCCCAGCCAGTTCCGGCTGACGGCTGTCGCCGCTGGTGAGGAACCAAATGTTGAAGCTGCTGTGAATCTTGCCATCGGCCTTTAGCGTTTCAAACCAAGCGATCTGCTTCGGACTGAGGCGAGACTCGCCACCCTTCGGCGTTTTCGCAGCAAAACCCTTGGCGTACATATCGTAATCCGACGCGACAGGAATGCGGACGGTGATCTGTTGACCAATAAGGGCAGGGTTATCCAGCACGCGGTCGCGGATGGCATCGCTCGCACCGTTCGAGAGAATGGTGTAGAGGGCGCGCAAATCGCTGCGTTCTTTTACATCGGGAAACACACTGCGGAGGCCCGCACGGGCAATCCCTTGGAAGTCCCCCGTGCGAAGGTCATCTTGAGCGCGCTTGCCGCCGGGATCGGCCAGGGCCGGATCGACGGTAACGGTCAGGCTCATCGTGGTGGCGGTGAAGGCCGTATAGCCTTGACCAACGATGCTCCAGAGCAGCACAGCGAGCGCAGTGATCGAGATAAGAATGGCGGTAAGACCGTAGGCGCGAAACCGCCATTCGGAGGCGTACCGCCGCTTCAGGCGCTTTTGAGCTTCTTCCGTGGCGTGGACGCCGAGCGCAGCGCCACGAGAAGCGACCCCTTGGGGGCGTTCGACGATATCAGTCATATTTTTCCCGATATTTCCGCACAACGGCCAGAGCGATGATGTTCAGGCAGAGCGTGATGACGAACAGCACCAATCCGAGAGCGAAGGCCGAAAGGGTTTTGGGGCTATCGAACTCTTGGTCGCCCACCAACAGGCTTGCGATTTGCACCGTTACCGTCGTAACGGCGGCAAACGGGTTGAAGGTGAGGTTGGCGGCCAAACCGGCGGCCATCGCCACGATCATGGTTTCCCCAATCGCGCGGCTAATCGCCAGCATTACGGCGGCAACGATCCCCGGCAGAGCGGCAGGCAGCACGACTTGCCGGATGGTTTCCGACTTGGTGGAACCAAGACCATAAGCCCCGTGGCGCAGGCTTTGCGGCACAGCGTGGATCACGTCATCGGCCAGCGAGGAGACGAAGGGAACAATCATAATCCCCATCACCACCCCAGCAGCCAGCGCACTTTCCGAAGCCACATCCAGCCCCATCGCAGAACCGGCGTCGCGCACGAAGGGCGCAACAGTAAGGGCTGCGAAGAAGCCGTAAACGACTGTGGGAATGCCCGCCAGCACTTCCAGAACCGGCTTTGCCACCGAGCGCAGGCGCGGACTAGCATAGTCGGACATATAAATCGCCGAAAGCAGCCCTATCGGAACCGCCACAAACATTGCAATGACGGTAATCAACAGCGAGCCGGTGAACAACGGGATGAAACCGAAAGCCCCGGACGATCCAACCTGATCGGCTCTGATCGCTGTCTGCGGACTCCACTGAGTGCCGAAGAGGAAATCGAATACCGGATACTTGGTGAAGAACCGCATCGATTCGAACACCAGCGAGCCAACAATACCAACCGTGGTGAGAACCGCAATTGTGGAGGCGATAATCATAACGACGATGGCAAATCGCTCAACCCGATTGCGCGCGCGCATCTGCGGATTGATCCGCCAGAAACCGATAGCGAACCCAGCAACCCCAAGGCACGCGCCGACGATGCTAACAATCCACGCACCGGTTTCATGCAGCCCGTGATAGTTCCGTACCGCATCGGCAATCGCCGGATCGGGCGTGCGCGTACCGGCGTTGCCGTAGGCAAAATTCCGAATATCCGCCATGACCAACGTGAGCTGGTTGGCACTCATCGCGCGGTAGCTTTCGGGCATGGCACTGAGCACCAGACCTTCAATAATCGTCGGCTCGACCACGAACCACAACGCCATGACGGCGGCGGCGGGAACGATGCACCACAGCGCCATGTAATAGCCATAATAGCTAGGTAGAGAATGAATGCTGGCACGAATGCGCGTGCCTTCCATCGCTAAAACACGGCGACGGCCCAAGAAGAAGCCGAAGACCGCAAGCGCAGCAATCGCGAGAAAAACCAAAGACGGGGACATCAGGAACCCCCCTTGTAACCTTGAAAAGGAAAACGGATTTTTGTGTTTTATCGGGTTCTCGCGCCCGTGTGGAACGCGGCCTTACCCGAATAAGAGAGGGGGGTCCGTTGCCGAACCCCCAACCCTATTACATCGCGAGCTTGGTCATGCTGACCGAAGAGTCACGGGTCTTCGCGCGTTCCGCATCCGGCAACGGAATTAGGCCCTTATCGGTCAGATAACCGTCTTTGCCGAAAGCCTTCTCCGAGACGAATTCGGTAATGAATTCTTTAATACCCGGAATAACGCCAACGTGGGCGTTCTTCGCGTAGAAGAAAAGCGAACGCGAAACGGGGTACTTACCGCTGGAGATGTTTTCAAAGGTCGAGTCGAAACCTTCAATCTGGCTGCCCTGAACCTTGTCCTTGTTTTGATCGAGGAAGCTGTATCCGAAAATGCCGATAGCATCCGGCGACGTGTTCAGCTTCTGAATGATCAGATTATCGTTTTCACCGGCTTCGATGTACGCGCCATCTTCACGGATCTTGGAGCAAGCCTGAGACCTTGCTTTGGCATCGGTGATTGCTTTGATTTCCGGGAAATCTTTGCAGCCGAAGTCCATCACCAACTCAACGAACGCATCGCGCGTACCCGACGTGGGGGGCGGGCCGATCACTTCGATCTTAATGTTCGGCAGGTTCGGGTTGACTTGTGCCCAAGTCTTGTACGGGTTCTCGGCGAGGCCACCGTTCATCGGAACCTTCTCGGCGAGGGCGAGATAGATGTCTTTGCGCGACAGGTTCATCTTGGCCGAACCGAGTTTATCGGCAAGCACAATGCCGTCGAAACCGATCTTCACTTCGGTGATGTCGGTCACGCCGTTCTTGGCGCAGCTTTCAAATTCCGACTTGGTCATTGGGCGCGAGGCATTGGTCATGTCCGGGTGACCCGTACCAACGCCAGCACAGAACAGGCGCATTCCGCCGCCGGTGCCCGTCGACTCGACAACCGGAGTCTTGAACTTACCTTGACGACCGAAGGCTTCCGCCGCTGCCGTCGAGAACGGGAAAACCGTCGAGGAACCAACGATACGGATCTGATCCCGTGCCTGGCCAAAAGCAGCCGCCGGAATCATTACAGCGGCGAGGGCAGCCACTGCAAAAGTCTTCTTCATCATGCCATCAAGCCTTTCATGCATACGTCAACAGAGCCTTGCTCTTCGGAGCGAAAACCCCTGACCAATTGCGTTGTCCCGTGCCGTTCGGTGCAAAAGCCCCGGCTCACAGACTGAGCGGACCCTAGCGACGGCGTGACTCTCTTTTATGACTAAAAGGTTGCGGATATATGACAATAAATCCTGGTAAATTTACGAGGTATAATATTCCAAATATGTCTTTTAAGTTGGTAATATTGTATTACGCTTTAATTTTAGGGTATCAACTATCTGGAATCCAAAATTATTCATCCGCGTTCGGCGGCGGGCAGATACGCATAGACGCACGTCCCCTTCCCCACGTCGCTTTCGATCCTCAAACTGCCGCGATGGCGGTTGATGATATGCTTGACGATCGCCAGCCCCAGGCCGGTGCCGCCTTGCGATTTAGAGCGAGCGGGATCAACCCGGTAGAACCGTTCGGTCAGGCGCGGCAAGTGTTCGCGCGGAATCCCCTCGCCATCGTCGCAAATCGTCATCGCGATAACCCCAAAGGTGGGCGGTGGCATAGCGGGCGGCGCGGCGGGTTTGCGCGTCACCGTTACTGTAACAACACCGCCTTCCTTGCCATATTTGAGCGCATTGACGATCAAATTTTGCGCGAGCTGAACCAGCTCGTCAGCACTGCCGATCACAGTGTCGCTGCCGTCAAGGGTTAAGCGAATTTTCGAGCGGCGCTGGTCCGCCTGCGGCTGAAGCCCTGCAATCACCCGCTCCAGCAGGGGGCCGAGGGCCAGGGTTGTGGTCGGATGTTCGTGTTCATGCTGTTCGATGCGCGAAAGCGACAACAGGTCTTCCACCAGCCGCGCCATGCGCTGCGCTTCGCCCTGCATAATATCGAGGAATAGGGCCTGAGCGGCGGGATCATTCTTTGCGGGGCCTTGCAGGGTTTCGATAAACCCCAGCAGCGTGGTCAGCGGCGTGCGGATTTCATGGCTGGCGTTGGCGACGAAATCCACGCGGGTTTGCTCGGCCCGGCGCAGGGCGGTCACATCGTGCAGGGTCAGCACCGCGCAGGTGCCATCGGGCGCGACCGACTGAAGCCGCTGGACCGCGACCGTAAACTCCCGCTCGACGGGCGGGGCGAGGCTAAGGGTAGCGGTCGCCCGCGCCTCCCCGTTCGTCAGCACGCTCTCGACGGCGGCGACAATCGCGGGCTGGCGAAACAACAGCGTGGCGTCGCGCCCAATCACCGCGCCAAAACTTTCCACCGCCGCCAGATTGGCCCCGAGAATCCGCCCTTGCCGGTCGAGCGCGAACACCGGGTCGGGCACAGCATCCAGCACCCCATCACGCGCCTGCACGAGGCGTCCCATCTCATCGGTGCGGTCGCGCTTGGCGCGGTAAAGCCGGGCAATCGCATAGCCAAGGTCGCGAAACGCCGGATTGCCAAGCCGGGCGGAGGCGGGCAAGGGCCGGTCGCCGCCAATCAACCCGTCGGCAAAGTTCCGCAGGTCATAAATGGCGCGTGCGTGACGGCGGGCGAGCAACGCATAATAAAGTAACAATCCGGCGGCGGCGAGGGCAGCGGCCTCCAACGGCAACCACCCTAGCCACAGGGCCGCCCCGCAAAGGGCAAGCGGTGGCAGACTGAGAAGACCGACAGCCAACAGAATACGGTTGAACGGTAAGGGCGGGTCGGGCAGCGGCATCGGTGCGTCCGCCTCCCCCGCCACCCCCATGCCACCTAAAGCGTCAGGCCCGGTCGTAAAGTCCCGCCGGGGGGGTGGGCGTGCGTCGCGCGGAACGTCGGTCATACGTACCCCCAGCGGTTCAATTAAGCGGCTGCCGTGGCGGCTGCGAGAGCGGCCATCGTAATAATATCGCCTGCGGTCGCCCCCATCGGGACGATCTGGATGGGTTTATCCAACCCCATCAATATCGGCCCAACAACAGTACCACCGCCCAACTGGCGGATCAGCTTGGCCGAGATATTGGCTGCCGCCAGCGATGGCATTACCAGCACATTGGCCGGACCGGACAGGCGGCAGAACGGATAGAGCTTCATCAACTCGGCATCCAACGCCACATCAGGCGACATTTCGCCATCATACTCGAAGTAGGTTTTGCGCTGATCGAGCAGCTTTACCGCTTCGCGAATCCGGTCGCCATTATGGGTCATCGGGTTGCCGAAGTTAGAGTAGGACAGCAGCGCCACGCGCGGCTCATGCCCCATACTGCGGGCTTTGGCAGCGGTCTGCATGGCAATATCAGCCAGTTCTTCGGCAGTAGGCACTGGCGTTACGTGCGTGTCGGCAATGAACAGCGTGTGATTCCGTAAGAGCAGCAGAGTAAGGCCGAACAGCCGTTCTTCGCTATGAACATCCACCGCCCGGCGCACTTCTTCCAGCGTCGTGGCAAACGAGCGGGTAACGCCCGTCACCATCGCATCGGCATCGCCCAACGCAACCATACAAGCCCCGAACACATTACGATCTTGATTCACCATGCGCTGACAATCCCGGTACAGAAAGCCCTGTCGTTGCAGCCGATGATAGAGATAGTCTGTGTATTTCTTGTTATGGCGCGTGACGGAGGCATTGACGATTTCAAGATCGTCCGCCCCCACAAGGCCCGCCGCCCGAATGGTCTCTTGAATGCGCTGCTCGCGCCCAACCAGCAAGGGTTGACCATAGCCCGCTGCCCGGAACCCGAGGGCGGCACGGATCACGCGCTCCTCTTCCCCTTCGGCGAACACCACGCGGCGCGGGTTGGCGCGCACGCGGTCCAAAATGCCTTGCAAGCTAGCGGCGGTTGGGTCGAGACGACTGGCGAGCGCCCGGCCATAGGCTTTTTCATCGGCAATCGGCCTGCGGGCGACACCGCTTTCCATCGCGGCCCTGGCCACCGCTGGAGGCACTGTCGTAATCAAACGCGGATCGAACGGCACGGGAATGATGTATTCCGGCCCATAGCGTAGCTTGCGCCCGGCATAGATGGTCGCAAGCTCTTCCGGCACCGGCTGACGAGCAAGATCGGCAATAGCGTGAGCGGCAGCCACTTTCATCGCGTCGTTAATCGCGGTTGCCCGCACGTCGAGCGCGCCCCGGAAGATGTAAGGAAAGCCGAGGACGTTATTCACTTGGTTCGGATAATCCGACCGGCCCGTAGCGACGATAGCATCGGAGCGCACGTCCTTCACCTCCTCCGGGGTGATTTCCGGGTCCGGGTTGGCCATGGCAAAAATGATCGGCTTGGCGGCCATGCTGGCAACCATTGCCGCTGTCACCGCGCCCTTGGCCGACAGACCGAAGAACACATCGGCCCCTTTCATAGCGTCTTCTAACGTGCGCGCCTCGGTGGGGACCGCGTGGGCCGATTTCCACTGGTTCATGCCTTCGGTGCGGCCCTGATAGATCGTACCCTTGGTATCGCAGAGAATGACATTCCCGTGCGGGACGCCCAGCAGTTTTACCAGTTCGACGCAGGCGATGGCAGCAGCCCCCGCGCCGTTCACGACCATTTTCATCTCTTTCAACGAGCGCCCAGTAACATCGAGCGCGTTGATAAGGCCAGCGGCGGCGACGATAGCCGTGCCGTGCTGATCGTCGTGAAACACCGGAATATCCATCAACTCGCGCAAGCGCTGTTCGATGATAAAACATTCCGGCGCTTTAATATCCTCAAGATTGATGCCGCCGAAGGTGGGGCCGAGATAGCGGACGGCGTTAACAAACTCATCCACATCGCGCGTATCGACTTCGATATCTATACCGTCAATATCGGCGAAGCGCTTGAACAGCACCGCCTTACCTTCCATCACCGGCTTGGAAGCCAGCGCCCCAAGATCGCCCAAGCCGAGCACGGCAGTACCATTGGAGATCACCGCAACAAGATTGCCCTTAGCCGTATAATCGTAAGCGGCTTCCGGCGACTTGAAGATTTCAAGGCAGGGTGCGGCCACACCAGGGGAGTAAGCGAGGCTTAAGTCGCGTTGCGTCACCAGCGGTTTCGTTGGAGTTATCTCGATCTTGCCGGGCCGCCCGCTGGCGTGCATGGACAGGGCTTCGGCGTCGGTGACTTTTTTTTGCTGCGGCGTGGTCATATCGCGCGTTTCTTCCCGGTTTTGAAGGGCCGCGTTACGGCTGCGACCCTTTTTCAAATCGTTGCACGTGTACCGAAAAATCCCCACAAATTCAGGAGGATTCGGTTAGGTTGGATTTTGACGTTAGCATAATTTGGAAATAATAGACGATGCTTGCTGCGTCACCTCGCCGCATTTACTGCCGTGCAACGGGCGCATAGCGACCCTTTTGGGCGATAAGCGGCTGTCTTCCCTGTTGCCATGCTTGCCCTTGGCGGCGAATCGCGGTAGCAAGCGGAACGATGACGCGACCAGGTTTCATGCCGCACTAGGGCAGGCGAGTGTTTCGATCTCGACGATTGCAACATTCCTCGTCTAGCAGGGGCTGGAGGCCGGGCTGCGCCGGAGCCTTTTTGTTTCTGAGCGAACGAGGATAGCCCTATGGCACGGAAGAAGATCGCGTTGGTTGGTGCCGGCAATATTGGCGGCACTCTGGCTCTGCTGGCTGGTCTGAAAGAACTGGGCGATATCACCCTGTTCGATGTTGTGGACGGTGTACCGCAGGGCAAGGCCCTCGATATTGCCGAAGCCGCCCCGGTGGAAGGGTTCGATGCGACCCTATCCGGCGCGTCCGATTATGCTGCGATTGCCGGATCGGACGTGATTATCGTCACCGCTGGTGTCGCCCGCAAGCCGGGCATGAGCCGGGATGATCTGATTGCGATTAACGCAGGCGTTATGGCCAAAGTCGGCGAAGGCATTAAAACCTACGCGCCCGATGCGTTCGTTATCTGCATTACCAACCCGCTCGATGCAATGGTGTGGGTGCTTCAGCAAAAGTCCGGCCTGCCGCCCCATATGGTTGTTGGCATGGCAGGCGTTCTCGATAGCGCGCGCTTCCGCTTCTTCTTGGCCGAAGAGTTTAATGTGTCGGTCGAAGACGTGACGGCCTTTGTGCTTGGCGGTCATGGCGACACGATGGTGCCCTCGGTGCGGTACTCCACCGTTGCCGGTATTCCGCTGCCGGACCTGATTAAGATGGGCTGGACCACGCAGGAAAAGCTGGATCAAATCGTTCAACGCACCCGCGATGGCGGGGCCGAAATCGTTAATCTGCTTAAAACTGGCTCGGCCTTCTATGCCCCGGCCTCCGCCGCGATCCAGATGGCTGAAGCCTTCCTGAAGGATAAGAAGCGCGTTCTGCCGGTCGCCGCCTACCTTACGGGGCAGTATGGCGTCAACGATCTCTACGTCGGCGTGCCAGTTGTTTTGGGTGCGGGCGGGGTCGAGCGCATCGTCGAGATTACGCTGGATGAAACCGAAAAAGCCGGATTCGAGAAAAGCTGCGATGCGGTGCGTAGTCTTGTGAAGATTTGTAAGGAACTTGACGCAAAAGTCGCCTCATAAGCGTAACATTGCTACGAATCGGCGTTTTGCCACACGTCAGCCCTGACAAAGCTGCATTTCATTGCTTGGGTGGCAGTGGTATGGTGCGCGCCGTCCGCAGTTTGCGCTGAACTTTGTAATTTCGTGTCCATAGGCCAGGGCGTTGCCCACACTCCGGCCTATGGCTCCCGCCCGAAACCTGGGCATTAGGACCCGCTGGCGTGCTCAAAGGGTGAGGCGGCAGTGTACGGGAGGACCGATGAATATTCACGAGTACCAAGCCAAGCAACTCTTGGCGAAATTCGGTGTTGCGGTGCCGCGCGGTGGGGTTGCTTACACCCCCGATGAAGCGGCGAAGGTCGCAACAGACCTAGGCGGCCCGGTTTATGTGGTGAAGTCGCAGATCCACGCAGGCGGTCGCGGCGCAGGCCGTTTCCAGAACGATCTGAACGGCAAGGGCGGCGTTCGCGTTGTCAAATCCGTCGATGACGTACGCGAAAATGCCGCTGCCATGCTGGGTCAGGTGCTTGTCACCAAGCAGACCGGTGAGCAGGGCCGCGAGGTCAAGCGACTCTATATCGAAGAAGGCGCGGATATTAAGCGCGAGCTTTATCTTGGGATGCTCGTAGATCGCGCGACCAGCCGGATTACCGTGATGGCCTCCACCGAGGGCGGCATGGAAATCGAAGAGGTCGCCCACGATCACCCAGAAAAAATCCTGAAGCTCGCTATAGATCCGGTCACGGGTCTACAAGGCTTCCACGGTCGCCGTGTTGCTTTCGCCCTTGGGCTTGAAGGCAAGCAGGTTGCGGCGTGTGTTAAATTCCTGACGGCGATGTATAAGGCGTTTACCGATCTCGATGCCTCGACCGTTGAAATCAACCCACTGGTCGTAACCGGCGCGGGCGATATCATCGCCCTCGATGCTAAGATGAACTTCGACGATAACGCGCTGTTCCGGCATCAAGATGTCGAAGCCTTGCGCGATGAAGACGAAGAAGACCCCGCCGAAACCGAAGCCGCCAAGCATCAGCTTTCCTATGTTAAGCTCGATGGTAATATCGGCTGCATGGTGAACGGCGCGGGTTTGGCGATGGCCACGATGGACATTATTAAGCTGTACGGCGGCGAGCCGGCCAACTTTCTCGATGTCGGCGGCGGTGCCACGAAAGAGCGCGTGACCCAAGCCTTTAAGATCATCCTCGGTGATAAAAACGTCGAAGGTATTCTGGTGAATATCTTCGGCGGTATCATGCGCTGCGACGTGATCGCCGAAGGCGTGGTGGCTGCGGCCCGCGAGATTAGCCTGAATGTGCCCCTGGTGGTACGCCTCGAAGGCACCAATGTCGCATTGGGCAAGAAAATCCTCGCCGAATCCGGCTTGCCGATTCTCTCTGCCGATAATCTTGCCGATGCCGCCGCCAAGGTGGTTAAGGCTGTGAAGGAGGCCGCGTAATCATGGCTGTTCTGGTTAATAAGCATACCAAGGTCATCTGCCAGGGTTTTACCGGCGCGCAAGGAACGTTCCATTCGGAACAGGCCATTGCCTACGGCACCCTCATGGTTGGCGGCGTGACCCCCGGTAAGGGCGGCACGAAGCATCTTGACCTGCCAGTGTTCGATACGGTGGCCGATGCGGTGGCAAAAACCGGCGCGACGGCGACCGTGATCTATGTGCCGCCGCCCTTCGCTGCCGACGCGATTCTGGAAGCCATTGATGCCGAAATCGAGCTGGCCGTTTGCATCACAGAAGGCATTCCGGTGCTGGATATGATCCGCGTGAAGCGTGCCCTGCTCGGTTCCAAAACCCGCCTGATCGGCCCGAACTGCCCCGGCATTATCACGCCGGGTGAATGCAAGATCGGCATTATGCCCGGTCACATTCACAAGCGCGGCAAGATCGGGATTGTCTCGCGCTCCGGCACGCTAACGTATGAAGCCGTAGCGCAAACCACGGCGACGGGCTTGGGGCAAACCACCTGCGTCGGTATCGGCGGTGATCCTGTCAACGGCACCAACTTTGTCGATACGCTGGAGCTGTTCGTGAAGGATCCTGAGACCGAAGGGATCATCATGATCGGTGAAATCGGCGGCGATGCGGAAGTGCGCGGCGTCGAGTTCTTGCAAGCCTGTGGTACGAAAAAGCCCGTCGTTGGCTTCATCGCGGGTCGCACGGCCCCGCCGGGCCGCCGGATGGGCCATGCCGGTGCGGTAATTTCCGGTGGTAACGACACGGCGGACTTTAAGGTCGATGCGATGAAGGCGGCGGGTATTGCCGTCGCCGAATCCCCGGCTGATCTCGGCAGCACGATGCTGTCGCTGATGAACGCCCGATAAACCTCTAACCCGAAGGCGGCGGGGCCTCGGCCCCGCCGGTTGTTTATGGCACACGCCCTCGCTCAGAACTCCTTCCTCTCAGGTGGCAATGCCACCTACATCGCCGAAGTTTTCGCGCATTATTTGATCGACCCCGCCTCGGTCGATCCAAGCTGGGCGGCGTTTTTCGCTGGGCTGGATGGGGATGCGCGCGCCGTTCTCGGGGAGTTGAAGGGCGCGAGTTGGGCCAAAGCCCGCACCCGCATCGTCGGGGCAGACGATCCGGCGGCGGCAGTGCCAACCAAGGGCAGCAAGCCCCCGGCGAAGACGGTTGCGGTTGCTAACGATGCTGTACCGACGCTCGATAATGCCACGTTACGGGCCGCGACGCGCGACAGCATTCAGGCAATGATCCTGATTCGCACGTACCGGATTCGAGGGCATTTGGAAGCGGCGCTCGACCCTTTGGGTCTGGAGCCACCAAAGCATGTGGATGATCTCACCATCGAGCATCACGGCTTTACCAGTGCCGATCTCGACCGGGAAATCTATGTCGGCGGTCAATTGGGGTTTGAGGTCGCGACCTTGCGCGACATTGTGGCCCGTTGCCGGGCGGTTTATAGCCGCACCATCGGTGTTGAATATATGCATATTCAAGACCCGGAGCAGCGGCTGTGGATTCAGCAGCGCATTGAAGGCGTTACCGAAAATACGACGGACTTCACCCCGCGTGGCAAGCGCGCCATTTATGAGCGCCTGATTGCGACCGAAGGGCTGGAACGCTTCCTTGATAAGAAATACACTGGCACGAAACGCTTTGGGCTTGAGGGCGGCGAGACCTTGGTTCCCGCGATCGAGCAGGTGCTGAAACGGGGTAGCCAGTTGGGCCTTGAAGAGGTGGTCTTCGGGATGCCGCACCGGGGCCGTTTGAACATTCTGACGAATGTGATGGCCAAACCGTTCAAGGCTTTGTTCAGCGAGTTTCAAGGCAATTCCGCCAGCCCGGACGATGTGCAAGGCTCGGGCGATGTTAAGTACCATCTGGGGACTTCGGCAGATCGCGAGTTCGATGGCAAAATGGTCCATCTATCGCTCACCGCGAACCCTTCCCACCTCGAAGCCGTCGATCCGGTTGTGGTTGGTAAAGTGCGCGCCAAGCAAGAGCAGCGCGGCGACACGGACCGCACCAAGGTTATGGCGATGCTGTTGCACGGCGATGCCGCTTTTGCGGGCCAGGGCCTTGTTGCCGAAACTCTGGCGCTGGCCGAATTGCGTGGCTACCGCACGGGCGGCACGATCCATTTCATCGTGAATAACCAAATTGGTTTTACGACGGCCCCATCCTATTCGCGCTTCACGCCCTATCCGTCCGATCTGGCAAAAGCGGTTCAGGCCCCAATTTTCCACATTAATGGCGACGATCCTGAAGCGGTGGTCCATGCCTCCCGCATCGCGATTGAGTTTCGCATGATGTTTAAGCGCGATGTGGTCATCGACATCGTTTGCTATCGCCGCCACGGTCATAATGAAGGCGATGAGCCAGCGTTCACCCAGCCGCTGATGTACCGTAAGATCGCGACGCACCCGACAACCCGGCAGATTTACGAAAATCGCCTTGTTGCCGAAGGGCTGATGACCAAGACGGAAGCCGACGCCGAGGTAAATCGCTTCTTCGACTATCTGGAGCAGGAGTTCGAGGCGTCCAAATCCTACAAGCCGAACAAGGCCGATTGGCTGGAAGGCAAGTGGACGGGCATGAAGACCGCCCCGAACGACGACCGGCGCGGCGCGACCGGCGTTGCGACGGACGTGTTGACGGAGGTCGGCCTCGGTCTCACGCGCTATCCCGACGGCTATAATGTGAACCGCAAGATCGTGCGGCAGCTCGAAGCCAAGCGGCAGGCGATTGAAACCGGCGACGGTATTGATTGGGCTACGGCAGAAGCGCTGGCTTTTGGCACCTTACTGGTCGAAGGCGTGCCGGTGCGCCTCTCGGGTCAAGATTCTGGGCGCGGGACGTTCAGCCAACGCCATTCGGTGCTGATAGATCAAGATACCGAAGCGCGCTATGAGCCGCTGAATAATATTCGCGGCGTCGGCAAGCAATCGCTGTACGAAGTGATTGATAGCCCGCTGGCAGAAGCCTCGGTGCTTGGGTTCGATTATGGCTACAGCTTGGCCGAACCGCACGCTTTGGTGCTGTGGGAAGGCCAGTTTGGCGATTTCGTTAATGGCGCGCAGGTCATTATTGATCAGTTCATTTGCTCGGCGGAATCGAAGTGGCTTCGCATGTCGGGACTCGTCATGCTGCTGCCGCACGGCTACGAAGGTCAGGGGCCGGAACATAGCTCCGCCCGGCCCGAGCGGTTCTTGCAGCTTTGCGCCGAAGATAATATGCAGGTGTGTAATCTCACCACACCCGCTAACTATTTCCACGCTCTGCGCCGCCAAATTCGTCGCGAGTTCCGCAAGCCGCTGATTATCATGACGCCAAAATCGTTGCTGCGGGCCAAGGCGTGCCAGTCGAGCCTTGCCGATTTCGGGCCGGATTCGTCCTTCCACCGCGTGCTCGGTGATGAGGGCGCGTTGGTGGCGAACGACGCGGTGAAGCGCGTCGTTATTTGCTCCGGAAAGGTTTATTACGATCTGGCGGCAGAGCGCGACAAGCGCGGCCAAAAGGACGTGGCGATTGTGCGCTTGGAACAGATTTATCCGTTCCCAAAAAGCAAGCTGGCCGATGAACTGGCGAAATATCCCAACGCCGATGTGGTTTGGTGCCAAGAAGAGCCGGAAAATCAGGGCGCGTGGTTCTTCGTGGATCGCCGTATCGAAGGCGCGCTGACTTCCGTGAATCACACCACGCAACGGCCTGTTTACGTGGGCCGCGTTGCGGCGGCAGCGCCGGCAACGGGCCTGATGAAGCGTCACACTCTCGAACAGGCAGAGTTGGTGAATACCGCGCTGACCGTAGAGTAAGCCCGGAACGGCACTAAGCCCAAAACGAAACTCGGTCGGGCGCGGCTGAAGCGTGCCCCTTTGTGATAAGGTTGAGGATAGAATGGCCATCGAAATCAAAGTCCCCACCCTGGGCGAATCGGTCTCGGAAGCAACGGTCGCCAAGTGGCTCAAGAAGGTTGGCGATCAAGTCAAGGCCGATGAAGCGCTGGTCGAGCTTGAAACCGATAAGGTGACGCTGGAAGTGCCCGCCCCGGCAGCGGGAACGCTGACCGATATTGTGGCCGCAGAAGGTGTGACCGTTGGCGTCGCGGCCCTTCTCGGTATCATCGGCGGTGATGGCGCGGCCAAGCCCACGGCGGCCCCCGCAGTAGCCCGTGCCCCGGTTGCAGCCCCGGCGGCTGCCCCAGCGACCACACACGCGCCGCTTCCGGCAGCGGCCAAGCTGATTACCGAGAACAGCCTGTCGGCCTCCGCCATTCCGGGGTCCGGCAAAGAGGGGCGCGTGACCAAGGGCGACGTGCTGGATGCGCTGGCGGCGAAAGTTGGCGCGGCTCCTGCTACCGTGGTTGCGGCCTCGGCTTCGGTTGTCTCTGGCCCGCGTGACGAGCGCGTGCGGATGACGCGCCTCCGCAAGCGGATCGCCGAACGTCTGAAGCAAGCGCAAAACACTGCCGCCATTCTCACCACCTTCAACGAGGTGGATATGTCGGCGGCGATGGCCTTCCGCGCGCAGTATAATGAAGCCTTTGAAAAGAAGTACGGTGTAAAGCTGGGCTTTATGTCGATCTTCGTGAAGGCTTGTATCGCCGCGCTGAAAGAGCTTCCGGCGGTCAACGGCGAAATCGACGGCGATGAAATCGTCTATAAGAACTACTACGACATCGGCGTTGCGGTGGGGACCGAACAGGGCCTCGTCGTCCCCGTGTTGCGGGATGCCGATTCGCTTGGTTTTGCCGACATCGAAAAGAAGATCGCCGAACTCGGCAAGCGCGCCCGCGACGGCAAGCTGGCGCTGGAAGATTTGCAAGGCGGCACCTTCACTATTTCCAACGGCGGGGTCTATGGCTCGCTGCTGTCCACGCCGATCTTGAATACGCCGCAGTCCGGTATTCTGGGGATGCACAAAATCCAGAAGCGCGCGATGGTGATTTCGGACAAGGCGGGCGACCGCATCGAAATCCGCCCGATGATGTATCTGGCGCTGTCCTACGATCACCGCATCATTGATGGCCGCGAAGCCGTTACCTTCCTCGTGAGAGTGAAGGATCTGATCGAAGACCCGCGCCGCCTACTGTTCGACGTGTAAGCGCAACGGTTCAGAAGACCCCCGCTGGGGCGATCCGGCGGGGGTTTTTGTTTAATCACTCACACCCAACCGTAATGCTCCCGCAACCACCAGCGGCGCGAGCGGCAGTGTGACGGCCAACAACGCCCCCAAAATCAGCAGCGCCGGGCCTGCGCCGAGGCCGGTTGCCGCGCCTTCAACCGCACTAACGCCGAAGATCAACACGGGCAGCACCAGCGGCAGCACCAGCAGCGGTACCAGCGCCCCGCCGCGCCGCGCCCCCAGCGTCACCGCCGCGCCAATCGCCCCGATCAGGCTGAGACAGGGCGTGCCGAGCAGCATCGAGAGCAAAAGCGCGCCGTAGGCTTCCCCCGGCAGGTTCAACATCACGCCGAGCAAGGGCGAGAGCAGCAGCAGCGGCAACCCTGTGGTAAGCCAATGCACGGCGATTTTCGTGGCGGCCAGCATGGCAAGCGGCTGGGGGGAGAGCGCGAGCAACTCCAACGTGCCATCGGCATAATCGGCCTCGAACATCCGGTCGAGCGACAGCATGGCGGCGAGCAGCGCCGTAACCCAGACGATACCGCTGGCGATACGGCCTAACAGCACAGGTTCCGGCCCAACACCGAGCGGGAAGAGGGTTGCCGCCAGCACAAAGAAAATCAGCACCGGTATGAGGTCCGACGCTTGGCGCAGCGCCAGCCGCAGTTCGTGGCGAAAAAAAGCTCCCATCACGCGAGTTTAGGCGGGGGCGGAAGGCGGGACAAGGGCTTGCGCTGCTAGCTGCTTTCCGCTGATGTGATGTAATGAGTCGCCGCCTGCCCCCTCTCAATGCCCTGAAAGCTTTTGAAGCCGCTGCCCGGACGGGTAGTTTTACGGCGGCGGCAGCCGAGTTGGGGGTTAGCCAAGCGGCGGTCAGCCAACTCGTGAAGGGGTTGGAAGCGCGGCTTAGCCTCCCGCTGTTCGAGCGGCGTGGCAATATCCTATCGCTCACCCAGCGCGGCGCGGCCTATCTGCCGATCTTAAGCGATGCGTTCGATCGTATCGCGCGCGCAACGGAAAAACTGGCGACGCAGCCGGAAGGCGTTCTAACGCTGGCGTGCGGGCCGACCGTGGCGATCCGCTGGCTTATTCCGCGCCTGCCCGAGTTTCACCGCCTACACCCAAGCTACGAGGTGCGGCTTTCGACATCGGTGATGGTGGGGGAAGCCGAACCGGTATCGCTGCTGGCAGAAGGGATTACGGCGGCAATCCGCCTCACCGAACAGACCGGGTTGCGCGCCGATGGGTTGATGGCGGAACCCTTGTTTACCGCTGATCTGTTCCCGGTAGCCTCGCCAACCGTGGCCGCCCGCTTGCGCCGCCCCACCGATTTAACCGGGGAAACTCTGCTCCACGTTCGCCACGCCGAAGACGAATGGCCGATTTGGCTGCGCGCGGCAGGGTTGGCCCCTAAAATGGGTACGGCAGGCGCGCTTTGGTTCGATTTCCACGCCTTCGCCTTGCAAGCCGCGCTCGACAGCCTCGGCATCGCGCTCGCGCGGCGTCCCTTCGTGGAACAAGACCTTGCCGCAGGCCGCCTCGTTGCCCCCTTCGATCTTAGCGTGCCGAAGGGGGCCGCTTGGTGCCTAATCTATCGTCCCGATACCGAAATGATCCCAGCGTTTGAAGCCTTTCGGGCGTGGTTACGCTAAGGCGCTCTCAACCCAATAAGGCCGTGAGCATCCAGGCGGCTTTTTCGTGCTCGGTGACGCGGCCTGTTGCCAGATCGGCGCTAGCATCATCGCCCGCAGCGTTGGCGGCTTTGATGACGGCGTAGGCGGCTTTGGCAACGGTTAGATGATCGTCGCGCAAGGCCGTGATCATGTCGCGGGCGGCGGGATGACCGGCAGTGCTTTTCACGCTGGCGCGGTCGGTAAACTCAGCAAAGGAGGCCGGGGCCGGGGAGCCGAGGGCGCGGATACGTTCGGCAACCTCATCAATCGCGCCAGACAGCGCGTCGTACTGGGCGCCGAACAGTTGATGCAACTGCACGAAGTCGGACCCGACGACATTCCAGTGATAGTTCTGGGTTTTGAGCGACAGGATATAGCTATCGGCCAACAGCACGCCGAGGGCGGCGACAACATCTTGATTGGAGCGTTTGGGCATGAGGCATCTCCTTTATTAGAATAATTCTAACTTACTCGAAAACCCCTAGGCTGTCGATGGGCTGACCGTGGCACTCGGCGCAGGATCGTCCTTCAGGTCACTCAGTTGCTGCTGCCACATACGGGCATAACGCCCATCGCGGGCCAAAAGTTCCGCATGGCTGCCGCGTTCGGCCACCTGCCCCTTATCGAGCACTAAAATTTCATCGGCCCCAATCACGGTGGACAAGCGGTGCGCGATAATCAGCGTGGTGCGATCTTGCGAGACTTGATCGAGGCTTTCCTGAATCTGCTTTTCGGTTTTGGTATCGAGCGCGCTGGTGGCCTCGTCGAAGATCAGCAGGCGCGCGCGCTTTAGGATGACGCGGGCAATGGCCACGCGCTGCTTTTCCCCGCCGGAGAGCTTTAGGCCGCGCTCGCCAACTTTGCTTTGGTAGCCGTCGGGCAGCGACAGAATAAAGTCGTGAATGCGGGCAAGGCGGGCCGCTTCTTCCACTTCCGCCGGGGTCGCATCGGGCCTGCCGTAGAGAATGTTGTAATAGATCGTATCGTTAAACAGCACGGTATCTTGCGGAACAATGCCGATGATCTTGCGAAGGGAGGATTGCGAGACGGCGCGAATATCCTGCCCATCAATGCGAATTGCGCCATCCGTCACGTCATAAAAACGATACAGCAGCCGCGACAACGTCGATTTCCCCGCCCCGGAGGAGCCGACAACGGCGAGCGTCTTGCCGGCAGGAATGGTGAAGCTCACGCCGTGCAGAATCGGGCGGCGGGCATCGTAGCCGAAATCGACCGCATCGAACTGCACGTCCCCGCCGCTCACGGCCAGGGCGGGCGCGCCTTCGGTATCGGCCACTTCGCGCTCCACCCGCAGCAGGCTGAACATCTGCTCCATATCGGTCAGCGACTGGCGGATCTGGCGGTACACAAACCCGAGGAAGTTCAGCGGCATATACAGTTGAATGAGAAAGGCGTTGACCAACACTAAATCGCCCACGGTCATCGAGCCATCGGCAACGCCGCGTGCGGTCATAATCATCACCGCGATCAACCCCGCCGCGATAATCGCCCCTTGGCCGACGTTGAGGGCCGAGAGGCTGATTTGGCTGCGAACGGCGGCCTTTTCGTAAGCGCGCAGGGCAGTATCGAAGCGGTTGGCCTCGTGCAGCTCGTTACCGAAATATTTCACCGTTTCGTAATTCAGCAGGCTATCGACGGCTTTGGTGGTGGCTTCCGAGTCCCGGTCGTTCATCTCGCGCCGATATTTCGTCCGCCATTCGGTCAGCACGATGGTGAAAACGATGTAGCCGATAATAGTGGCGAAGGTGATGGCGGCATAGTCGATGGAATACAGGTTCCACAGAATGCCGCACACCAGCGTGATTTCCAGCAGTGTTGGCAGCACGTTGAACAGCATGAACTGTAAGAGAAACTCGATGCCCTTCGTGCCGCGCTCAATCGCCCGCGATAATCCGCCGGTTTGCCGGTCGAGATGAAAGCGTAACGACAGGGCGTGGAGATGCTTGAAGGTATCCAGCCCCACGCGCCGAACCGCCCGCTGCGCGACCTTAGCAAACACAGCATCGCGCAACTCGCCGAAAGCCTGGCTCAGAACCCGCAGCAATCCGTAAGCGACAATTAGGCCGACAGGGGCCAGAATAAGCGCATCTACCCCTTTGGCGCTCAGGGCATCAATGGCATGTTTGAACAGGATCGGCACATAAACGCCGGAAAGTTTCGAGAGCGTCAGGAAACTGAGCGCCAGGACAACGCGGGCTTTAAGCCCCGTCTCCCCCTGCGGCCAAAGATGCGGCGCTAGGGTGCGGAGCGGCGATTCGCGCTCTGGCGTGGCGGAGGCTTGCAGCGGAGGGGCGGTCACGAGACTATCCTTGGTGAAGGCACAGGTTGGCACCGGGGAACTATAGAACTGTGGACCTGTTGAACCGCGAGGCTAAGGGGTTAACGCTGTGAAGGCAAGCGCGGCTTCAGGCATATCTCGGGTCTGTCGCCTCATCGGGCAACCGCTGGTGGCGGCGCTCGATTGGGCATTGCCACGCCGGTGTGTTTGCTGCGGAGTGCCTGTGGCAGCCGGGGCACCCCAGGCGGGCCTTTGCCCGGACTGTTGGCCGAGACTGAGGTTTCTAAGCCCGCCCTTCGGCACCCGCCCGTTGTGCCTGTTCTGCGGCGTGCCACTGGGAAGGGCCGAAATGGCGGGGCCCGAAATGGGAAGTGCCGAAAGCGATATTTGTTCAGGCGGTATTTGTTCGGGCTGCACGCGCCAGAAACCCCGCTACCGCCGGGCGCGGGCGGCGCTGCTCTATGATGATATAAGTAAGCCGCTGGTGCTGCGCTTCAAGCAGGCGGATCGAACCGAAGGCGCGCGGCTGTTTGCCGCCTGGATGGTGTGGGCGGGCGGGGAAGTGCTGGAGGGCGCGGACCTGCTCATCCCGGTGCCGTTGCACCGCTGGCGGCTTTTGCGCCGGCAGTTTAATCAAGCGGCGCTATTGGCCCAGGCCATTGGTCGGGAGACGGGGATTCCAACAGCACCCACCGCGCTGAAACGCTTGCGCGCGACCGGCAGGCAGCGCCAGTTTAGCCGGGCGGAGCGGCGGCGGAACCTTAGTCACGCCATTGATGTTTCTGCCGGTTGGGCCGCGCGCCTTGCCGGGAAGCATATTGTGGTGATCGACGACGTGCTGACTTCCGGCGCAACGCTGGATGCCTGCGCTGCCAGCCTGCTACGGGCGGGTTCTGCCTCGGTGCAAGCGCTCGTGCTGGCCCGTGTACCGTCGCCCGATGACCCCGAACAGCACATAGAAACTTTAACATGAGCCGTTGTCGGTCATAACACGGAGCTATGATAACGCGGCGCGAAGCATTCTTGATGCAGACATGGGCGAACCCCCTAGCCGATACCCCAGCCAAGCGACTGGCTGCGACGGTCGCCAGTCTGCGGTGGCTCAGTAATATTATTATAGATTATTTTGCTCAATTTTTCCCGCATCATCAGCTCAGCATCCCCATTTCCAACCACACCACTCGCCCAAACCCGGCGACGAAATGCAGGCGCGGGGCGTTCAGCCGGTACAGGTGGAAGTCGGTGAACGGGTAGTACATCTCCGCCTCGGGGTGGGCTGCGAGATACATCTCCCGCAGGGCGTCTTTATCGGCAGGCTCCACGATCCCTTGCAGCGTCACCCGCCCGGCGGCCAGCGCGTCCGGGGCGGTGGCGACGGCGGTCGATTCCAGCAGCAGGGACGCGCGCGGATCGCCAGCGAGGTTCTGCGCGTGCTGTGACAAGGCTGAGAGCAGCAGCAGCGGCAGCATATCTGCCCCCACCACGGTCGAAACCAAGGAAGCGTAAGGATCGCACGCCTCCCCCATCAGGGTTGCCAACGCGCCGCGCCGGGCGGTCTGCACGATGGTGCGGGCTTCTTTGGTCAAATCCATATCCACGCTTCCTTTTTTTTGCCGTAAACTCCTGGCACTTCCAGAGTAAAGTGACGCTTCAATTAGCAGAAGGGCAGAGAATGCCGCAAACCATTGCGTTAATCGATGACGATCAGAATATCCTCACCTCGGTTTCCATGCTGCTGGAAGCGGAAGGGTTTGAGGTTCGGACCTATCCCGATGGGGAAAGCGGCCTGCAAGGTATTCTTGGCAAGCCGCCCGATCTGGCCGTGCTCGATATTAAAATGCCGCGCCTGAATGGGCTGGAAGTGCTGGAGCGCCTGCGGAAAACCAGCAGCTTGCCGGTGATCTTCCTGACCTCGAAAGACGATGATGAGGACGAGCTAACGGGCCTGTCGTTAGGGGCGGATGATTACATTCGCAAGCCGTTCAGCCAAACCCTGCTGCTGGCGCGCATCCGGGCCGTGCTGCGGCGGCAAGAGGCGGTCGCGGCGAACGAGCCTGCGATGATGGTGCGCGGCAATCTCGCGCTCGATGAAAAGCGCCACCTCTGCACTTGGAAGGGGCTACCGATTGATCTGACGGTGACGGAGTTCCTGCTTCTAAAAGCCCTCGCCCAGCGCCCTGGCCATGTGAAAAGCCGCGATCAGTTGCTGGACGCGGCCTATGGCGAAAGCGCGTTCGTGGATGACCGCACGATCGACAGCCACATCAAGCGCCTACGGAAGAAGTTCAAAGTAACCGACGAAGATTTTTCCGAAATCGAAACACTCTATGGCGTTGGCTACAGATTCTCCGCCTAACCCCCCTTCAAAAAGGGGCGGCCTGCCGGAGCATATCGCCCTGGTGGGGGAGCAGAAAGCTGCCGCCGGGGTGCGTGAGGCTCCGAAAAAACGGCGGATTTCCACCCTGTCGGTGCGGATTCTCGCGGTTAATCTGCTCGCGCCGCTGATGCTGTGGGCGGGGTTATTGTACCTCGACCGTTACCAAGAAGCCCTCGTGCGTGCCGAAATCGAGGCCCTTACCATGCAAGCTGGCCTTATGGCGGGCGCGATGGGGGAAGGGGCGACGGCGCTCACCAGTCAAGAGCAAATCCGCATTGTCGAATCGATTGCCCGCCCAATGGTTCGGCGCTTTGCGCTGCAAACCCGCGCCCGCGCCCAAGTGTTCGAGCAAGACGGCACCCCCCTCATTGATAGTCAGTTAGTGCTGCACCCGAGCGGCATGGTCAGCGTCGCCCCATTGCCCGGCGAGGCAACCGGCGTGGGGCCGTGGCTCACCCGGCTCTACGATTGGGTGTTCAACGCCTTACCCCGGCGCGATAGCTTCCCGAGGTATGACACGCGCCCGCTGCGCCGCGCCTCGGACTATCCCGAAGGGGCGAGTGCTTTGCAGGGCGATCCGGCGGCAGCGGCCTATATTGGCGATACGGGGCATTTCATCTTCACCATCGCTATGCCTATTCAGCGCTACCGCGAAGTGGTGGGCGTGCTGATGCTGTCGCGCGTTTCCACCGACATTGATGAATCCCTGCGCCGCGTGCGGTCGGACATTATGATCCTCGGCGGTGCCGTGCTGGTGGTCACGATCCTGCTGTCGCTCTATCTTGCCAGCACGATTGCGCGCCCCATCCGCCGCTTGGCGATGGCGGCAGAGCGAGTGCGCCAAGGCCGAGCGAATGCCACCATTCCCGATTTCAGCAAGCGCCGCGATGAAATTGGCGATCTCTCGACCGCCCTGAAAGCCATGACCGAAACGCTGCACCAGCGGCTTCAGGCCATCGAGCGGTTTGCGGCGGATGTGAGCCATGAAATCAAGAACCCCCTATCTTCCCTCCGCTCTGCGGTCGATATGGTGGCGCGACTCGATGACCCTGAGAAGCGGGCAAAGCTCATGGCCATCGTGCGCTCGGACGTGCAGCGCATTGATCGGCTGATCACCGATATTGCAGCCGCCTCCCGCGTCGATGCCGAACTGGCGCGCGCCGAGCCGCAACCGCTGGATTTCGGGCGGCTGATGGGGGCGTTAGTGGGTGTGTATGAAGTAACCGACCCAGACGGCGCGGTGCCGATTACCCTTACGGTCGCGCCGGGGGGCTTGCTAACGGTATTGGGTGTTGAAGATCGGCTGGTGCAGGTGTTCCGCAATCTCATCAACAACGCCCGCAGCTTCAGCCCGCCCGAAGGCCGTATCCGCCTGACGGTTCGGCGCGTCGGTAGCCGCGTGATCGCCACCGTGGAAGACGATGGGCCGGGCATTCCGCCCGGCAAGGAAGAAGCGATTTTCCAACGCTTCTATTCCGAACGCCCGAAAGCCGAGCATTTCGGCACGCATTCAGGCTTGGGCCTCTCGATCTCCCGCCAAATCATCGAAGCCCACGGCGGCACGTTGACAGCAAAAAACATCGATACCGTCGGGGGAAACGTCACGGGTGCCGCGTTTATCGTGACCTTGCCGGTGGCGAAGGGTTTGCGGGCTTAGAGTCAAAATGATTTGAGAAAGTCGATAAAACTGATGCTTTCGGTTTTTTCGATACTCGCGTTGGTACAGCCTGACGATTAAAGTATTAATAAAGCTGCTGCCCAGACCGCCGAATTGCTTGGTAAGCGTATCGTGCTCATTGATGGTCCTCACTTCACCCGCCTGATGATCCGTTTCGAAGTCGGCTGTCGGGTAGAAGAGGTGTTGACAATCAAGAAAATTGACGAAGAGTTTTTCGACGGATGATCGCCCTAAGGGTTAGTCCGTTGACCAAACAGCCAGAAGCCTTGGAAGCAGGTCGGGTACTGCCTCGGTTGCTGTCGTCCATAGGATATCGTGATTGATATCGAAATAGGCATGGATCAGACGATGACGCATCCCAATGATTGCCGCCCACGGAACCTCTGGGTGCTGCTCACGGGTTTCGATACTCACTTTAGTCGCGGCTTCGCCGACGATTTCGATTGCCCGAACCAGCGCAAAGGCGAGCATACTATCCTTATCAAGGTCTTCCCGCTGTCGGCCCTGCGTGAAACTGATCGCTGCATAGATGGCATCGATCCTATGGCGGATGCGAATGATGTCATCCGCCCTCATACTGCACCTCAGCCGCCCGCACCACAGCGTCGCGGAAATAGCGGCTCAAATCCTGAGCCGTCCGCAGATCCACCTTGCGCCCCCCCAAGAGCGGCGACAGCTCGATTTCCACTTGCGCCAGAATGAGAAGGCTGGGTTTGGCCTCCGGTTCAAACTCGACTAGCAGATCCACATCGCTGTCGGGGCCGCTGGTGCCTTTTAACTGAGAGCCAAACAGGGCCAACCGCCGGATACAATGGCGACGACAGATCGTTTCCAGGGCAGCAGGATCGGTAAATACGGATTGCGTCATCACCAGCCTCCCACCCCAGCGTTTAAGCAGATTATATAAGCCTAGGCTAGAGAACGCGCAATCTTGCCGCCCGCCGATGCCCCTCCTCCGGCACCGACCCGGACGGCGCGGTGCCGATTACCCTTACCGTCGCGCCGGGCGGCTTGCTAACGGTATTGGGGGTTGAAGACCGGCTGGTGCAAGTGTTCCGCAATCTCATCAACAACGCTGGCAGCTTCAGGTGGCCAAGGGCTTGCGGGTTTAGAGTCTGTCCGCATCGAAAGACACGGCTCAATGCCTAAACACGGGTTAAACCGCTGCCGTTAATGCCTTTGCGAAGCTTTCGACCGAGCCATGATCGGCCTTAACCCCGTTGACAAACAACGTCGGCGTGGAATCGACGCCCAGCTTTTCCGCCCCGTCCAGGCGTTCGGCCAGGATGGCATCGCCGACGGCTTTGTTATTGAAGGCCGCCTCGATCTCCACCGAACCCAGCCCCGCGAGCCTCGCCAACTGGCTGAGGGCCACGCGCGGATCGGCAGCAGTGGCCCACTTTTCTTGCTGGGAGAAGAGCGCATCAATGAAAGCAAAATACCGCTCTGCCGCCACCGCGCGGGACAGCAGCGAGGCGTCGTAGGCCACTCGGTCCAGCGGGAAATCGCGATAGATCAGCTTCGCTTTGCCAGTTTCAACCCAGTCTTTCTTAATCTGCGGCAGCACTTTGGTAGCGAAGGTCGCGCAGTGCGAGCAGGTAAAGGAGGCGTATTCGATAATGGTAATCGGCGCATCCGCCTTACCCAACACCCGGTCGCCGTCGCGCGCCAGCAGCAGCGGGTTGACGACTGTAGGCGTGGGCGCTTTCGGCGGCGGCGCACTATCGACCGCGACTGAGCTTGGGGCCGAGCTTGGCGCGGCTTTTTCCCACGGGCGCGTATAGAACAGCGCCCCCGCGCCAACGACAGCGGTAGCCGCAAGCGGCAAAAACAGACGACGGCTAACCATAAAACCTCCGGTCAATAGATTGAAGGGAGCCTAATCGGGCCAATGTGGCAGAACAAGGGCTAGGCGAACGATTGTTTTCTAAATCTGCTAATGGCAGAATAGCTTATGAGGCTGCAACTAACAAAAGCCGCCCTGACGGGCCTCGCGCGTATGCCGCCGAAACAGCGCCTGCGAATGGTAGAGCGGCTCGAAGAGATTGCAGCAGCGCCTTTTTCTCCTCAAGCTAATGTGAGAAAGCTCGTAGGGCGGTCCGAGTATCGCTTAAGAGTCGGTGACTGGCGGGCGCTCTATATTGTCGTGGTGCAGGCGGATTTGGTGACGGTAACAACCGTCGAGATTAGAGGACAGGTGTACACATGAGCGCATGGCCAAAACCCCTCTCTGAAACCGCCGACACGGTGACGCTCAACCGCGCCGATTGGACCGTTCTGCAAGATACTCTGGAAGATATGGCGGATTCAGGCCGGATTGCCCAAGCTATGGCGGCGCTAACGGCTGGGGAGATCGAAGCCGTTCCCATCGAGATTGCAAAGAGGCTGATGACGGGCGAGACACCGCTGCGGATATGGCGGGAGCATCGCGGCTTTACTCAAAGCGCGCTTTCGGCCCGAAGCGGCGTTTCCATTCCCTATATTTCCGAAATCGAGTGCGGGGCCAAACCGGGCAGCTTGGCGGCGATGCACAAACTCGCGCACGCCCTGGCCCTCACGCTCGATGATCTAGTGCCGTGGGAAGCCGAAGAAACTACCCCACCGCGCCAATCTGATAGGTAATGGCCGTGCCAATACGGCGGATCAACTCGAAACAGCCGCGCATGGGCCGGAACAGGCGTTCGTGTTCGGCCTCGTAGGTTTGCCCCGCGCCGCCGCGATAGCTGGCGGGTTCGCCGAAATCGAGCGCGGCAGGGGCATCGGCATTGGGCCGCGCCGGGAACACGTCGTCCAAGAAATCCAGCACCGGCTCCACATCCAAATGCAGAATGCGGGCGAACATTTCCTCGAAGGTCGTGCCATGCTGCGGGCTGAAATCCGGCACATGGGTGGCTAGCAGGAAGATGCGGTGGATCAACGCAACCCGAATGGCGTGCAGCAGCACTAAATCATCCCGCTGTGCCTCTTTCAGCCCTACTTGTGGCACGTCAAGCCCCTGGCTGCGGCAGTAAGCGAGGTGATCGCGCAAGGTGAGAAAGTCGCCTTGGAGCTTGCGGAAGACTTTCGTGAGCCGATGGTGCGAATCAAGCCGCTCCAGGTGGCGGGCGACCGTCCGCAACTCTTCGCGCCGCTGCGGCAGTTTGGTGCGCCCCGAACGGTGCAGCCACATGCCGGCATCGAGCGTGTCGATATAAGCGCGCATCACATCGAGATCGCTGACCGACATACCATGTTCGACCAAGGCCATCGCCCGGCGGAAGCGCGGGGAGGATTTGAGCAAGGCGGCGCACAGGTCTGGGTCTTTGCTCATCGCCCGCCCAAGGCCGCCAATCGTGTTCGCCAGCAGGCCCAACTGCTGCAACACGCCATTGTTGGGAATGGCGCGCAGTTGCGAGGGGTGCGACAGGTCCGGCACGCGGCCCCAGGATTCCGACTGGCGCTTAACTGGGCGCGAGCCGGTTCGATACAGCATGGAAGTTCCATAGGCCCCCAGCAGCGTCGCGTAATTCGGATCGTCCACCAACTCGCTGAAGAACTGCTTCACCGTGACAAAAAACTCGGTGGAGAAATCGCCCTGGCCGTAGATGGGATCGTTCTCTGCTTCCTGGCTTGGCACAAGGGTAGCCTCGACGATTCGCGCCACCGCCGCATAGGCAAGATCGGGCGATTGGAACAGCAGATAGCCGTCGCCGCCCTGAAAGCTACTCTCTTCCTTCACCGTAATGCCATTGGCCAAAAACTCGGCGCGGCTGAACGGCGGGGCCAGATAATGCAGCCGGTCGGTTAGGCTGGTCGGATGCCCCCCGCGCCCGATGGACTCGCCGTGTGTATTGAAAAACACCACCTGCACGCCCGATAGCCCCAGCCGTTGCAAAACAGCGGCGAGGCGCAGGCGCAAGCGTTCGATATGGAAGGTCGCCGCCAACTGGCCGATATAGCGCCCTGAATCGGAGTAGCCAAACTGAATGCAGAGCTTGCCGGACTTCTGCACATAGGCGCGGTAATGGGGGGAGCGTAGCGCGTCCTCAACAATCCGGTCGCCATGCTCCAGGGCATAGACGGTCTCGAACAGCGGCGAGATTTCGATTTGCTCTTCAAGGCCGAACAGCTTGGCGTAATAAAGCGCCGTCAGCAGCGTGAAAGCGCTTTCCGTTTCAGCAATGAGAAAGCGGATCGGCGTTTCCCGGTCGATGGCTTTGGCAAGCTCGGCGATCATCATGAACATGCGCTTTGCCGACGCTTGCTCCGCCAACAACGAGCCGACGTTGATGCTCACCGGCTGCACGCGCTCCATCAGATCATTGATGGCGTTATAGTAGCTGCGGCGGTGCGCCGGGTCTTCTGGGCCGGTTTCAAGCCCCACTTGGCGACGGATAGCGTTGTGCAACTGCGTGGAGTTGAGGCGAAAATGGCTATGCCCCGCCCCTAACCCATGCAGCGCGAGCGAGGCTTTTAGCACCGATAGCCGCTCGGCCAATGCCCCGTCCTCCGCCAGATTCTGCTCCAGCGCGCGGGTGGTGAGCGCGACGAGCCGGTGGCTATCGACCAGCGCGGTTTCCATTCCCTGCACTAAGGTAAAGGCAAAGCGTTGCGCGTCTTCCAGGCTTTGCCCAGCAACAACCGCCGCGCGGATCTGGTCGGCCACCTGCTTTTCAGCGAGCGCCAGCAGCGATTCCAGCAGTTCCAGAACGGTGGCTGTGGCCCCCGTCCCTGCTTCCTTAATCAACCCGTTGAGCGTGCGGCGGTGACGTTGAAACTGTGCTTGTTTAACGATCAAGCGTAGGCGCAGCGTATCGGCCCAAGTGATGTCCGCCCGGCCATCGTGATCGTACCCCACCCAGGTCGCCAGCGACACAAGGCGCGGCGACAGCTCCGTCCAGCGCGCCGGATAGCACTCGCGCGCAACCCGCAGCACAAGGCCGTGCAGCCGTTCCAGCGCGGTTTGGGCGTGGCCCAGGGCCTCCAGGCACCAGCTATGCTCGACACTGAGGGTAAGATCGCGCGGCGGGCGGTGATCGGCAAGGCTAACCGCCTGCATGAGGGCCGCACGCGCTTCCTCGGAAATAACCGCGCCGCTGCTATCCCGCCCCGTCGCCAGGGCCGCCATCGCCCGCGACAACTCAAGGCCCGTGGAGAAGGTGGGATGTGCGGTGAAAACGATGCCATAGTGCAGGCTTTCCACCTGTGCCGCAAACGCTTCAAAACTGCGGTTTTCGGCGACTGAGCGTAACAAGGCTGCCAGCCGCGCATCGTTCGCCGCCGCCTCGGTTTCGCCAAGATAAGCCGCCAGATGCTCGGCCCGCGCGGCAAAACTCCGCCCGGTCAGGTGCTGTACAAGTTGCTCAACCCCGCTCGCCGTGACCTCGGCCTTATCGAGCATCCGGGTAACATCGAGCGCCAGCATGAGGATCGGGTCGCCGAACGGGTCCAACTCTGCGCGCGCGCGCAGCCCCGTCAGCCGCTCGGTTAGGGTTGTGTGCAGCGCCGCCGCGTTGGCGGTTTCATCCGCCGGAAACCAAATTTCCCCAACGCTCACCTCCGGCAGAGCACTGTTGTTCGGAGGATTGAGCGGCACAGAACGGAGCTTGGCGGCAGAGCGAACCATCGGGATAGTCCTAAAACGAGACGAATTGCCGAGAGTGTGCGATAGGTTGCAGCGCAGCGCAATGTGCTTTTGCGACAGAAGGGCAGCGATATTGACGTTTCTTTAAGTAGATGACCCTCGACTGCATATGACTATAAACTATCAAGTCGTTGCTCTTTAATGAAGCTATTTTAAATAACATCAGATGATAGCCCTGATATAGCTATGCGCCCTGACGACGCACAAATCCGGACATTAATGGAACGGCAAAAGAATATTTTCCATGCCTATTTTTATATATTAAACCACTCTCAGTTAATTTTGACAACATCTGACTAATGTGGCTATTACTGAAACCTTTATTCAAGAAATTACCGGATAAATCTGCAATTTCTTGAACCGTAAACTCACCATCACAATTTTCAAGATTTGCAATTACAGATAGCAGTTCGCGCTGACGATCGGTCGCACGCGCCCACCGGCCCGCAAAGAAATCGGTGTCGAGTTTTCTAATGATTTCATCTTCCGGTATAGAGGTTTCCGACCCTTCATTCATCCTCTGAATCCAGATATCGTATACCTCTCGGCAGATAAATTGTATAAAATACGGATACCCCCCTGATATGTCAGAGATAACTTCAACAGACTTAGGTTTGAATGTTATCGGGCAGTTAGCGTCTCTAACTGGCCTCTCAATGGCTTCCTTCCGGTCACTATCGCTTAACCTATCTAAGGTTAGAACACGAAACATACGCTCGGCATATGTACGAGCCTCGACAAGCTTAGGGAAGAGGGTCGGAAGACCTACAAGGGCCAGCATGAACGGGATATTCTTCCTTTGAATTGATTGAAAAACATCCAGCATTACTGAAAGGGGAAACTGATCTTTTTGAGCGTGATCGGAAAGATTTTGAGCTTCATCGTAAGCGAATATAATGCCACGGCGATCCGTGTCGCGCACAATTGACCACGTAAACTCAAGAACCGCTTTAATTTTATCGGAAACTAAACCGGGAGTTTCTTCATAAATCTTCACTAGAAAACTATAATTTATCGGCTGGACAAGTTTTTCTGAAGAGCCAGCAAAACCCATACCCTGTTTTTCACCTATTTTTATCATAAAACTTGAGGTGACTACCGAAAGATCCGTTATCAAACGGATAGCTAAATTATTCTCACTGACACTAATCGTTTCGGAAAGATCGGTCCCGACCCAAAGCCAATTCTCTTGAATGGCAATTGGCTTGAACTTTTCGAGCAAAACAGTTTTTCCAACCCCACGCAGCCCAGTCAACACAAGATTTTCTAGAATCGTGTCTTGCTCCAGCAAACGACGGAACTGTCGCTCCTCAGCCTCGCGCCCGGCAAGATATGGCGGCATATGACCAGCACCTGGACGAAAAGGGTTTTTGAACTGGAGGCTCGCCATCATAAACAACCCTCATCATAAAATTAGGCCCTTGTCTAAATACATGCTAAGAGCAAAAAAAACAAGCGCGTAATCCTAAAAATTTCACTTAGTCAATAAAAAAATCGATGCCTCGTGATGGGTGTGGAATGCGCTTCTCATGTCCTCTCTACACACGCTGCCCTAAAACACAGCTTTGACAGCGAGACTGAGTCATTCTCCCAGCACAAAGCCCAAAGCGTAGAGCGCCTCCCGCAGTCCCTCATTCTCGATACCGCTCACCTTCATCTGCAACGCCGCCTCCGCCTCCGCCGACAAAGGCGGGCGCGGTTTGGGGGGGACGGGCGGTAGCGGGATTGGGCCTTGTTTCATCTGAAGGTGGGTTACGGCAGAAAACCCGTAGTGGGTGTTCACCCGCTCCAGAATCTGCTGTGTGTAATGCTGAATAAGCGGGGCAGCGGCGGCGCTGCATTTCAATACCAGCGTGCGGCGGTCCCCGGTTTTATCGCGCTTGACCGCCAGCGGCAGCGTCATCCGCGCAATCGCCTCGCCGATGATCGTTGGCCAATCGGCCAGAATGCGAGCGTCGGCAAAACCGAATTTGCGCGCGGCGGGGCGCGCGACCTTCGCAAGATCGACCGATAAAGCACGCGGCCCGGCTTTCCAGGGGCGCGTTTGTGGCTTTGCCCCCTCGACCCCAGCCGGGGAGGGCGCTATCTGTTGCGATGAAGTTTGAGGACGGCGAACCATGCCGTCTGCTTATCACGGTTCGATGGCATGACCCACCCCGCACATGCGGATCAAATTCTCGCTTGGTACGATCATAACCGCCGCCGCTTGCCGTGGCGGGCAGAGCCGGGCGAGATTGCGGACCCCTACTCCGTCTGGCTATCGGAAGTGATGCTCCAACAAACAACCGTGCAGACGGTGGCCGACTATTATCGGCGCTTCCTGGCGCGCTGGCCCACTGTGCAGGATTTAGCCCAAGCGCCGCTCGATGCCGTGCTAACCGAGTGGGCGGGCCTCGGCTATTACGCCCGCGCCCGCAATCTGCACAAATGCGCGGCGATGGTCGTCGCCCGGCATCGCGGGGTTTTCCCCTCCAACGAAGCAGCCCTGCGCCTGCTGCCCGGTATTGGCGACTATACGGCGGCAGCGATTGCGGCGATTGCCTTCGACCGTCCGGCGGCAGTGATGGACGGTAATATTGAGCGGGTTGTCTCGCGGCTGTTTGCGGTAGAAGACCCTCTGCCAGCCGCAAAACCGCGCCTGAAAATCTTGGTGACGGACCTTACCCCGCAAGCCCGCCCCGGCGATTATGCTCAGGCGATGATGGATTTAGGCGCGATGGTCTGCACCCCGCGCCGCCCCACCTGCGGCCTCTGCCCGGTATCGGGTGCCTGCATCGCGCGGATTTCCGACGATCCCGAGCGCTTTCCGGTCAAAACGGCAAAACCTGACAAACCCACGCGCTACGGTGCCGTCTTTTGGCTTGTCCGCAAAGATGGCGCGGTACTGCTGCGGCGACGGGAAGAAAAGGGCTTGCTCGGCGGGATGATGGAAGTGCCGGGGACGGAGTGGCGCGACACGCCCCCCACGGCCCCGCTTGCCGATGCGCCGCTCAAACTGGAGTGGCAGAAGCTTGATGCCAGCGTGCGCCACACCTTCACGCATTTCCATTTGGAGCTTCAAATCTATCGCGGTGCCGTGGGCCTTGGTGATCCCAAGCTCGGCACTTGGATTACGCCGGATCGCTTCGGCGAAGTGGCCGTGCCCACGCTGTTTCGCAAAGTGGCGAAAGCGGTGTTCGGGAAATAGATGCCCTCCATCCACAAGCCCCCGACCAAACGCGCCTGGGTACGCCTGCCGTCTGGGCGCAGGCTGAATTTGCTCGATCCGACACCGTTCGACTTTGAAGCGTCGGATTTAGCGATTGGGGCCGCGCGCACTGTGCGCTGGGGCGGGCATTCGGTGTGGGAGTGGCCGCTGTCGGTAGCGCAACATTCGCTCACTGTGCTGGCAATTGGCGAGGCGGAAGCGGTAAAACCGCTCACCGTGCCGCAAAAACTCGCCTTTCTGCTGCACGATGCGTCGGAGTGTTTGGGCGTCTGCTTCGATCCGATTTCGCCGCTGAAGCCTTTTCTGGGCGAGGGCTATAAGGCGCTGGATCAAGCCCTACAGACGGCAGTTCACCATCGTTTCGGCCTGCCCGCGCTCCTGCCGCCCGCGTGGACGAAGCCGATCAAAGCCGCCGACAAACGCGCCGCCGCTGCCGAAGCCGTGTTCGTGGCAGGTTGGACTCTGGCCGAGTGCCGCGAAGCCTTGGGCATCCGCACGCCGCCGCTATCGGTCGATCCGCTGAACTCGGTCTACGGCGGCCTACCGTGGGAGCCTTGGCCGGCACGGATTGCCGCCGAGCGTTTCGGCGCAGCGCTGGCAGGGTTGGTTGATTCAGCGTAAGATTAGAGTGTTAATTTCGAGAACAGGGGCAACCATGACCCAAGCCATTCACACCACCATGACGGCAAGCCTCGCGGACGTTCAGCGCGACCCGCTGCAAACGCTCGCGGCGGGTGAGGGCGGGGCCGTTGCCGTGTTCGATCAAAATACCCCCGCTTTTTATATGATCCCAGCCGAGGCGTTCGAGGCTTTGTTGGACCGTATCGAAGATGCCGAGTTGAACCGTCTTGCCGACGCCCGGCAAGGCCAGACGATCATCCCGGTCAGTCTGGATGATCTATAAGCTCGCGTTTTTGGAGGAGGCGCTGCGTGAGTGGCGTAAGCTTGACCCCAGCCTTCGCGCGGTATTCAAAAAGAAGCTTGCGGAACGCCTGGACGGGCCGCGTGTTGCTTCCAGCAAACTCAATGGCCACCCAGATCGCTATAAGATCAAACTACGGGCGGCAGGGTATCGTTTGGTTTATGAGGTAAGAGACCAGCAGTTCATTGTTTTGGTGATCGCGGTCGGGCGACGGGCAGGAGAGGCAGTTTACCGGCTGGCCGAGCGACGCTAGCACCAGCCCCCCGCAAAACCCCATAGCCACCCCCGCCGCCCCCCGCTATAACCGCGCTCTATGATGCCCCCGCTTTTCGTGCTGCTGTTGGTGCCCGCCCTTGCGGCCCTCACGACGTTCATCGTGACGGGGCGGCTG
>JAAFIC010000049.1 GCA_013298565.1 Alphaproteobacteria bacterium | reverse complement strand
CGCCCCGCTCAATGAGCGAGGGTTTTTGCGGGTGTCCAGCTATGCATGCGGCGCTAGGTAAGGTCTATTCTGCACGTTCGGCTATTGCGCATGGTGGGAGAAGCTCTCGAGACATGACTGATGATGTAGATACACGCAATTTGGCTATTGATGTTTTTCGAAAAATACTTTTCATTGTGGCCCGTCGAGGCGAATTTCTTGATCCACACCAGATTGACTCGGTATTATTGCGAGCACCTCCTGCTTAAATTATATTAGGCATTTCGTTTACTAACCCTTCATACGGTAAGCGATGCGATAGTTGGCGACCTTATATAAGGAGTTTCTCCAAATTCGGTGTCGCAATATAGCACACCCTAGAGCGAATATGATGAGATTATACTAGGGATAGCTTTATCCCGGAGCTCTCTCAAATGCTCCAAATCATACACCCCCCCATTACCCAAGATATAACTTCCCTCCCTCGTGCAAATCTCCCTATCACTGGGCTCTTTCTCGCCGATCAGCCCCCAACCTTCCCCTAGCTTTTCCACCAAAGCTCGCATTTCCTCGAGCGGCGCAGGCGTCGCCCCATCCCAAAGCGAGAAGGCAAGCCCGATCTCGCCGCCGGGAACCGCCCGCCCGAACACGCCGGTCCAGAGCACGCGCCCGCTCTTGAGCCGATGGGCGTTATAAAGCCAGACCATGTTATCGACAGCATCGGCGGGGATAATCTCATCAAGGGCCCACTCCGCCACGAGGTCTGGATCATGGCTGTTGGTCAACTGATCGCCCGGAGACAGTACCGTTCCCCAGGTCTGCTGCCACAGGGTTTCCAGCCATGCCCAGGTATCCAAGCGGAGTTTGTCGTAGGCGAGGCGCAGGGCGTAAAAGTCCCGCACTTCCCCTAACGTCAGCCCGGCAGGGGGTTCCGTCTGGTTGGCGACCCAGTCGAGGGCGCTGCGGGTGGCGGGGTCGCGGTAGGCCAGGAGAGTTTCCGGCAAGGCGATATGGGTCATCAACGTAATCCCAAGGCAATGCGCCATTGCTGGCGGCGGAAGAGGTCGAAGGGGTCAAGGTCTGCCCTTAGTGGGCGGGCGGGTTGATCGGCGAGGTAGGTTTCGAAACGACGTAGCAGGTGGAACCAAGAGACCGCCCGCCATACGCGCGAGGTTGCACCGCTGGGGGCGTGACCGTCCGGGGTGACGTAAAAGCTAGCCACCTCCGCTTCGGGATACTTTTGTCGGAGGTACTGGGAATAGGGACGCAACTGATCGAGGCTCAACCCAGCCCAGTGCTTGAACTCGACGGCGAGGACGACCGATTTTCCAGTGGGCGTCGTCCAGGTGAGCAGGAGATCGATAAAGCCGCGCTTGCCGCGTTGCCGGAGGTCGGTCCCCACTTCCTTCCGCACGTTCAGGCTACCGGGTGCCATATCCAACGGCAGCGAGACTGGCGGCTCATCGTAAGCACGTAAGCAGTTGGCCGCATCGATCAGCGCAGCTGCAAAGGCACGGGTGCGGGCTTCCGAGGTGGCGGCATCGTGATAGGCGTTTGTTCCGAGAAAGACGGCAAGCCCCTTGGAGGATACCGGCTCCAAAAACTTTGCGGCGAAAGGCAAATGGTCGCCGTGGGTCAGCCCGTGGCGCGGATGAAAGCCGAAGAGCCCGAGATCGGCTTTGCGGAGCGCATTTAAGTCCAACCCCTCCGGCAAGGAGCGCGTCACTTGGGCGGGCGGTATCGCCGCCAGCATGTCTGCAATTCGGGCCATGACACCGGGGGCCTCCATCGGCAACGGTCGATCCGGCCCTTTGATGCGTGTTGTTCCCATGACAGAAGCTTAAATCCGGGGCTGTTCTACGATTACCCGTAGAAAAACTCCGTTCTATGCCGCCTGTCAATCCCTGCTTTCGAGGCTTTGGGGTGTGGTAGCGGGGCGGCTTCTTTGGGACGCTCGCGCTATGACCGAAGCTGACGCGACCGTTTCCCGCAAAGCCCGTGGGGCCGAGCTTCTCCGCAAGCTGGGGCGGCGGGTGCGCGAGCTGCGGCGAGACCAGGGGTTAACCCAGGAAGCCCTGGCCGAACGGGTGGGCATTAGCGTCGATGGCATCAGCCAAATCGAGCGCGGCGTGAATTTCACCTCGATGGTCCATGCCGAAGCCTTGGCCGAGGCGGTCGGCGTGCCGCTCCATGAACTGTTTCGCCTGGACCCCGTGCCGCCGCTGGAACTGGAGGCCGAACGGCTGTTAGCGCTATTCACGGCGCAATCACCCGAAGTTCGGCGCGCGATGCTGGAACAAGCCGAAGGGCTGGCCCAACTCGCACGCCGTCTTACCTCCGCTAATTGATCTGATATTCCACTAGCCAGCGGCCCTTGTTCTTATCGAGCCAGCGTAGGCGATATTCCATCGGCAGAGTCGCGCCGTTGGTTATGGCCTCCCCGGCGCAGAGCCGCACTTGCTCGGTCGGATCCCACGACGTTTCGTGGGGCTTCTCGACCTCAATCAAGCGAAGCCCTTGCGTGCGCCCGGCGGGGGAACTTTCCACCGCGCCTTTCAGCGTCCGTAAGGTTGCCGAGGCATCGCACAGCGGCAAGCTGTCGATTTTCCCGCCGCCGATGCGGCTGATCTGAAAGCCGATCACCACCAACCCGAGAACGGTGATGATGAGCTTGTCGCGGCGGGGCACCGGCTCCCACACGCCCTTCTTGCGCCGATAGGTCGGCCCGCGCCAAAGCAGGAGGAGGCCGAGTGGGAAAAAAACAAGGCAGGCGAGCACGACAAACCAGTGTTTGCGGCTCAAGGGGATGGTGGCGGTATCGTCGATGTTGGACATAGCTCTCCTGTTCCGGCGCGGAAGTGCGCCTGAGGGGTTACGCGGTTGAGGATGACAAGGGGACGCGTCAAAAGCGGACGCGCTAACGGAGAAGAACTCCGTTTTCTCAGCCGTGCGGACTAGCGGCCCCACGGCAAAGATTCGATAGTGATCGGGCCGAGGTATTGCCTCCGTCCGCTTCTGACGCAGACGGCTGCGAGGCTGAGGGCAGACAAAGCCAGAAGCGGACCCCGGAGATGCGCTACGACAAACCTGAAATGATCCTGCGCTTAGCGCTGCTGATGCAGGGCAGCGCCGAAGGGCTGCGGCTTACCGATATCGAAAGCGCCTTCGCCGTCAGCCGCCGCACGGCAGAACGGATGCGCGACGCGGTGATGCGGCTCTTCCCCCAGGTCGAGGAAGTGGCTGATGGCGGACGACAAAAGCGCTGGCGGTTGCCGTCCGGTCTGCGCCCCGCCCTGCTGGCGCCGACGCTGGAGGAACTCTCGGCCCTGGACGCCGCCGGAAAGCTGCTGGAGCAGGCCAGCCTGAAAACCCAAGCCGAGGCGTTACAGACCCTGGGCCAGAAACTCCGCGCCGCGCTGGCCCCGGCGATGCGCCGCCGTCTCGATCCCGATCTCGATGCGCTCAGTCAGGCCGAAGCCGTTACCCATCGGCCCGGTCCCTATGTGCCGATCAAGGGGACAACGCTGGCGATTTTCCGGGAAGCGATCCTCGCCGGGCGCTGGATCGAAGCGCGCTACCGCAGTCGCATCACCGGCGTTGAGAGCATGAAGCGGCTCGCCCCGCTGGGCTTTCTCTATGGGCCACGCCCGTTCCTGCTGGCCCAAAACCCAGAGTGGGATCGGCCACAGCATTACGCGCTGGATCGGTTTATGGACGTGCGGTTGCTACCCGATCCGGCTCCGGTCTTGGACATTGATCTTGCCGCCTTCGTTCAGCGCAGTTTTGGCGTGTTTCAAGATGCCGAAGGGCCACGCCGGATCGTCTGGCGGTTTACGGCCCACGCGGCCCCCAATGCCCGCACCTATCGCTTCCATCCGACGCAGGAGATGATCGACTTGCCCGATGGCGGGCTGGAAGTGCGCTTCACCGCCAGCAGCCTGTGGGAAATGGCGCTGCATCTCTTCGGCTGGGGGCCGGATGTGGAAGTGATCGAGCCGCCCGAACTGCGGGAGGAACTGCTGTTCCGCTGCCGCGAGGTGAAGAGCGTTTATGAGGACGCGCCGATCAATATTCCGACGCCAGCATGATCGTGAGCACGCGGCGGGTCACGCGGGGATCGGCCGGGTCGGGGCTGGCCTCAGTTAGCGTGAGATCGTAAGCATCGATCTTCCAGAAGCAGCGCTGCCCGGCGATTTCGACACTGCCAAAATCATGCTCGCCATAGGGATCATTGCCACGGTCGAAACCAGTAAAGCTGCGGACGGCGTGCAGAAGCTCTGCTCGTTCGGCGTCGGGTAAAGCGCGGATGCCCGAGGTTACAAGAACCGTTCCGCCGCTAAAGCTGCGCCGGAAGTCGTCGTTCAAAATGCGGATGCGGTCACGGTGGGCGGGCATCATTGCACCGCCTCCGCCGTCGGGAGCGCCGCGACTGGACCTTGATAGAGGCACAGCGCATCCGCGTCCCGGCCCTCGACCAGTACGATGCTGAGGGTTCCTTGTGGGCGAGTAATGAGCGCCCGTAGATCGAAGCGGGGCAACTCCCGCCAGTCGCGCAACAGCCGTACCGGCACGCGGTCGAGACTGAAGCCGACAACCAGCTTTGCCGCATAGCGCCCGGCGTCAAAACGCCCCGGCCCCTGTGCCGTTAAAAGCGTTCGGGCGAAACCGTGTGGGTCGAATGCCATCTCAAGGCATAGATGAAAGATCCCGGTGGCGCGGTCGGCCACCGAGAGGGCAATGATCCCGGTCATGGTATCCTCGTGGGAAGGGGTGGTTAAACGCGGCGTAGTCGATAGACGCGCCGGGAGAAGCGGTAAGGCGGCGTGCCGTTAAAGCCGCAGTCAGCCAGGGGCAGCGGGCCGCAGCCCATGCTGTCGAAAAGGTGTAGGTACTTGCCGCCGACCCGGTCGATGACGGTCCAATGTCCGCCTTCGGTATGGCGGTAGGTCATGAGCAAGCTGACATCCGCCCGCGCCAGTCTTCGCAGGGTAGTGAGCGGGTTAGTTCGGGGCAACATCAGCCGGTCCCAACTTAACGGCAGGGTTGGGCTCATTGTCTTGACGCAGGCCGTCAACAGCAGTTCGACCGTTGGCCCGCCGCCACCGTCAATCAGCGTCGTGAGCAGCCGGTCATCCCGGTCCAGCGCCCGGCACAAGGCACGGAACAGGCGAATAATCGCGGGCTGATCAAGATCGGGGGCAAGACGCAGCACGCCGTTGAGCGCGGCATAGAGGCTGCAGAGATAATCCTCATCCCCCTGAAACCGGGGTACAATCAGCTCACTCTTCACAGCAGCGCGATAAGGCGACGCTGGGCGTGCGTGTCGCCCTGGATATAGCGTTCGGTCGTCGCCAACTGCCGGTGCCCGGCGAGCAGTTGCACGTCGCGCAGACTGCCGCCCGCCTTGGCAAGATTGCGTGCTGCTGTGGTGACGAAGGTCCGCCGCCCGCTGTGGGAACTGCACCCTTCGAACCCCAGCGCGGCATACCATCCGGCAAAGAGATTGACGATACTCCCCGCCCGCATTGGCCCGCCGCGTTCCGACGTTACGATGGAGGCGTCCCGTTCCGGCAGGTGATCCAACTCGGCCCGTAAGGCGATAAGGGCGGCCCTCAACTCCCGATGCATCGGCACGATCCGCCCGCCCCGGCGTTTAGCGATGGCATCCTCGACCGTCAATCGATCAGCGACCTTGCCGTAAGGATCGAGCACCATGCGCCAGCGCATCCCGGCAATCTCCGCCGCCCGTAACCCGGCGCGGAAGCTGAAGGCGACAATCACCCGGTCGCGTGCCGGATAGCGTGAGTGCGTCAAGACGTGTTTAAGCAGCCGACGCACGGCAGGTGGCGTCAGCAGCAAGGCTTGTGACCCTGGCATGAGAAATCTCGCAAATATGATAGAAGTATAGAGATTATAGCATGGACAGAGATAAAAATCAAGAATCTACAAAATAACCACATATAAATGAAAAGAGGCGATTCAATTGAACCGCCTCTCTGGAGAGTTATTTTAGCGCATCTACCTTCATCATATAGAGATAGGGGCGGAACTGTTTTTCATCCTTCTTTGTCGTCATCTGCTTCTGCTGTACTTTTAGCGGATCACCCTTGCGTTCACTGACAAGCGCCCCCTGTTGATGAAGCAGCTTGAGCACTCGATTGGCGGCTGACTTCCCGCCGCAGAGAGAGACAAGCCGGTCGCGGTCGAGCCCAACAATCCAGTCACCCCCCTCAGTCCAGAGAAAACCGGGGGCCTGGGTCAGTTTCGACAGCCGGTGAGCTTTGCCGGGCTGCAGTTCGATCATCTGGCCGCGTTGGCCGGATACATAGGTTTTCAAGGCAGCAAGCCCATCTCCGTCCCTCCGAGCAGGTTCACCCCGCAGGCGGAAATGATCCCGCTCGCAGGTTAGGATGGCCCTGCGTAGCTCCCGCCATGTCCAAGGCAACAGCCCAAACTTGATGGCCAGCCGCGCGCCCAGATAGACGGTGGCGAAGCGTTCGTGAAAGCGGCCCATGCCGGGAGCATTGCCCACAACCTTGTTCGCCCGCCGGATATACCGCTGCCGCCACCGTTTTAGTTGCCGCTTGAGCCCAGCCTCATCATCCGCGCGGGCCTGAACCAACCGCTGGAGAAAAGCAGGGAAGAGCGTGCCGTACTGTCGATTGCAAGCCTCTTTAAGGTGATTGGAAAGCGCAGCTCCCGACTCGAACCCATGCAGGTTTTCGAAGATTCCATGCCCGTTTTCGGGAAGCGGAATATCGATGGCACGAACACGGTAAGCATCGTCGACGACCAAGCCTCCCTCGGTGAAAATTTGATCTACGGTCAAATTGGTTGTGCCGAGATAGATCAGCCTCCAGAGTTTCGGCCCATTTGCATCGGTCATGCGGCCCTTCCCCATGCCCATCGATATGCGCATGATGCTGGAGGCCATGAACGCCGTCATATTTTTGCTTCCCTCTCCGGCGGTTCGTGTTTCATCCAGCGCAAGCGGAACCCCATCGTGGAGCGCGGCAATCTCCTCAACATGATTCCCCGTGTGGTTCCAGGTCTCGCAGTATCCAGTCGTGCGAGCGGGAAGGCCTCCAGCCACGGATCCAAAGGTGTGAATCGCGGTTGTTTTGCCTTGCCCTGGAGCCCCATAGAGCAGGAACCCGCCCAGTTCTGCTGAGACTAGGTCAAGCAGGGCTTGGACCAATGCCAGGGAAACGCCGAACATCAGGCGGGTGTTGCCCTGACAGAGGCGGCCTATTTCCTCTAGCCAACCCTCAAGCGTACCGGAGGGGCGGAATTTATCGATGAAATCCTGCGAGGCATCAGACAGATGGACGTAAAATTTTTCCTCGGAGCCTTTCGGGGAGAAAACCTGACCGGGGATAACGTAGGAAGCGTCATGCCACCCTGACCGAGTGATGACACGGTATTTTATCGGGGCAGCATTAACGGCCTGTACTGTCTCCATTATTAGGTTTTGAACGGCCTTTTTGTGAATAAAAAGCTCTTCATTGGCCAGTATTTTGAAGAGCCCTCCTGGGTTATCGACAAGAGATGAGAAATGGATAATCGCAACAAGCCTCCATTTAGAAGATATTTTGCTTTTCCGTTTTTGAACGATGAGATACCGTTTATTAAACTCATCAACCCCGTTCCTACAGCGGAAATTACTCTTCCATTCCTGTAATTCTGGATTCTTAATAACACTTTCGGCCAAAGCGCTCTTTCGAGTAGTTTGGCGCAATCCAGCATCCGGACTGCTAGGAACAGAAGACGAGTTATCTTCAGAGATCTGACCAGAGATGTTACCCTTCGTAAACATGACCTATTCCTCCTAAAAAGAGAGTGAGAGTCGGGTAAGCAGAACTCAGTCTGCGTTTGGATTTACAGGCTGAGAGTTTTCAACGAGAAAAATTGGAATTCGGCGTGAGAGAGCGTCAAAACGGCCTAACGTGGCTGTAGATTGCCGAATCCTTGAGTTCGAGCGTATAACACTGCATTTGCCGTCGCGTGCTCGCTGCTGCACGCTTCGAAAAACGTGAGCAGCATAAGCAGCGTAAGCAAATTAGCGTTCTGCACTGCGCCGTTTGGGCGTCGGGCAGATACGATCCCCCCGACGCCGCAGCCCGTAGAGGAACAGAAAATCAGAGGGCTTGAAATTGGCGTACCAATTCAGCAGTTCCTCCATCTGCGGACGGGGCAAGGGATAGGCTGGCCCCTTCTCTTGTCCAATTTGGGCGAACGGGTGGTGGTAGGTATGGAACTTGAGCAGGTAGCTAATCTGCTCCACAGGGTCCTTGAGTTTTTGGCGAAGGAATGGGCGTTTGAGGTCGGAAGAAGCAAAGCCAGCCTTCAACACCCGCAGGTGTTCCTCTTCAGCGCCCAACGTGAGCACGTGAAAATGGACAGACCAGCCACGCTGATTGCCGTGCCAGGAAACCTCTAACCCGCCTGCTACCAAGGACTCGGATAAACCGGCAGTATCAAGGCGCTTACGAAGGCGGTGCTGCAGCTTTTTGGGTTCGACCGTGTGCAGATTGCCAGGTGCGACCGCATCAAAGAGCAGCGTCAACACCCACTGGGGGTGTGGGCCAGCCCGAGCAATTTCAAGAAACTCTTCGGTTCGCCAAATTCGGTGCTTACGTGTGCATAAAGGGCAGCAAGAAAGATCGCATTTCTCCCTATCAATACGACATTCCTGAAGACGCTCCGCGATCTGGTGATTTTCCGATGCCTTTAATACTGCTTGGTATCTAAGCGAATATTTTAGGGCATCCGCTTTGGGCTCGATCTTGAAGTTGGGGCTTCGCATGATTAGTGCCCCCGTTCGCTGGTGCTGCGAAGGCGGTTCTGCTCCTCGAAGGCAATCACATCGCTAAGACGGTATCGGACGTTCCGCCCAATCACGATGAACGGGCAGCCGGACCCTCGCAGGCGCTGGGCTTGCAGGGTCCTCGGGCTGACGCCCCACCTATCGGCGAGTTGGGTTTCCGGGATGAGTTTGTCTTTGAATAGCGCGGATTGGTTCAGTAATCTTTCAGTCATGTGGCACCTCTTGGTTAACCACATAGTATTTACAGCGCAAAGGAGGGCGCTGACCGTCGGTGAGCGAACTCACCTCAATTTTAATTCCGAAGAAGATTGGCTGGCTTATTTAGAACCGTTAGATCAAATTAAATATGAATCCCTGCATCGCTTGTAGTGCTACACGGTGTAATTTTTGGAAGTGATAAAAATATCTTCTCTTGTTTATTTTCCGAAATTTCAATATTATCCTTTATTTTTTGTGGAATTCTCGACAGCATTTTATTATATATTGAGCACACAGCGTTGAAATTATCCTTCAACAATATTATCAAATCATAATTCGATGCAGATTCTTTTGACAGGATTTTATTTATTAATAATTTGTGATCACCGAGGGCGGCAGATGAAAATATTGAACCAAGTACAATGTGCATTGCATAGTTTTCAGAAAACATTTTTCTGATTGTTTGATCTACCCGTCCCTCAATGCTTAAATCGAATATCTGTTTCGGGTTAGATTCAGATATATTGAAATTTACATTCTTATGGAGAATTTTTAATTTTTTTCTTTGTAAAATTTTGGATTGTCCTCGACTTTATTTAGAGTAATCTCCTTTAGATGTTTGAATAGGCCACTCTGATTGGCCTTTCCTCCTGTCTTACCGCCGATCTTTTCCACGACTCCGGGCTGGGAGTGAGCCCATCCGATACAATACCAGTCAAACATATGTTCACGCGCATACCGATAGTTTATTTTTTCCCAGCTCTTGCAACGTGCTATTTCAGAGACACCAGATTCTTTGAAAAGACAAAATGATTTTCTCAAAAACTCTCGAAGTTCATTTCTGTCAAAATCCTTAAATATTTCGTTAGATTTAGGTTTTTTTGATAGATATAACTTTAAACCCAAGTCAAAAAATTTTGCAGTGAATAGCAGAAAAATTCTGTTTCTTTCCCGAATTAGCCTTTCTTCCGGAGTAAGTTTCTCACCTTTCGGCACTCCACTCTCTTGATTGAGAGAAGACCAAATAGAATTTGACGCCAATAATTTCTTAAACTCAACAGAATTATAGTTTCTGTCCACCCCTTCAACATTGTCTAACGAAGAGATGCTCCAGTGTGGCTCCATATGACCGGGCTTGGACGCCCCGCCCTCCTGGCGCGAAGCCAGCTTCCCTCGATATCTCTCAAACTCATGAGAACCCGCCGTAAGCGCCGCAACCGCTTCCATCGCGTACAGCAAGCGGTTACAGGGCGTTAAATCCTTATCCGAGATCGTATCGGGTAATCTGCCAAGAGTGATTACTGGCACAGACAATGGAGCCCCCCCTGAAGACCCAAAACGCATCAGATGAAAAGACTGCCACGGCCCGATCGGGGGGCCAATCAATTTCGACGAGCCAGTAGCTAATCAGTAGCTAAACCCGAAACCCGGCTTCTTGCCGTTTTCCGGTCCACCTATAACTCTCTGATTTATTTCAGAAAATGGTGGGCGCGACAGGGATTGAACCTGTGACCCCTACGATGTCAACGTAGTGCTCTCCCGCTGAGCTACGCGCCCCCATATTTGGGTCGGCCTTGCGGGCCGTTCGGGAGGCGCAGGATAGCTTTTTTCAAAGGGCGTGCAAGGGGAAAATGCTCTGCTGTCCCGTTAATTAGCACGCAGTAGAAACATTACTCCAACCTTGAAATCAATGTGCGACGGCAGATGACAAGCCGTGCGATTTAGCCCATTTTTTCAAGATGATTGCGTTTCGCCCCTTTTCCCGCCCTCCTGCACTCGCCGCCCCCCAGAGCGCGGCGGTGGAGACGGTTTTGTCGATCCGGCGACCGGGGGTGCAAACGGTGGCGCTGGCGGTGTCCTCCCCCCATAGCGGCACGGAGTATCCAGATGATTTTGTGCGCGATTCGGCACTGGACCCGCTCACCTTGCGCCGGTCGGAAGATAGTTTTGTCGATGATCTGGTCGCTGCTGCCCCCGATGTCGGCGCGCCGCTGCTAAAAGCCCTCTTCCCGCGCGTTTATATCGATGTAAACCGGGAGCCTTATGAGCTTGACCCGAAGATGTTTGGCGAGCCACTCCCCGATTTCGTGAATGCCGCCAGCGCGCGCGTCGCCGCAGGCTACGGCACGATTGCCCGCATGGTGGCGACTGGGGCCGAAATCTACCGTGCGCCCCTCACGTTTGCCGAAGCGGAAGACCGCGTGCGGCGGCTGTATCGGCCTTACCATACCGCGCTGGATGCCTTGGCGAACGACACGCTGAGGCGCTTTGGGCGCGTGCTGCTGCTCGATTGCCACTCGATGCCATCGGTAGGCAGTTCCGCTGAAAAAGATGCTGGCCGAATGCGGGCCGATATTATTCTCGGCGACTGCCACGGCACCAGTTGCGCGCGCGCGCTGACGGCAGACGTGGCGGCGTTCTTCACCCGCGAAGGCTTTCGGGTTACCCTCAACGATCCGTTCGCCGGCGGCTTCATCACGCGCCATCATGGCCGCCCCCGTCAGGGCCGTCATGCCCTGCAAATCGAGATCAACCGCGCGCTGTATATGAACGAGATGCGCCTGGAACGCAGCGCCGAGTTCCCCGCCATCAAAGCCGTAATGAGCCGCTTGCTCGCTTGGATCGGGCCGGTGGCGACGCGGCTGCCGGGGGCTTAAAGCCCAAAAGCCCGCTTCATCGCTTTGAAGGGTTTGACGCGGCAGTTGCATTTCTTCTCGCGCTCGGAACGGCGGTCATCGTCATGATAGTCGCGCCGATCATAGCTTTCCCGGTGGTTGTAGCCTCTCGAATAGCCGTCATGGCGTGAATCATAGTTCGATGAAGAGCCACGCCCTGATCCGGTGGACACGCAACCGCTTAAAACCGCCGCGAAACATCCCAAAATCAAAAACTTGCCGACCATTTCCGCCCCTTCGCTGTAATTCGGGCCAGAATAAGGCGCGTCGGCTAACGCCCGGCTGACGGGCAGATGAAATCGCGGTAAGCCGGGGTCAATCTGGGCAGGGCGTGAGGCGGCTCGGCTCGCGCGGCTGAACACAGCCCCCCTCGGCAGCACACAGCGACCACTCCCCCGCTACGCCGGAGTGCGCGAGATTAACCTCCACGATCCTTAGCATCGGCGACCACACCCAAAAACGCCCCTTTTTCTGCGCGTCGGGCGGTGGCTCCATACCTGCGCCGCTGCCTTCAATGCGGGCTTCCGTCAGCACTAGCCCGGTATCGTTGCGTTGCCACACTTCTTCCCAGGTGGTTTTTTCGACGGAATGGGTCCAGCGCAAGGTAAGTTGCGGGGCCTCGCTGCGCCACAGCAAGGCCCCTGTTAGCGTTAGCAGGCAGAAGGCGCTCAGGATGTCCGCACGGCCAACAACTCGGGCCGTCGCTTCACCTGCCAGCGGTGCCACAGGAACAGCAGCACGGCCCCGGCAAAACCAAGCTCGTCGGTAATCGGCAGGGCCGCCACCAGCAAAATCGCGCAGAGCGTGGCAACACAGCGCTCCACGATCCCCAACCGCCCGAGCAGCCAGCCGGTCGCAGCCCCACCCCACAGCAGAATGGCGAGCACCGCTTTCAGCACGATATAGCCTACCGCCAGCGGGGTGACGTTCGCGCCCTGAAGCATCAGTTCCGGCGCATACACCGCCATAAACGGCACCACATAGCCCGCCGCCCCGATGCGGGTTGCGATCCAGCCGATTTCCATATGCCCGGCTTTGGCGATGGACTGCGCCGCGAGCGCCGCCAAGGCCACGGGCGGGGTGAGATCGGCCATGATCCCGAAGTAGAAGCAGAACATATGGGAGATCAGCGGCGGTACACCCATTTTTTCCAGCACGGGGGCGGCGATGGAGGAGGTAATGATGTAGTTGGGAATCGTCGGCAGCCCCGTCCCCAGCACCAAACACACAACCATCGTGAGCAAGAGGGCGATGGCGAGATTATCGCCCGCCAAATCAAGGATCATCCCGGCAACCGTCGTCGCAAGGCCCGTCAGCGTCATAATCCCGATGAGAATGCCCACCAGGGCGCAGGCAACACCGACGCCCAGGGCCGATTTCGCGCCATCCGCCAGCCCATCCAGCAGCAGCCGCAGGGTTGGCCAGCCTTTCATCGCCGCACACAGCAGAATGAGACCGCCGACGCCGAGCATCAGTGTGGCTGCTACCGACAGGGCATCGAACGCCACCAGCGAGCCTAACGCCGCGCCAAGCGAAATCCACGCAACCGCCCGCAGGGGCAAGCTGGCGAATTTCCCCAAGCTGGCCCCGCCCAAAATCAGCACAATCGTTAGCCCCAGGCCAACAACACCCGCAAACAACGGTGTGAAGCCTGAAAACAGCATGTACACCAACGCCGCTAACGGCAAAATCAGGTGCCAATTGCGCTTTAGGGAGGCGAAAACCGCCGGGCGTTGATCGGCGGGCAGGCCCTTCAGCCCGAATTTCCCGGCTTCCAGATGCACCATCCAGAACGCCGATAGGTAATAGAGCAACGCTGGGATGATCGCCGCGAGCGCGATTTCGGAATAAGGCAACTCCAGCCGTTCAGCCATAATGAAGGCCACCGCCCCCATGACGGGCGGCATGATCTGCCCGCCCATGCTGGCCGTCGCCTCCACCGCCCCGGCAAAGGCTGGGCGATAGCCGAAACGGATCATCAGCGGAATCGTGAACTGTCCCGTGGTGAGCACATTGGCGACGCCGGAGCCGTTGATCGTGCCCATCAAGCCGGATGATATAACGGCCACTTTCGCAGGTCCGCCCTTGGTATGCCCAACCGTGCCCAAGGCAATATCGTTGAACAGCCCAATCATCCCGGCTTTTTCAAGGAACGCGCCGAACAGGATGAACAAGAAAATGAAGGTGGCCGACACTGCCGTGGGCGTGCCGTAAATGCCTTCGGTACCGAAAGAGAGCGTATCAATCACCTGCACCCAGTCGAACCCGCGATGCAACAACGGTTCCGGCAGCGCGCGGCCCCAAATGGCGTAGGGAATGAAGACCACGCACATCAGCGGCAGCGCCCAGCCCATAATGCGGCGGGAGCCTTCGACCAGCAGAATAAGCGCGAGCACTCCCACAACCATATCCATCTGGCTTGGATCGCCCGCGCGCTGAATAAGCGCGCCCTCGAAAACCCACTGATAGAAACCGATGGCGAGCGCCAGCAGCCCCAGGCCCCAATCCCACAGCGGCGGCGCGGCGTGGCCGGTCTTCGAGGGCTGAAAGCGGAACAGCGCAAAGGTGAGAAACAGCAAACCGCCGACGTGCAGCGCCCGGACGATAATGGAGGAAACCGGGCTAAACGCCGCTGTGTAAATCTGCCAGAGCGCGAACAAGATTGCCGCTGCCCAGACGATTTTTCCCGGCAGCCCGTCGAGTTTCAGATGCGCGGCAGGATTTTCAGGATCGGCCAGAGGGGCAGAAGGGGGGGTCGTCATGGGCGATCACCGACGCAAAAGGGCAGCGAAAAACGGGAGTATCGGGGGATACTCCCGGCAGGCACTCGAGGTTGGCGTTATTTCACCAAACCTTTTTCGCGGTAATATTTCTCCGCCCCAGGATGTAGCGGAACCGGCATTCCGGCCAGCGCCTTTTCGAGCTTAATATCTTTCGCCGCCGCGTGGGCCGACACCATGCCGTCGAGATTCTCGAACAGGTTTTTCGCCAGTGCGTAGGCCACGTCATCCGAAACGCCGCTGTGGGTTACGAGGAAGTTCGTGATCGTGGCCGTCGGCATCGGCGCGTCTTGGCCTTTATAGGTGCCCGCCGGAATAAGGCCCGGCTGATACGCGGCATCGCCGATTTTTGCGATAACGTCTGCCGGAACCGGCACGACCGTAATATCGACCGACGTGGCGAGATCCTTGATCGAGGCGACGCCAAGACCCGCCGACTGCAACGTAGCATCGAGCTGGCGGTTCTTCATCAGATCGACTGATTCACCGAACGCGAGATATTCCACCTTAGCAAAATCGGCATAGGTCATGCCTGCTGCCGCCAGAATGGCGCGGGCGTTCAATTCCGTGCCGGATTTCGGCGCACCGACCGAAATGCGCTTGCCCTTCAAATCCGCCAGCGTTTTGATCCCAGAGGCCGAATTGGCGATGATCTGAATATAATTGGGATAGACTCCCGCCACACCGCGCAGCTTTTGCAGCGGCTTGGCAAAGCCCGCATCGGCGGCCCCGGTCCAGGCTTGCGAGAGGGCATCACCTAACGTAAAGCCGATCTCGCCCTTGCCGGTTTCCAGCAGATTTAGGTTTTCTACCGAGGCTTTGGTGGCCTGCACGGAGGTTTTCGAGCCGGGAATGCCCTTGCCATAAATCTGCGACAACGCCACCCCCAGCGGGTAATAAACGCCCGACGTGCCGCCCGTGAGCACATTCACAAAAGTCTGGGCCTGAGCCACGCCCGAAACTGCCATCCCCATCGAGAGGGCAAGGCCCATCCCCATCAGCTTTGTTGCAAACCGCATTATCGTTTCTCCCTGAGAGATAAGTATTCGCCGGATTATTCCCGATCTACGGCAATAGCTTAGGGGCGAGACGCAACTTGGTGCAAGCCATGCCTGCAACGCTTTGACAGGGCATCTGGAAACCTGTGATTTCTACTGACGTCAACGAGAGGTTTTTTTAGGACAAAATCGCTGACATGACAGGCCGAAAGCACACGAGAATACACCCCCAAACGATGCTTCGTTGCTTTTTTATGACCCTGCAAAACAGTCGATTGTCGGAGTGCCCAGGCGTGCCTACAGTTGAAAGAAATAAAAAAACCTAAGCGCCACGCTTGGACATAAACAGGAAGGGAAACGAACGATGGGACTCCCGGCACACGCGACCGCAGACGCGCTTTTATCCGTCAGCTTGGACGATAAATATACCGCCCTTGAAGGCCGGATTTTCCTCACTGGCACGCAAGCACTGGTGCGCCTGCCGATGATGCAGCGCGCGCGGGACCGGGCGGCGGGGTTGAAAACCGGCGGTTTCATCTCCGGCTATCGCGGCTCCCCCTTGGGCGGGTTCGATAAGGCGCTCTGGGACGCCCGGAAATTTTTGAAGACCAGCGACATCACGTTCCAACCGGGACTGAATGAAGACTTGGCCGCCACCGCCGTGTGGGGGTCGCAGCAGGTGAACCTGTTCCCCGATGCCACGGTCGATGGTGTCTTTGCCATGTGGTACGGCAAGGGGCCGGGGGTGGACCGTTCGGGCGACGTGTTCAAACACGCCAATGCCGCAGGAACCGCCAAACACGGCGGCGTATTAGTGCTGGCGGGGGACGATCACACCTGCAAATCTTCAACGCTTCCGCATCAGTCCGAATATGCCTTTATGGACGCTTCCATCCCGGTGCTGAACCCGGCGGGCGTTCAGGAAATTCTCGATTACGGGATGCTGGGATGGGCCATGAGCCGCTATTCCGGCCTGTGGATCGGCATGAAGACCATTGCGGAATCGGTCGATAGCTCGGCTTCGGTCTATGTCGATCCCCTGCGCGCTTTGCCAATTATGCCGACCGATTTCGATATGCCCGCCGATGGCCTCCACATCCGCTGGCCGGATAAGCCGCTGACCCAGGAAATGCGGCTGCATAAACATAAGCTCTATGCAGCGCTGGCGTTCGCGCGCGCCAACAAGCTCGATCACATCATGGTCGATAGCCCGCGCCCGCGTTTCGGTATCGTCACCACGGGCAAATCTTACCTAGACGTGCGCCAAGCACTCGAAGACCTTGGCATCGACGATGCCCTGGCTGCCGACATCGGCTTGCGCGTTTATAAGGTTGGCATGAGTTGGCCCTTGGAGCGGGAGGGCGCGCGCCATTTTGCCGAAGGCTTGGAGGAAATCCTCGTTGTTGAAGAAAAACGCGCCGTCATCGAAAATCAACTGAAAGAGCAGCTTTATAATTGGCGCGAAAACGTGCGCCCGCGCGTGATCGGCAAGTTCGATGAGGAGAAGACTTGGATTCTCCCCTCCCCCGACGAACTCACCCCCGCCCGCATCGCCCGCGTGATTGCCAAACGCATTAGCCGTTTCTACCAAAGCGATCGCATTACCCAACGCCTCGCCTTCCTAGAAGCCAAGGAAAAGCAACTCGGCGGCCTTAAAACCGAGTTGGCGCGCGTGCCGACGTTCTGTTCGGGTTGCCCGCATAATAGCTCGACAAAAGTGCCGGACGGCAGCCGCGCGCTGGGTGGGATCGGCTGTCACTATATGGTGACGTGGATGGACCGGAAAACCGATACGTTCACACAGATGGGCGGCGAAGGCGTGCCGTGGGTAGGCCAAGCGCCCTTCACCAAAACGCCGCATGTTTTTGTCAATTTAGGCGATGGCACCTATCAGCATTCGGGCGCACTCGCCATTCGCGCGTCGGTCGCCGCCAAGGTGAATATCACTTATAAAATTCTGTTCAACGATGCTGTCGCGATGACTGGCGGGCAGCCCCACGATGTGCCGTTAACCGTGCCGCAACTCACCCAACAGCTCACGGCGGAAGGCGTGCGGAAAGTCGTCGTCGTGACCGACGAGCCGGATAAATACCCGTCCGGCTCCGGTTTTGCGCCGGGGGTCCCCATCCATCACCGCGACGCGTTGGATCAGGTGCAACGCGATATTCGGGAGATCGAAGGCGTTACCGCCATTGTTTACGATCAAACCTGCGCCACCGAAAAGCGCCGCCGCCGCAAGCGCGGCACGATGATCGACCCTGCCAAACGCACCATCATCAACGATCTGGTCTGCGAAGGCTGCGGCGACTGCGGGGTGCAATCCAACTGCGTCTCGATTCTACCGCTCGAAACCGAGTTTGGCCGCAAGCGCACTATCGACCAATCGACCTGCAATAAGGATTTCTCCTGCGTTAAAGGCTTCTGCCCTAGCTTCGTGACCGTAAAGGGCGGCCAGTTGCGGAAGCCCAAGGCGGCGAAGGAAGAGGCGTGGGCGGAATTGCCCGCCCCCGTCACTGCCCCGCTCGCCCCTGTTTATTCGATCCTCGTGACCGGTATTGGCGGCACGGGGGTCGTCACCATCGGCGCACTGCTGGGCATGGCGGCGCATTTGGATGGCAAGGGCGTAGCAGTGCTCGATATGACCGGGTTGGCGCAAAAGGGGGGCGCGGTTTATTCGCACATTCGCGTTGCCGAAAAGCCGGAGGATATTAACGCCGTCCGCATTCCCGCAGGCGAAGCCGATTTGGTGATTGGGGCCGATGCGCTCACCACCGGCACCTTCGACAGTCTCGCTAAAGTGCGCGCTGGCGAAACCCGCATGGTGCTGAATAGCCATGAAAGCATGACCTCGGACTTTACCCGCAAGCCCGATTTGCGCTTCCCCACGGAGTCCCTTCTGCAAGCCGTGCAAGAGGCGACGGGCGCGGGCGAGAATTTGCACGTTCTGGACGCAACCCGTATCGCAGCGGCCTTGATGGGCGACTCGATTGCCACCAACGCCTTCATGCTCGGGTATGCCGCGCAAAAGGGCTGGCTGCCCGTGAGCCTTGCCGCGCTGGAACGGGCGATTGACCTCAACGGCGTCGCTATCGGCTTCAATAAAAAAGCGCTGCTATGGGGCCGCCGGGCTGCCGTCGATCTCGCCGCCGTCGAAGCCGCCGCCAAACCCGCGCAGCAAGTCTCAGGATCGCAAAAACTCTCGGAAAGCCTTGCCGAAATGGTCGCGCGCCGGGTGGCGTTTCTCACGCAGTATCAAGACGCCGCCTATGCTGATCGCTACCGCGCGCTGGTCTCGCGCACCGAAAGCGTGGAGCGGCAAATCGTCCCCCAGTCCGATACACTAACCCGCGCCGTCGCCCGCTATGCCTTCAAACTGATGGCGATTAAGGACGAATACGAAGTGGCACGGCTTTATACCGACGGCACTTTCTTGAAGCAGGTCGCGGCTCAGTTCGAGGGCGACTATCGCCTAGAGTTCAACCTCGCCCCGCCGCTGGTGGCGGAAAAGGACCAGACCAGCGGCCATCTGACGAAAAAAGCCTACGGCCCGTGGATGCTGACCGCCTTCCGCGTGCTGGCGAAGTTCAAGTACCTACGCGGCACTATGCTGGACCCCTTCGCCCGGACGGAGGAACGCAAGATGGAACGCCGCTTGCGCGACGAGTATATCGCCCGTCTGGAGACTATTCTGCGCTCGCTCACCCCCGCGACGCTCGATACCGCCGTGGCCCTCTTGAGCGTGCCGGACCATATCCGTGGCTTTGGTCACGTCAAAGAACGGCACGTGGCCCAAGCGGAAGCGCTGACGGCAAAACTCTTGGCCGACTATCATAATCCGGCTCCAAAAACGCCGGTGGCCGAAGCGGCGGAATAGCCGCCTTTCGTCGCAGCCCCTTGGCAAGACCCGTGTGATCCGCCAGGATCATGCGGGTCTTGAGTTTGAATATTGGGGGGAACGCATGTCGTTAACACTGCAAGGAATGACCTGGCTCACCAGGCGTCAGGTTTTGGTCGGCAGTGCGGGCCTTGTGGGGGCCGCGAGCGTTTTGGGGGCACCCGCCCTCGGCCAAAGCTCAAGCGGGCCGCTGAAAATCGGCGTGCTGCTGCCTCGCTCCGGCATTCTGGCGCAAGCTGGCCAGTCGTGCGCGCGGGCCGAGGCGATTGGCGCGAGTGTGCTGAAGGGGTTGGGCTATTCCGTAGAAATTCTGTCCGCCGACACTGAATCGAACACCGATACCGCCCGCGCCCGCGCCGAAAAGCTGATTAACGATGGCGCTCACGTCATCGTCGGGGCCTTCGATAGCGGCCAGACCGGGGCCGCCGCTCAAGTGTGCGAGCAGCGCGGCATTCCCTTGGTCGTTAATATCGCGGCGGCCCCGCAACTCACCGAGCAGGGCTATAAGACCTTCTTCCGCAACTTCCCCACGTCGCTTGATTTGGTAGGGAACGCTTTCCCGCTGATGAAAGAGGTGTTCGCCACCACGGGTAAAGCCCCGACGAAAGCCCTGTTTCTGCACGCCAACGATACGTTCGGCATGGCGAATAAGGGCGCGTTCGAACGGCTGTTCCCCAATGCCGCCATGCCGTTTTCCATGCTGGAGCCGATTGCATACGACCCCAAAGCGCAAGACCTATCGGTCGAGGTTGCCAAGGCGAAAGCCAGTGGGGCCGAGCTTTTGATCGTGACCACCCGCGCCGCCGATGCCATTTTGATCGTGCGCGAAATGGTTAAGCAACGCTTCGAGCCAATGGGGATCATGAGTCCCGGCTCCTCGGGCCTTTACGACGAACAGTTCTACAAAGTGCTGGGCAAATACTCCGATTACGCCACCACCATTCTGCCCTGGTACGACGGGAAAACGCCGTTGAGCCAACAGGTGCGGGCGGAGTTCGTCAAAATCTTCCCGAAAGATAACTTCGAGGGCCACGCCTTCAATATTGGCTGCACGCTCGATGCGCTGTTGGTGGCTGCCGACGCCCATAAACGCGCCGGAACAACCGCAGCCCCCGCCCTGCTGGAGGCGCTCCGCACAACCAAGCTCGAGACGCACATGATGATCGGCCCGGCGATTACCTTCGACGCCAAGGGCCAGAATGTGAATTTCTCGAGCGCCGTCGTCCAAAACCTCGACCAGCGCCCCACTGTCGTGCTGCCGAAGGGGGCTGCGGAAAAAGCACCGGTGTTCCCCATGCCGGGTTGGCAGAACCGAGGGTAAGGGTTTCTAACGTGTCTTTGTCGCTTTATGCCGGAACGCTTAGTTCCGGCATCCTCACCGGGTTGGTTTATGGCCTTGCCGCGATGGGCCTCTCGGTGATTTTCGGTGTCGTCCGCCTCGTTAATTTCGCCCATGGCGAGATGATGGTTTTGGGCATGTTCGCCGCCGTCGTGCTGGCCGCCGCCTGGGGGATTGATCCGCTGTTGAGCGCGTTGCCCGTGGCCGCCCTGTTATTCGTGGCAGGCTATGGCTTGCAGCGCGGCTTACTCAACCGCTTCATCGACCGGCCCGATCATCAGCAGTTCATTCTGCTGCTTGGCATCGCCATGATTCTGGTCAACGGCTTGATGATGGTGTTCGGCCCCGATGCGCGCAGCACGAATGTGCCTTATGGGTTCGATGCGTTTTTCGTCGGCGGCATCACCTTGGATAAAACCCGCGTTTATGCGGCTGGGGGGGCGCTGATCGTCGCCGCCGCGCTCTATGCCTTCTTCCGTTTCAGCCGCACGGGCATTGCCATTCGCGCGTGTGCCGACAATCAGTTAGGCGCGGCAGTGGTTGGGCTGGACGTGAAGGGGCTGTACGCCATTACCTTCGGCATCGGTTCTGCCGTGGTTGGTATCGCCGGGTGCCTCCTGAGCCTTGTGATCGACGTGCGCCCGCAACTTGCCGCCGATTATACGCTGCTGAGTTTCATCATCGTCATCGTCGGCGGTTTGGGCAGCATGGGCGGTGCCTTGCTGGGCGGCGTGTTGATTGGGGTATCGGAAGCCTTAGCGGGGGTTCTCATTGATCCGTCGCGCAAGCAAATGGTGTCTTACGGGCTGCTGATTCTCGTGCTGCTGGTGCGCCCGCAGGGACTGTTGGGGAAGCGCGGCTGATGCTTACCCAGGATCTTTTCGAGGGCGTAACGCCGCGCGGTAAAATGCTGTTCACTGCCGGGCTGGGCGCGTTGCTGCTGCTGCCCGAAGTGGCCGACAGCTACCTGATTTCCATTCTCACGTTGATTTTCTGGTTCGCCTATGTCGGGCAAGCGTGGAACGTGATGATGGGGTTCGCTGGGCAACTGTCGCTCGGCCACGCGCTTTACGTCGGCCTCGGCGGCTATGGCGCGGCGGCGCTCTATATGCACTTAGGGCTGGGGCCGTGGGTGGGAATGCTCGTCGTCGTCCCCGTCTGCGCCCTTGTTGGCATGGCAATTGGTTGGCTCGGCTTTCGCTTCGGCGTGCGCGGGGTGCATTTCGCCTTGCTCACGATTGCCTGCGCCGAGTTTACCCGCGTTGCTTTCGATCACATTACCGCGTTGGGCGGCTCCGGCGGCCTGTTTCTGCCCGTGGTGGGCGGGCGTGGTGACGATCTGCTGATGTTGCGCGGCTCCCCACAGCTTTATTACTACGTGATGCTGGTGCTGGCCCTGCTAGCCCTTGCCCTCTGCCGGATTGTGACGCGCACGCGCCTCGGTTACTTCTGGCTGGCCCTGCGCGAGAACCCCGATGCGGCAGCCGCCTTGGGCATTCCGCTGCTGCGGGTGAAGCTGCTCGCGGTGGGCCTTTCCGCCGGAATGACCGCCGTTGGCGGCGTATTCTATGCCTTCTATTACAATAATCTGTTCCCCGATCAGGTGTTTGCGATGGGCCGATCCATCGAAATTCTGCTTGGGCCGATTGTTGGCGGTATTGGCACAGTGTTCGGGCCAGTGTTGGGCGCGATGATCCTCACCCCTCTCGGCGAGGGCGCAAGCCTGCTGCTGGAAGCCCTCGGCATTACCCTACCCGGCACCAAACAGGTAATTTACGGGCTGATGCTCGTGCTGATTATCTGCTTCCGCCCTGCCGGAATTTGGCCGTGGCTGGCCGTGAAAGCCGGGCTGGTCGTCCCTCCTGGGGAAACCGACCTGCGTGAAAAGGGAGAGGCGGAATGAGCCTTTCCCTCACTGTGACCGGCCTTACCAAGCATTTTCGCGGTCTGCGGGCGCTGGAAGACGTGAGCTTCACGGTGCCAGCGGGTAAGATCGTAGCGCTCATTGGCCCCAATGGCGCGGGGAAAACCACCTGCTTTAACCTGATCGCCGGGGTATTTCCGCCCGATACAGGCCGCGTGCATCTGGCGAAGCGCGACGTGACCGGCCTGCGCCCCGATCAACTCTGCACAGCCGGGGTTGGCCGGACCTTCCAGATCGTCAAACCCTTCGCCGGGTTATCGGTGCTGGAGAATGTGCTGGTCGGGGCGCTGCACCGGGAGAGGCGCGTTGCCGCCGCCCGCGAAAAGGCGGCGGAGATGCTGGCCCTACTAGGGCTGGACCCACAAGCCCACCGCCTCGCAGGCTCCCTCACGCTGCCCGATCGCAAGCGCCTGGAAGTTGCCAAAGCCCTCGCCACGCAACCGAAAATCCTGCTGCTGGATGAAGTGATGGCGGGCCTGCGCCCAACCGAGACCGACGCGATGGTGGCAACCCTCATCGGCCTCAACCGCAGTACCGGCATTACCATTCTGCTCATCGAACACGTTATGCGTGCCGTAATGGCGCTAGCGGAACAGGTGATCGTGCTGGACCAAGGCCGCAAGCTGGCCGAAGGCACGCCGGAGCAGGTAACGCAAGACCCGCGCGTTATCGAAACCTACCTGGGCCACGATCTGCCGGAAGGGGCCGGCGCATGAGCGGCGCAGGCAGCCTGATCGTCGAGGGCCTGTCGGTGGCGTATGGCGATGCGCTGGCGCTCGATCATGTCAGCCTCAGCGTGCGCGCCGGGGAAGTGACGACGCTCATCGGCACCAACGGCGCGGGCAAAACTACGCTCATCCGCGCGATTGCCGGGCTGCTCCCCATACGCCACGGCCAGATTGTCTATGACGGTCAGGAGATCACCGGGCGGCCAAGCCACCGGATTTGCGACCTCGGCTTGGGCCAAGTCGCCGAAGGCCGTCAGGTCTTCCCAAGCCTCTCGGTGCGGGAAAATCTGCTGATGGGGGCCGTTATTCCGCGCGCCCGCAGCCTTGCCAACGCAACCTATGCCGCGATGCTGGAGCTTTTCCCCCGCTTGCGCGAACGCCTTACCCAAGCCGCCGGAACCCTCTCGGGCGGCGAGCAACAGATGCTGGCCATCGCCCGCTGCCTGATGGGCCAGCCGCGCTTGATACTGTTCGACGAGCCGTCCTTGGGCCTGTCCCCCGCTATGGCCAGCGAGGTTTTCCGCATCATCCGCCGCCTGAAGGACCAGGGGATGACAATTATCCTGGTGGAGCAGAACGTCGCTGCGTCCCTCGCGCTCGCCGATCAAGCCTATGTGCTGGAAACCGGGCGAATCACCCTCAGCGGCACAGGGCAGACGCTGCTGCGCGATCCCCGCGTGCGGGAAGCTTATTTGGGGCTGTGATGCTGGCGCCAGCGGTAAGGCGCTTTAGCCGTCCCTAAAGCAGTATTTATTTTGCTTCTTTATGATTCTTCCGCTATCTCTCTGTCACCTGCACAAAAGCGGTGATACAATGTTTTTAGATCCTGATTTAACCGATGCTCAGCTTGCCGAACTGGTCGCGCGCTTTTACGCCAACGTCCGCCAAGATCCGCTGATCGGTGGGCTTTTCGAGAGCGCCGTCGCCGATTGGCCCGCGCATTTGGAGAAAATTACGGCCTTCTGGTCGTCGGTGATGCTAGGAGCCGGGCGCTATCACGGCAGCCCGATGCTGACCCACCTGCGCCATGCCGGGGAGATTACGCCAGAGATGTTCACCCGCTGGCTGGCCCTCTGGGGCGAGACGACGGAAAGCCTGTTCCCGCCCCCGGTCGCCGCGCGTCTTCAGCACAAAGCCGCCCGCATTGCCGACAGCCTGCACTTGGGGCTGCAATTTTACGCTGATAAATCGAGAAAGGCCATATCATGACTGATAATTCTCTTGATCTCGCGGCCCACCACAAAGCGCGCGGGCTATCCGACCGTTTCGCCCTTGGCGTTACGAAAATCTTGCGTTGGGGCGCAGATACCTTCTTCGCCAAACGCTACGGCCACCGTGCTATCGTGCTCGAAACCGTTGCCGCCGTGCCGGGTATGGTGGCAGCCACCTTGCAGCACCTCAAGTGCCTGCGCCGCATGGAAGATGATCGCGGTTGGATTCGCACCCTGATGGACGAAGCCGAAAACGAACGTATGCACCTGATGACCTTCATCGAAATCGCCAAACCCTCTTGGTTCGAGCGCACGATGATCTTGGCGGCGCAATGGGTTTTCTACTTGGGCTTTTTCACCCTCTACCTGATTAGCGCCCGCACCGCACACCGACTGGTAGGGTATTTCGAGGAAGAGGCGGTGATTAGCTACACGCTCTACCTCGCGGAAATCGACGCAGGCCGAACCCCGAACGTCCCCGCGCCCGCCATCGCGCTCAAATACTGGGGCCTGCCCGAAGGCTCAACCCTCCGCGACGTGGTTCTCACCGTGCGCGCCGACGAAGCCCACCACCGCGATGTCAATCACGGCATGGCTGGCGACCTCTCAGGCATCCCATTCGACCCCGCGAGTCTGCCCGCCGCGCCGCGCCATGAGCCGTTGGCGGGGGTGGTTCGTTAGGTTCTAAGCATTTCCGTGATAATATTCGCCGCAGGGGGGATACGCATGCCCGCCATCACGATCCACAACATCCCAGATGTAACCCATCGCGCGCTCGCAGCGCGCGCCGCTGACCATGGGCGGAGCACGGAGGCCGAAATTC
>JAAFIC010000048.1 GCA_013298565.1 Alphaproteobacteria bacterium | reverse complement strand
CCGTGTCCGATGCGCCCCGACCCTGGGTCCGAAGTCTGAAATCTCCCCTAAAACAGTCTGAGTGCGTGTGCCCGGCCCTGTGTCCGAAATGACCCCAAAAAGTCAGAACAAAGTCTGAAGCGCTCTCGTGTCCGACTGGTGTCCGACGCCTTGCATGTTTTGAGCTTCGTCATCGTTCGCCCAAAGCCGTTGAAACGTCTGTGTTGTTCGTCTAAAAGTGATTGTATATCAACGATATAGCCGTTGAACAATGGGATTGTCTATAAATATCAATAAGGTAATAAAATTGCGTTTTTTCAGACTGGGGGTCTGAGGGTCGCAGGTTCGAATCCTGTCGCTCCGACCAATTTTCCCCCGATAAATCCCCCAGTAAATCAATGACTAGCGGAAAACGCTCTTTGAGGCCGCTGCTTCTATTATTGGCCGTGTCCGTCTGGCGTCCGATTTTGGACCAATTCAGCGCGGACATTGGGCAGGGGCGGCATTTGGCGAACGCTAGCCGTATTGGTAATATGAAGAGCGGCCATCGCGTCATCTTCTGTATAGCTCGAGGCAGATCAGATCACTCGACGAACAGCGCTATCTGAACCATCGAAGCGGCACGGCCAAGACGATTATCCCTCGTCCATATCTTAGAGTCCGAAGTCGAAGCTGAAGCGATAAGATGCATATCGACCAAACCAATGCCCAGACTGAATAGCGTATGCTTGTTCATCATCTCCAAAACGGTATCGTCATCCACCGTTGCGGAGCGGTGCAGGCGTTTGAGCCACGCAATGATTTTTGCCCGATCCGCGATGCTGCCGAGAGCGATCTCGCCAATGACGAAGGAATGAATCGACACCCGTCGGCTGACGAGTAAATCCGATAACAGATTCTCAACGTCCTTATCGCCTCGGAAATAGTTGACCCAGACAGAGGTATCGACAATGACCATTGCCGTGTCATCCGCAGGAAACATCTAACCGTCTTGTCTCCTGTTTCTCGGACCAGCTTCGGCGGTCGGATCACTACCGCCTCTTTTCAATAATTCCCGGATCGCTTCCCGTTCCAACAGAGCGGATAGAGCTTCATGACTTAAAGCGAATTTATCGGAAAGGCCGGTGACGCTTTCCGCCTCCCGAAGCAGATCAATATCTGCATCAGCAATTGGCAGCACATTCCGAGGAAGCGTCGTCATGGAATCATCCTCCTAGTTCTGGACATTCATCATATAGGGTTCCCAGCAGCACTCAATCACCCCATCAACGCTGCAAGGCCACTCCGCGTGGAATGGCCTTGCTTGGTTGCTGGACTATTCCGCCGGCTGCGGTCTTGCGTGAGACGGCATTTCCGCCCGCGCCGTATTGGTCTCCATCTCCTCGCTCGGGCCAATGAAGCGGCTGAAGAAGCGCCATAGCAGTTTGGCTGCGTCGTCCATCAGGCAGAAGACAGCAGGGACGAACACCAGCGACAGCACTGTGGAAACGATCAACCCGCCGATGACGGCAATCGCCATGGGCGCGCGGAACTCGCCTCCGTCGCCGTGGGCCAGTGCGCTTGGCACCATGCCCGCTGCCATGGCAATCGTTGTCATGATGATCGGGCGGGCGCGTTTTCGTCCAGCATCCACAATCGCTTCCCGGCGCGGCACGCCTTTGGCAATCTCTTCGACGGCGAAATCGACAAGCATAATGGCGTTCTTCGTGACAATACCCATCAGCATGAGAAAGCCGATAACAACGGGCATAGAAATCGGCTGGTTAGTGAGAAAGAGCGCAAAGATAGCCCCACCAATGGAAAGCGGTAGTGAGAAGAGAATAGTCACGGGCTGAAGGAAGGAGCCGAATAGTAGCACCAGAACGGCATAAACCATCAGAATCCCGGCCCCCATCGCCAGCGCAAAGCCAGTGAAGACTTCGCCCATTACTTCCGCATCTCCTGTTTCCTTTAACTCAACCCCCGGCGGGAAGTTCTGCGCGGTCGGAAGCGCCCGCACGGCCTCGATGGCTTGGCCGAGTGCCGTGGTGCCGAACAGGTCAGCTTCGACCGAAACCTTGCGGGCACGGTCATAACGGTTGATCGTGGCAGAGCCTTGGCCAAGCGCGAGGCGGGCGACCGCGCCGAGGGGCACGGGCGTTCCCATCGACGTTGGCACGGTTAGGCTTTCCAGCACATCAAAGTTACCGCGATACTGCGCGTCGAGTTGTACGCGGATGGGAACTTGCCTCTCTCCCACCGTGAACTTTGGCAGATTGGCCGATACATCGCCAATGGTGGCGACCCGAACCACTTCCGACAGGGTTTCAGTAGAAATGCCCAAGCGGGCGGTGCGCTCCCGGTCAGGCAGAATACGGACCTCTGGGCGGTCGAGCGCCGCTGTGGAAACGACATTCTCCAAAAGCGGCAGCGTCCGCATTTCGGCGGCGAGATCATCGGCCAGATCTTCGATAACGGCGGTTTCGGCCCCGGTTACGAGCAGGGTTAGGGCGCGTTGGCCACCTTCATTCACAAACCAGAACCGCAGGTCTGGCGTATCGGCCATAATCTGCCCGATGACTGTTTGAAGCTCAGTCTGGGTTCGGTCGCGTGCTTGTTTCGGCGTGAGATTGATAATCAGCGATGCTTTACGCACCTCAAGCCCTTGCCCCAGAATACGCCCGCCATCCACGAAGACCGAGCGGACTTCTGGGAGGGTTTTTAGCTTCAGGGCGACTTTATCGGCAACGGCCTCGGTTTCGGCAAGGCGCGTGCCTGGCGGCAACTCCAGCGCCAGCACACTGCGGGCGGTATCTTCCGTCGGCAAAAAACCGCTCGGCAACAGCGTGGACGACCAGATCGAGAGCGCGAAAATACCAAGACCGAGCACAACGGTAACGCCGCGCCGCTGTACCGACCAATCGACCAGTCGGGTATAGCGCTGCATCAACCAGCCATCGGGCTTCTCCAGATGGGGAGTGCCGCGCATCAAATAGGCGGCCATCATGGGGGTTATCAAGCGGGCCACGAGCAAGGAGAACAGCACGGCTATCGCCACGGTCAGGCCGAACTGCTTGAAATACTGCCCAGCGACCCCGCCCATGAAGCTGACCGGGGCAAAAACCGCGACGATGGTGAGGGTAATCGCAATCACCGCCAGGCCGATTTCGTCCGCCGCTTCCATTGCTGCCCGGAACGGCGATTTGCCCATATGCCGGTGGCGGATAATGTTTTCGATCTCAACGATAGCATCATCGACCAGAATCCCCGTCACCAGCGTAATCGCCAGCAGGCTAACGAGGTTGAGGGAGAAACCCATCATATCCATCGCCCAAAACGTCGGGAGAATCGAGAGCGGTAGAGCCACGCAGGTAATGAGCGTCGCCCGAATATCTTTCAGGAATAAGAGGACAACGAGCACGGCCAGCGCCGCGCCTTCTATCAGCGTCGTCATCGCTGAATTGTAATTACCGACCGTATAGGTCACGTAACTATCAATCAGCGATAGGGACACGTTGGGGTGCTTCTGCATCAACCCGGCAATGCGCGCCTCGATCGCGAGCGCAACATCGGCATCGCTTGCGCCTTTGCTGCGGTAGAGGCTGAAGCCCACGACGGGCTGCCCATCGAGCCTGGCGAAGGTGCGCGGTTCGGCAAAACTATCCGTAATTGTGGCAACATCGGCCAAGCGCAGCAGCTTACTGCCGGTGAGCATTAGCGGCGTATCGGCCAGTTCGGCAAGTGTTTTGGCCCCGCCGAGCGCGCGGATAGATTGTTCTTGCGCGCCAAGGTCGCTGCGCCCCCCAGCAAGATTAATGTTGGTGGCCTTCAGGGCACGGGTAATGTCGGCAGCGGTTACGCCAAGCGCGAGCATCCGGTTTGGATCGAGCGTGACCTGAATTTCCCGCGCAACCCCGCCGACGCGCTCGACCTTGCCAACGCCCTTGGCGCCTTGCAAATCGCGCGCGACCACATCATCGACAAACCAGGAAAGTTCCTCCGGTGTCATCGTGGGGGAGGCGGCGGCGTAAGTCACGATAGGCAAGCCGACGACATCAAACCGTTCGATAATCGGCTCATCAATGCTGCGCGGCAGATCGGCCCTAATGCGCGCGATAGCGTCCTTCGTATCGTTCAGCGCCCGGTCGCTATTCACCTCCAACCGAAACTCGATGGCCGTCACCGAGTTGCCATCGGTAAGGGTGGACGTAATATGCTTCACGCCCGTAAGCCCCGCGACTGCATCCTCAACCCGTTTGGTGATCTGGGTTTCCAACTCCGCCGGGGCCGCGCCAGTCTGCGTGACCGTGATGTTGATAACCGGTATGTCGATATTCGGGAAGCGCGTGATCGGCAGCTTCATGAACGACACGACCCCGAGCACCATCAGAATCAAAAACAGCATTAAGGAGGGAATAGGGCGGCGGATAGCCCAGCCGGAGACGTTCATAGACATGATGGATTAATTCCCGGCTCCGAGGGGGGCAGCGTCGCCAACGCCGGTGAGCACGGCATCGAGGGCGGTTTGGTGAAGGCGAACACGGTCGCCGTTCCGTAAAAAGGTGCCTGCCTTTGCAATGATCCACTCGCCGTCGGCAAGGCCGCTGGTGATTTCGCTCAGGCCACCCGTGCTGATCCCGACCGTGATGGCGCGGGTTTCAACGCGTCCGTCTTTTGCGACTTGAACCGTGGTTTTGCCTGGGCCGAACAGTAGGGCAGCGGTGGGCGCGACGAGGGCGGTTTTTTGATCGACTAAGATCGTCCCCCGCGCGAAATTCCCCATTAGCGCCGGGGCCGTCAAGGGCAGGGCGATACGAACGGAGCCAAGGCGCGTTGCAGCGTTCACCATCGGCGCGAGCAGGCGAACCGTGCCGGTCACGGTTTGACCACCTGGGAGTTGAATGTCGGCGGTTTGCCCCAGCTTCACCTGCCCGAAGCGGCTTTCGGGGACATCACCGCTAACGTCTAAAGCGCCATCGGCGATAATGTTGAACAAAGCTTCGGAGTTTGCTGCGGTTTGAGCGCCTAACTTGGCCGTGCGACGGCTGATAATCCCCGTAGCGGGCGCTTTCACCTCGGTACGGCCCAAGCGAATCCGCACATCACGGATACGGGCATCTATTTCGGCGCGTTGGGCTTCGGCGAACCTCACGCCATCTTGCGCCGAACTTACGCGGGCTTGGGCGGTTCGGGCCGCAGCCGTGCGTTGATCGAGTTGCTCCTGAGTGGCATTGCCGGTTTGCCGCAGGGATTGACTGCGCTGGAGGGCGGCAGCCGCCTCTACCTGTCCGGCCTCGGCCTGGGTAATTTGGCTGCGTGCTTGCGCCGTGGCAGCGTTCAAGCGGGCTTGACCGGCTTCAAGCTGGGTAACTTCGGTTTCCAGCGTTTCGCGCGACAGGCGGGCGAGCACTTGGCCCTTTTTTACCGCATCGCCTTCTTCGACCAAAATCTCGATAATTCGCAGATTATCGACCTCGGGGGAGACCAATACCTCTTCGCGCGCAACAATACTGCCCGTAACCGTAACCCGCGCCGCAATCGCCCGCTTTTCCGCTGCAACGACGCTTACCATTGGCGGCTTCGGTCCTGCGGCCTCCTGGGCGCGCGCACTCAGAGCGGTTAGCGCCAGCGCTACGGCCAGCGCTGAAGAAAAAGACGTTGAGAACAAGCGGGTCATGGTGCAGCGGTATCCAAACAGGAGGAGGCGGGGGACGTTAAAAGCTGTTCTCGGATGAGCGTAAAAATTTTCCTAATTATCATACGATTGTTCAGCTCGGGTCGGATTGTAGCGCGCCACAAAATTCCATCTCCAACCGCGAAAATCAGGGCGATAACTGCTTCAATGTCCGCTTTGGCAATAAGCTGATTATTATTTACAGCTTTTAAGATCGTATCGCGGATTAGGGAAGAGAAAAACGCATCTGTTTCCACCATAAGTTTCGCGATATCGGGGTTGCGCTGCGCTTCCGCGCCGATTTCAAAAATCAGCGCGCGGCGTTCCTGGGGTTCGACGCAGGCATAATGAGTAAGCGTTGTTTCGAGTGCGCTCAAAACATCGGCGGCGACCTCAACGCGGCTCAAGGCATCTCTAACCTCTGTCCGGTCGCGCTCGCACAGCCCTGCGATCAGGGCCACTTTCGAGGGAAAATACAGATAGAGCGTACCGGGGCTAATCCCGGCTTCGCGGCAAATCGCCTGCATACTGGTGCTATGAAAACCGTGCCGCGCAAAGGCGCGTTCGGCGGCGCTCAAAATAGCATGGCGACGGTTTTCCAACTGGGCGGGGGGCAGTTTGGGCATAAAACGAATATTCGTTCATTTTTATTGAGAGTCAAGGGGCTGGATATTGTGTCGTTCCTAGCGTATAAAAAAGCTAGAAATTGTAGCATACGGGAGAAGCCCAATGGATGTATCGAGCCTGACAGGGGCGATTGTTTCGCTCAATAAATCTGCCGTAAGCATGGATGTGGCGATTGCCACGTTCCGCGAACAGGTTAAGGCCGACCGCGCTGTGGTTGGGTTGATCGAAGCCTCGGTTGAATCCGCCAAAGCTGCGAACGCGACAGGCCAGTTGGCTGATGTTAAGGTTTAAGCGCGTTTAGACGCAGTGCGGACCCGCTAGCCCAGCGCAGAATCTTCTGATACACTAAAATTAGAAGTTTTTTATAGGCTGTTTTTCAAGAGGTTAGCGGGCGGTGGTCAGTTTTTACCTGAAAACCGGGGAGGTTAGACGAAGCGCAGGGCTTAGTGTTGCTGCGGCTTTTTTCTTGTTTGGCCTGTCGCAGCCGGTTTCGGCGCAGATCCCCAGTAATCAGATTCCACCGAAGGGCGTGAACAAGATCGTTCGCACGCTGTTGCCCTCGTGGCAAGTGGGTGATCTTGATAAGAAACTTAGTCAAATGTGCTCGCTCGGGCGTTTCAATCAGCGCGTTCCGTATAAATATTCAGCACATTTTCAGGGTCCGAATGGGGCCGCGATGGTTGGCGGTGCCAAAGGCAGCGGACTTAATTTAGTCGATCCGACCGGTGCCCGGCAACAAGGCCGCGATTATTGGTTCTACCGCGACCGAACCAGCAACTGCATCGTCTATTCGGCCAAAGTGAAACCTGAGCAATCGGCCATTCAACCGCCGCGTTCGTAAGGGAAATCTTTAAAATTATTTGGCTATCCTGCTCGGTTTAGGCGCGGGGTTTTTAGCGTTTTTTAACACCTTGTTGCCGTCGCTAAGAAGTCGCGACACGCCAAATTCTTTCGGATATGATTGTAAGATCACCCTGCTGGTATCGGCTGGGGAGTAGGGGCCAGAGGGGCTGCTAAGGAGAGATTGTGCCGGTTCCCGACGCCAAAGCCTCGGACTATCCCCCGCACCCTGCCTCTGAAGGGCGGGAGCCTGGGGGCGATGATATTCCGCTCACCAGTCTGGGGTCGCTAAGGCCGCTGTTGCCGGGGCAACGCTTGTCTTGGATGGGCGGCGCTTCGCTCCAGGTTAAGCTCGCCCTCATTGTTGTGCCGGTGATGATTCTGGCGCTTTGCATTTTGCTGATCGTGCTGATGACCTCGGCGGCGGAAGATGGGCTAAACGCACTTGGTACCCGCGCCACGGTAACAACCGATGTTCAGGTGCAGGCCCTTAGCCAACCGCTGTGGGAGTTGAATTCGCCGCAAATTATGCGGATCGTCGATACTCTCGCTCAAGACCCAGATATTGTTGGGGCTAGACTGCTCGATGAAACGGGTAAGTTTATTCATGGTTTTGGTCGGTTAGAGGGTTCCGATATTATTACTGTCACTCGGGTCGTACCGCATCCTGTGGCGCGCGCCTCGGTGCCGTTGGGGCAGTTAACGGTGGCAATGTCGCAAGTTTCGCTGAATGAAACCTTGCGGGTTCAGCTTCTCTCCGCAGGGGCCGCGATTGCGGTGGGGGCGGCGTTGATGATCGGCGCGGTGTTTCTATCGCTTCAGCAATTGGTGTTTCGTCCGTTACGAATGATGCTCCGCGCGATCGAGCGCATCGAAAACCGCGAGTGGCCGAGTGTGCGCTGGGAAAGCCACGATCAACTGGGCGTTGTCGTGGCGGCCTTCAATCGCATGGTGAAAACTTTGCGCTCCAACGAGCGCGAACTGCGCGAGGCGATGCACGCGGCAGAGGCGGCGGCGCGGGCGAAAGACGAGTTTTTGGCGAATGTGAGCCACGAGCTTCGCACGCCCTTGAACGCCATTCTCGGTTTCTCGGAAGTGTTGAAGTCGGAAATGTTCGGGCCGTTGGGGTCGGATCGCTACCGCGCTTACGCGGGCGACGTCTTTACCTCCGGCACACATCTTCTTGAAATTATTAATGATATTCTCGATCTCTCGAAAGTTGCTGCTGGTAAGTTTGAGCTTATGGAGCAGCCCTTCGATATAGATCACACGATAGATTCTTGCGCCCAGTTGATGCGCGACCGGGCAACCTCGGCCAAACTGGCCCTACATACGGATGTTCCGGCCCGTCTGCCGCAGCTTTTCGGCGATGAGTTGCGGATTAAGCAGGTGCTTATCAATTTGCTCGGCAATGCGATTAAATTCACTATGCCGGGCGGGCAAGTATGGGTGGCGGCGCGCGGGCGGGAAGATGGCGGGGTCGATCTGATCGTCGGCGATACCGGCATTGGGATGCGCCCGCAAGATATTCCCAAAGCCTTGTCGGCCTTCGGGCAAATCGAAAGCGTGTTAAGCCGCTCGCACCAGGGTACGGGCCTTGGTTTGCCGCTGGTGCAGGCCTTCTGTGAAATGCATCAAGCCAAGCTGACAATTGATAGCTCGCCGGGCGTCGGTACGATTGTAACGGTCACGTTTCCCGGCCACCGGGTGCGTGCGGTCGCGTTCTAACGCTCCGATGGTCCGTCCCCCCATCTCTTATGAAAGATTAGATGAATGTCTTCCATCTTGCACTGCCCGCCGGGAACGCCGATGGCTGATCGCCCCTCGGGCGCTCCCGCCATTCGTGTGCTGGCAATGCCCGCCGATACTAACCCGTCGGGCGATATTTTTGGTGGCTGGCTGTTATCGCAAATGGATATTGCCGGGGCCACGGTTGCGGTAGAGCGTTCGGGCGGGCGCGTCGTGACGATTGCCGTGGAGGGAATGAGCTTCCTTAAACCCGTGCATGTGGGCGATTTAGTGAGCTTTTATGCCGTTATCGAAAAAACTGGTCGCACGTCCGTTCGCGTTCGTATTGATGCTTGGGCGAAGCGCGGGCGCACGAGGGCGGAGGAGCGGGTAACGGAAGGCGTGTTCACCTATGTGGCGATTGATGAAGACCGCCGCGCGCGCCCGCTGCCGAGCGTTTGAAGCCGAGAATCCGACACGCGCGGTTGCCGCTGGCTTCTGCCCTCTCTATAGTCGTTCCTAACTTTAGGTTTTTGGTAGTGGGAAGCGCGTAAATATGCTGCAAGCGATGCGTGGCCGGGCCGCCACTTGGGTTACTCGAATTCTGTTTTCTGTGCTCGTCGTCAGTTTTCTGGGGTGGGGCATTACCGATTATATTCGGCCTGCCGCGCCTGGAACCAAAACGGCGCTGACCGTGGGCGACCGCAAGCTGAACGGTACGGAAGTGCAGCGCTTGCTCGGCCCGCAGCTCGATCAAATGCGCGCCATGTTCGGCGGTATTGATCGGGAGCAGGCCAAGCGTTTCGGCCTTGTCGATCAAGCCCTGGATCAACTGATTGCGCGGCTGGTGGTCGATCAAGAATCGGCCCGGTTGGGCTTGCTGATTTCCGATGACCTGCTGCGTCAAACCATTCAATCGAACCCGGCGTTCTTAAGTGCGCGCGGCCAGTTTGATCGGGCACGGTTTGTCGCGGTTTTGGCCCAAGCGGGCTACACTGAAGCCTCGTTTCTGGCGCAATTGCGCGGGGATATGTCGCGCGCGGCGCTCACGATTGCGGTCGCCGCAGGCGCACAGGTGCCGGATGCTGTGATCGAACGGCTGCTAACCTATCGGCTAGAACAGCGCGTGGCAGAGTTCATTTACCTCTCCCCCGATACCACCCCAATTCCGCCGACCCCGACGGAAGAGGCTGTGCTGGCTTTCTACGCAGAAAACCCGCAGCGCTTCACCGCGCCCGAACGCCGGGCAGGCACTGTGCTGGTGCTCGATACGGCGGCGGTCGCAGAACAGGTGCAAGTGGCAGACAAAGACCTGCGCGCGGCGTTCGAGGCGCGGATTGATGAGTTTCAACAGCCCGAACGTCGCCTGATCGAACAGGTTCTGGTGAGCGACGAAGCCGCCGCGAAGGCTATTGCCGAGAAACTCGCTGCTGGGGGCGATTTCCCCACAGTGGCGGTGGAGGCGGGGCAGTCGGCGGATAGTCTGATCTTGGGCGACATCACCAAGGGCGATCTGCCCGATCCCGCGTTAGGCGCGGCAGCGTTCGGCTTAGGCGAACCCGGCGTAACGGCCCCGGTTAAAACTGCGTTCGGCTGGCATATTTTGCGCGTCGTTGCGATCACACCGGGGGTGGAAGCCAATTTCGAGACGGCAAAGCCGCAGCTTGACGCCAGCCTGAAAGAAGAACGCGCGCTGGATTTGATGTTCGAGCGCTCCAATAAAATCGAAGACCTGTTGTCGGCAGGTGGCACGCTGGAAGATGCGGCGGCCACGACCGGCGCGCGCCTTGTCGATTTGCCAAGCATTGATCGGCGCGGCCTGCTGGCCAATGCAAACGCGCTGGCGGCGGATCTGCCGGGCCGAGCACAGGTGATCACCACGCTGTTCGCGACTGAGGCGGGCAAGACCAGCCGCCTGCTGGAAGCGGGTGGCAAGGGGTTCGTTGCGGCTCGCACCAATACGATCACACCCGCGGCAGTGCAGCCTTTCGAGAGCGTTCGCGAGAGTGCGATTGCCGGTTGGACGGAAGCGCAGCGCGATGCCGCCCTTGCGGCACAGGCAGAAGCGCTGGCAGTAGCCGTGCGGGGTGGCAAAGCCTTTGCTGAAGCGGCACCGGAAGGGCGCACCAGCGCACCGGTTAATCGTCGCGGCACGCTCGCAGCCGATCTACCCCCGGCCCCTACGGTGCAGACGGGCCTGTTCGATGCCACAGCAGTCGGCGCGGTCGTATCCGGCAAGGCAGGCACGGGCTATATCGTCGCGCGTCTCACGGCGATTCAACCGCCGAGCGCCGAAGATGCTGCGGCGGCGCGGGCCGCGTTGAAGACGGAGTTGACCGAGCAAGCTAAGAACGACGCGATTACCGCCGTCCGCCAAGGTCTGCAAAGCCGCTACCCGGTTCAGCACGACCGCGCGGCCCTCGAAAAACTGTTCTAACCCGCACAATGCGCGTTGCGGCCCTTATCGTTGCTGGCGGCAGCGGCAGCCGCTTCGGCGGGGAGATACCGAAGCAATATCGGGCGCTCGCGGGGGTGCCCGTGTTGCGCCGGGCGGTCTTGGCTTTCCTTAATCACTCAGCGGTCGAAACCGTTCAGGTGGTGATCCGGGCAGAAGATCGTAGCCTTTATAACGCGGCGGTTGCGGGGTTGGAGGTGCCTCCCCCCGTTATCGGCGGCGCGGATCGGCAAAGTTCTGTAAGATTGGGGCTGGAAGCGCTGGCCGACGCCGCGCCCGATGCGGTTTTGATCCACGATGCCGCCCGCCCGCTGGTACCTGATGCGTTGATTTCTGCCGTGGTGGCGGCGATTGCGCCGGGAATGGGGGCGATTGCCGCCTTGCCCGTGGTCGATACGCTGTGGCGGTCGGCGGGAGAAACCTGCGAAACCCTGGTAGATCGTCAGAACCTCTGGCGCGCGCAAACGCCGCAAGGGTTTATGTTCAGCGACATTCTGACGGCGCACCGTACCGCGCTAGGGCAGACTTTGACCGACGATGCGGCAGTCGCAATCGCAGCAAGCCTCGTCGTTCGCCACGTTCCGGGCAGCGAGGCGGCAGCGAAGATCACGACGGAGGCCGATTTGATCCGCGCCGAAAGCCAATTGCGCCAGCGCCTAACCGATGTGCGCGTTGGCACCGGGTTTGACGTTCATGCCTTTGCCGAGGGCGATCATGTAACGCTGTGCGGTGTGTCTGTTCCACACTCCCAGGGGCTTGCCGGGCATTCCGATGCCGATGTGGGTTTGCACGCGCTGACCGATGCTATTTTGGGGGCGCTTGCGGCGGGCGATATCGGCCAGCATTTTCCGCCCTCGGACGTGCGCTGGAAAGGCGCCGACTCGGTCCTGTTTCTGCGCCATGCCGCTGGGTTGATAACGGCGCGCGGCGGCGTTATCGCGCATCTGGACGTGACGTTGATCTGCGAGCGGCCTAAGATCGGCCCGCACCGGAGCGCAATGCAGGCACGGCTTGCCGATGTGCTAGGGTTGCCGCTGGACCGGGTGAGCGTTAAAGCCACGACAACCGAAAAACTCGGGTTTACCGGGCGGGAAGAGGGAATTGCGGCCCAAGCCGTCGCCACAATCCGCTTGCCTGAACAGGAATAGGAGAGGCAGTCTCGTGTCATCGCGTTTACCACCGGGAATGCCCTGGCATCATCCCGTAGCGCTGCTCTCCACCTGGTTCGGCTCTGGGTTGATCCCGTTTGCGTCGGGCACCTGGGGGTCGCTCGCGGCCTTGCCGTTTGCCGCTGGCATTGCCTGGGCGTTCGGCCCAACCGCGCTGATTCCGGCGGCCATTTTGGTATTCGTCATCGGCCTATGGTCCAGCCAGCGCTATGCGACGGCTCTGGGTAAAGACGATCCGTCGCCCGTGGTGATTGATGAGGTGGCGGGGCAGTTCCTTACTCTTTCCATCGTTCCCGTCGATCCGCTGCTGTATTTATTGGGGTTTTTGATTTTCCGCGCTGCCGATATTTGGAAGCCTTTCCCCGCCAATTGGGCCGATCAAAAGCTGGAAGGCGGCTTGGGGATTATGCTGGATGATCTCATCGCCGGGGCTTATGCCGCGATTGCGCTGTGGGCGATTGATACGTGGCTGATTTGATCGTGCTGGCCACCGCCGTTCTGAGCGCTGCCCGCGCCCAAGGGTTGCGCCTCGGCACGGTGGAAAGCTGCACCGGCGGGCTTATCGCGGGCGCGCTCACGGAAATCGCCGGATCAAGCGATGTCGTTCAAGGCGGTTTGGTCACGTATTCCAACGCGCTGAAGGTGGCGCTGGCGGGTGTGCCTGAAGCGCTTCTGGCCGCGCACGGTGCCGTTTCGCCCCAAACCGCTGAGGCGATGGTGTCGGGGCTGCTAACCCGGCTGCCGACGGTCGATCTTGGGGTTGCGGTAACGGGAATCGCTGGGCCGGGGGGCGGGTCGCTTGAAAAGCCGGTTGGCCTAGTTTATCTCGCCACCTTAAAGCGCGGGCAGGCGGTAACGGTGGAACGGCAGATTTTTCCCGGAAACCGGGCCGAAATTCGCAAGGCTACCGCAGCGCGAGCGCTGACAATGCTTCTCCAAACCCTCTCATGAAGGAAATGCCTATGACCGCGCTTGTGCCCTTGATTGCCGGAAACTGGAAGATGGTCGGCCTGCCCGACGATCTTAACCGCTTTGCTGCGGCGATGCGGGCCTGGGGCGGCACCAGCCGGGGCGATTTGCTGATTTGCCCGCCCACACTCTTAATCGGTGCGGCGGTGCAAGCGTTTGATGGTTTGCGAATCGCGGTTGGTGGGCAGGATTGCCACGCCAAAGCCGCTGGCGCGCACACGGGCGATACGGCGGCCCCGATGATTGCCGCAGTGGGCGGGGCCTTCGTGATCGTCGGCCATTCGGAACGCCGTGCCGATCATGGCGAGACGGACGCCCAGGTGCGCGCCAAGGCCGAGGCGGCGCTGGCGGCAGGGCTAACGCCGATTATCTGCATTGGCGAATCTTTGCAGCAGCGGCAGGCCGGGGATACCTTAGCGGTTGTCGAAACCAGTCTGCGCGCGTCTATACCCGAGGGCGATTTGGCGCGTTTGGTGATCGCCTATGAGCCGGTCTGGGCGATTGGTACGGGCTTGACCGCGAATGCCGCGCAGATTGCCGAAGTTCATGCCCATCTTCGCCAGGTTCTAACCTCCCTCCACGCCAGCGGGGCGCGCGTGAAGCTGCTGTATGGCGGCTCGGTGAAGCCCGGCAATGCCGCAGAAATCTTGAGCGTGGCCGACGTAAATGGCGTTTTGGTCGGCGGGGCCAGCCTTGTTGCGGCGGATTTTCAGGCTATCGCTTTGGCCTGCCCGGCGTAACCCTAGAAACCGCGTATCAGAGGTTCTTTATTTGCCTCTGGTAAGCGGCGTCATCCGGCGCTAAATACTTGCCATCCCTGCGACGCGCACGCGCGCCGCGTGCCTCCTTGGTTGGTGCCCCCGCGTGCCGCCCAATTTATTGGTTGAGACCTCGTTCATGCTGCACACCGTTCTGATCGTCATCCATCTCTTGATCGCCGTGTTTCTGGTCGGGATTATTCTGATTCAGCAAAGCGAAGGGGGTGGTTTGGGCATTGGCGGCGGTGGCGGCGGTGGCGGGTTTATGACCGCACGCGGCACGACAAACTTCCTCACGCGGGCCACCGGCATTTTGGCAGCGGCCTTCATGGTCACGAGCCTTGCGTTGGCCGTTGTGGCAAGCCAGGGCGCCCCGGAGCGCAAGTCGATTCTGGATGTTCCGGCGGCCCCTGTGGAAGCCCCGACGCAACCAAGCGTTCCGCTTGCGAAATAAGACCAAGCGTTCCGCTCGCGAAATAGTTTCGCGTTTTCAGACGAGTTTTCTTTAGCCCCCTCGCAGCCAGTAGCCGCGAGGGGAGCTTAGATATTGAAAGTGAGGAGCGGGTGATGACGCGCTTTATCTTTATTACGGGCGGGGTTGTTTCCTCCCTCGGTAAGGGCATGGCTTCGGCGGCGCTCGGCGCGTTGTTGCAAGCGCGCGGCTTTAAGGTTCGCCTGCGGAAGCTCGACCCGTATCTGAACGTCGATCCCGGTACGATGTCGCCCTATCAGCACGGCGAAGTGTTCGTGACCGATGACGGGGCGGAAACCGATCTCGACCTCGGCCATTACGAGCGCTTTACCGGCGTGTCCGCCCGCCGCTCCGATAACGTCACCACGGGCCGGATTTACTCGGATGTATTGTCGAAGGAACGCCGGGGCGATTACCTTGGCGCGACTATCCAGGTTATTCCGCACGTCACTGATGGCATCAAGAATTTCATTCGTTCGGACCTGACCGACGAAGACTTCTGCCTCGTCGAAATCGGCGGCACAGTGGGCGATATTGAAAGCCTGCCGTTCATCGAAGCCATTCGCCAGTTCGGCAATGAAATCGGTCGCGAGCGGTCCTTGTTCGTTCATCTCACGCTCGTGCCTTACATCGCTTCGGCGGGGGAGCATAAAACGAAACCAACGCAGCATTCGGTGAAGGAGTTGCTGTCGGTCGGCATTCAGCCCGATATTCTGCTGGTTCGCTGCGACCGAGGCATTCCGCCCGATGCCCTGCGGAAAATGGCGCAGTTCTGCAATGTCAAGCCGGGCCGGGTTATTCCCGCTATTGACGTTGATACCATTTATCAAGTGCCGATTGCCTACCATCAAGAAGGCTTTGATCGGGAAGTCTTGAGCTATTTCGGGCTGGAACACCGCTCGCAGCAGCCGGACCTGTCGAAATGGCAGCACATTGTTAGCCGCATCCGCAACCCGGAAGGCCATATCACTATTGCTGTGGTCGGCAAATATACCGAGTTGATGGATAGCTATAAGTCGCTCATGGAAGCGCTCACGCACGGCGGTATTGCTAATAATGTGAAGGTGAATTTGAAGTGGGTCGATGCCGAAATCTTCGAGCACGAGAACCCCTTACCGAAGCTCGATGGCGTCGATGGTATTCTGGTGCCGGGCGGGTTTGGCGAGCGCGGCAGCCAAGGCAAAGTGGAAGCGGTGCGCTTTGCCCGTGAGCATAAAATTCCCTACTTCGGTATCTGCTTCGGGCTGCAAATGGCGGTAATCGAAGGGGCGCGCAACCTTGCCGGGATCGCGGAGGCCAATTCAACCGAATTTGGCAAAACAACGCAGCCGGTCGTGGGCCTGATGACCGAGTGGGTTAAGGGCAATAGTGTGGAAGTGCGCGATGATCGCGGCGACCTGGGCGGCACGATGCGTCTCGGGGCCTATCCATGCGTGTTGGCTGCCGACAGCAAGGCGCGGGAAGCCTATGGCGCGCCGCTTATTCAAGAACGCCACCGCCATCGCTACGAGGTGAATATCACCTACCGCGACCAATTGGAAAAAGTTGGCTACCGCTTCACCGGCATGTCGCCCGATGGCGAGTTGCCGGAGATTGTGGAATATCCCGATCATCCTTGGTTCGTTGGCGTGCAATTCCACCCGGAGCTAAAATCGCGCCCGTTCGAGCCGCATCCGCTGTTTACGGCGTTTATTAAGGCGGCTGTGCAGCAAAGCCGGATTGTTTAGGGGAGCATGAGCATGAGCGCCGCGCCGCATCGGATTGATTTTTCGAGCAAAGCCCCCTTTACCGTCGCCAATAATGCGCCGCTGGTTCTCATCGCCGGACCCTGCCAGATCGAAAGCCGCCAGCACGCGCACGACATGGCGGCGGCGCTGGTGGCGATCACTGGGCGGCTTGGCATGGGGCTGATCTATAAATCTTCCTTCGATAAAGCCAACCGCACGTCGCTCACCGCCCAACGCGGCGCGGGGCTGCTCGCGGGCCTCGATATTCTGGCCGATATACGCACGACGTTCGGCTGCCCGGTTATCACCGATGTGCATGAACCCGAGCAATGTGCTATTGCGGCGCAGGCAGTAGATGTGCTGCAAATCCCAGCGTTTCTGTGCCGCCAAACCAATCTTCTGGTGGCTGCCGGGGAAACCGGTAAGCCGATCAATGTTAAAAAAGGTCAGTTCCTCGCACCGTGGGACATGAAAAATGTTGTGGCTAAGATTGTCGCTACAGGCAATCCGCACGTCATGGTCTGCGAGCGGGGGGCCTCCTTCGGCTATAATACGTTGGTATCCGATATGCGAAGCCTGCCGATCTTAGCGGAAACCGGGCAACCGGTGGTGTTCGACGCCACGCATTCGGTGCAACAGCCGGGCGGGCAGGGAACTACGTCTGGCGGGCAACGGATGTTTGTGCCAACCTTGGCGCGGGCGGCAATTGCCGTTGGCGTAGCAGCCGTCTTCATCGAAACCCATCAAGACCCAGATTCTGCCCCCTCGGACGGCCCGAATATGGTGCCGCTGGACAGGCTCGAAACCCTGCTGGCCGACCTTCAAGCCTTCGACCGTTTGGCGAAAAGCCGAGGGGTTATGGAGTACGGAATCAATTGACTACAGCGCGCAAACGGGGCCACAACGGCCCCGTTTTACTGTGTGCGCCCCCCGAGCATTGCCCCAAAAGTTTCCATCGAAAGGAAGCATCTGCCATGTCCGCCATTACCGATATCCACGCTCGCCAAATCATTGATAGCCGGGGCAACCCGACCATCGAAGTTGAAGTTTATCTGGAATCCGGTGCCTTTGGCCGCGCTGCCGTGCCCTCGGGCGCGTCCACCGGCACCCACGAGGCCGTGGAACTTCGCGACGGCGATAAGGCCGTCTATGGCGGCAAGGGCGTTTTGAAGGCCGTAGAGTCCGTCAATGGCGAGATTTTCGATGCGCTGGTCGGCGTCGATGCTGAAGAGCAGATTGCGATTGACGAACAGTTGATCGACCTCGACGGCACCCCGAATAAGAGCCGCTTGGGCGGTAACGCCATTCTCGGCGTTAGCCTTGCGGTCGCTCATGCTGCGGCTGATGATAATGGCTTGCCGCTGTATCGCTACATCGGCGGCGTTTTTGCCCGGACCCTGCCGGTGCCGCTGATGAACGTGCTGAACGGCGGCGCACATGCCGATAATCCGCTGGATTTCCAGGAATTCATGATCGTCCCTATTGGTGCGCCGAGTCTGTCCGAAGCGGTTCGGATGGGCGCTGAAGTGTTCCACGCGCTGAAGAAGCAGTTAAAGGATAAGGGCTACGCCACCAATGTCGGCGACGAAGGCGGCTTTGCCCCGAACCTTGCCAATGCCGATGACAGCCTTGGCTTCATCATGAAGGCGATTGAGGCGGCGGGGTATAAGCCGGGCGAGGATATTGCGCTGGCGCTCGATTCGGCCTCGTCGGAATTTTATAAGGGCGGCTTTTACAAACTCGACGGTGAAGGCAAGAGCTTGGATGCCGCTGGCATGGTTGCCTTCTACGAAGACCTGTGCGCGCGTTATCCCATCATCTCCATCGAAGACGGTATGGCCGAAGACGATTGGGCCGGCTGGAAGCATCTCACCGACCGTCTTGGCAGCAAAGTGCAGTTGGTGGGCGATGACCTCTTCGTCACCAACCCGAAGCGCCTTGCCGACGGTATTGAAAAGGGCGTCGCCAATTCAATCCTCGTGAAGGTCAATCAGATCGGCACGCTCACTGAAACCCTGGATGCCGTCGAAATGGCGCATCGCGCGGGCTACACCTCCATCCTGTCGCACCGTTCGGGCGAAACTGAAGACGCGACCATTGCCGATCTTGCGGTTGCCACTAACTGCGGCCAGATCAAAACCGGCTCGCTGTCGCGTTCGGACCGGATGGCAAAGTATAATCAACTCATCCGTATCGAAGAGCAACTCGACACCACCGCCCGCTACCTGGGCCGGGCGGCGTTCAAGCAGCGTTAAGAATAGGGCAGGGGATCGGTTTCGCGCCGGTCCCCAAAGCCTCCTGACAGAGGGGCCTGTTTGGAGTATCCTCCTTATATAAGTGGGAGAAGTGTTATGTCTGAGGCGCGTTCCACGTTGGAAAATATCGCCAACGCTTTTGCGGGGGAGCTTGAGGCGCGCGATGATCGGCTGGCGAAGCTGATTACCGAGGGGTTCGCTAAGATCGATTCCCGTTTCGCGTCTTTTGAGCAGCGTTTGACCGCGCTGGAACAGAGTGACCGTCATCTGCTTCAAGCGATGGGCAATCTGCAAGGCCAAGTCGCATCCCTAAGCCGCATCACAAAGCAATAACACGCATTTATAATATCGACTCGATATATAATATTTTGAGTCTAGACTCGTTTCTGAGATAATCCTGTTGACCCACTGACTCTCTTATGATTCTTTAGGGTTATGGCTGTCCTAACCATCTTGAAGCGCAAAGCGCATACCGTGATAGCCCCGCTGCTGGGCGCGTCCTTCGTTGGCTATTTCGCCTATCATGCCGTGCATGGCGATAGGGGGATTTTGGCCTATCTGCATTTGCAGCAAGAGATCCGTAAGGCCGAAATTACCCGCGATCTTATTCATGCCGAGCGGCAAACTTTGGAAAAGCGGGTGGCTTTGATGCGCCCAGATCAGTTAGATCCCGACCTGTTGGAAGAACGCGCGCGAGTCCTATTAAATTTTGGTCGTAAGGATGAAGTGCAGATCATGCTGCAACGCCCGCAGACCTTGCCCCCTGAAATCGCAACGAATTAGCGTTCCTTTTTTTGCACCTGCGAGAGAAACTGTCAGCTTGATTCAAGGTGACAATAGATTTCTCGTGAAATTACAAGAGCTTGTCACGCTTGCATGGGTGTAAACTTCCGGGTTAGACAGGGGGAGTAGGGCGCGATAGCCCTTTTTAATTTTGCGTCCCCCGACCCGGTAGGAGGTCCATGCTATGACGACCGCCAAGCGCGCACCAAAGACAGCGGGAGGGGCGAGCGTCGCTGCCCCCGCGCCTTCGGCTGACATTCTGTTAAAATATTATCGCGATATGCTGCTGATCCGCCGCTTTGAAGAAAAAGCCGGTCAGCTTTACGGCATGGGCTTAATCGGTGGTTTCTGCCACCTCTACATTGGCCAAGAAGCCGTCGTCGTGGGGATGCAGGCCACACTGACACCACAAGACGCGGTTATCACCTCTTACCGCGACCACGGCCATATGCTTGCGTGCGGTATGGACCCGCGCGGCGTGATGGCGGAACTCACGGGGCGTATTGGCGGCTATTCCAAGGGGAAGGGCGGCTCGATGCACATGTTCTCCAAGGAAAAGAATTTCTACGGCGGCCACGGTATCGTCGCGGCTCAGGTGTCGCTGGGAACGGGGATCGCCTTCTCCTTCCACTATCGCGGCATGGCGAACGTCTGCGCCACCTATATGGGCGACGGGGCAGTGAACCAAGGCCAAGTGTACGAAAGTTTCAACATGGCATCGCTGTGGAAACTTCCGGTCATCTATGTCATTGAAAATAATAAATATGCTATGGGAACCTCGGTTCAGCGCTCGGCAGCGGGGCAGGAGTTGTTCCGGCGCGGCGCAGCCTACGGCATTCCTGGCGAGCCGGTGGACGGCATGAGCGTGATCGCTGTGCAAGAAGCCGCTGCGCGCGCGGTCGCCCACTGCAAGGCGGGCAACGGCCCCTATATTCTGGAAATGAACACCTACCGCTATCGCGGTCACTCCATGTCGGACCCGGCTAAATACCGGACGAAGGAAGAAGTGAGCAAAATGCGCGAACAGCATGATCCGATAGATCAGCTTCGCGCGCTCATTCTGGAGGGCGGTTATGCCGACGAAGCGGCGCTGAAGGATATCGACCGCGAGATTAAGGACATCGTGACCGATGCCGCCGAATTCTCCCAGTCGAGTCCGGAACCCGACCCGTCCGAACTCTACACCGACGTTCTGATTGAGGCCTAAATCATGGCAATTGATATTTTGATGCCGGCGTTGTCGCCGACCATGACCGAGGGCAAGCTGTCGCGCTGGCTCAAGAAAGAGGGCGATAAGGTTAAGCCAGGCGATGTGCTGGCCGAAATCGAAACCGATAAGGCGACGATGGAAGTCGAAGCCGTCGATGAAGGCGTTCTTGCCAAAATCACCGTTCCCGAAGGCACCGAGAATGTGGCGGTTAACGCCGTCATCGCTGTGCTGACGGAGGAGGGCGAGAGCCTGTCGGCCGCGCCGAAGGCCGCCCCGGCCCCTGTCGCTCCGGTCGCAGCCCCCGCGATTGTGGCTTCCGCCGCAACGCCGATCGCAGCCGTGCCCGCCGAGCCGGACTGGACCGGCCCCACTAAGATGCAGACCGTCCGCGAAGCCTTGCGCGATGCAATGGCCGAAGAAATGCGCGCGAACGAGGCCGTGTATCTGATCGGCGAAGAAGTCGCCGAATATCAGGGTGCCTACAAGGTCAGCCAAAATTTGTTGCAGGAATTTGGCCCCCGCCGGGTGATCGACACGCCGATCACCGAGCACGGGTTTGCAGGGCTTGCCGTCGGCGCTGGCTTTATGGGCCTGAAGCCGATTGTGGAGTTTATGACCTTCAACTTCGCCATGCAGGCGATTGACCAGATCATCAATTCTGCTGCCAAAACGCTGTATATGTCGGGCGGGCAGATGGGGTGCTCTATCGTCTTCCGGGGTCCGAATGGCGCGGCCTCCCGCGTTGGCGCGCAGCATAGCCAATGCTATGCTTCTTGGTACGCCCATTGCCCCGGACTGAAAGTGGTGGCCCCTTATAGTGCTGCCGATGCTAAGGGCCTGCTAAAAGCCGCGATCCGCGATCCGAACCCAGTTATTTTCCTCGAAAATGAAATGCTGTACGGATCGTCCTTTGAGGTGCCGGATACCAACGATTGGATCGTGCCCATCGGCAAGGCCAAAGTTGTACGCCCTGGCAAGGACGTTACGATTACGGCCTTCTCGATCACCGTGCGTCATGCGCTGGCCGCTGCCGAGGCTTTGGCAGCGCAAGGCATTGACGCTGAAGTGATCGACCTGCGCTCGATCCGCCCGTTGGATACCGACACGATCCTGGCCTCGCTCGCCAAAACCAACCGCTGCGTTACGGTGGAAGAAGGTTGGCCCTTCGCTGGGATCGGTTCGGAAATCGGGATGCAAATCATGGAAAAGGGCTTCGATTTGCTCGATGCTCCCGTGCTGCGCGTGACGGGTAAGGATATTCCGTTGCCCTATGCCGCTAATCTTGAAAAGCTCGCTCTGCCGACCGTGGACGATATTGTCCAGGCCGCGCGGGCGGTCTGCTATCGCTGACGGGGGCGCGCTATGCCAATTCAAATTCTGATGCCCGCCCTGTCGCCCACCATGACCGAGGGCAATCTTGCCCGCTGGCTCAAAAAGGAAGGCGACAAGGTTAAACCGGGCGATGTGCTGGCCGAAATCGAAACCGATAAGGCGACGATGGAAGTCGAAGCCGTCGATGAAGGTACTCTCGGTAAGATTTTAGTCGCCGACGGTACCCAGGGCGTGAAGGTTAATGAGCCTATCGCGCTGCTGCTGGAGGAGGGCGAGTCTGCCTCGGCGCTCTCGGCCCCTGTTGCCGCTGCCCCTGGGGCCGTGTCGGTTGCGGCCCCTGCCGCCGCCGCGCCCGCTGCTGCCGCAGTGCAGGCCGTCTCCCACGGCGCGCGCCGAGTGGCAAGCCCACTGGCGAAACGCTTGGCCGAACACGCTGGGATTGATCTTGCTACGGTTAAAGGGTCCGGCCCGAATGGGCGGATCGTGAAGGCCGATGTGGATGCGGCTAAGGCGCGCGGCCCCGTTGCGGTTGCTGCCCCAGCTTCTGCGGCAGCTCCGGTTGTCGCCGCCGCGCCAGCCCCGAAAGCAGCCCCCACGCCGCTGCAAACCTTCGGGCTGCCAGCCTTCGACCTGGTGCCGCATTCATCAATGCGGAAAACGATCGCGCGTCGCTTAACCGAAGCTAAACAGTCGGTACCGCATTTCTATCTAACGGTGGATATTGGGCTGGATGCGCTGCTGAAGCTGCGCGCCGATCTCAACGCGCGCGGCGAAAAATCGGGCGTGAAGCTGTCGGTCAACGACATGATTATTCGCGCCTCGGCCCTCGCCTTAAAGAAGGTGCCGAACGCCAATGCGGCTTGGTCTGATGAAGGCTTGATGCTGTTTAAGGGTGTCGATATCGCCGTTGCGGTCTCGATCCCCGGTGGTCTCATTACCCCAATCATTCGCAATGCGGATAAGAAGGGTCTTGCCGAGATTTCTGCCGAAATCAAGGATTTGGCTGGTCGGGCTAAGGCAGGAAAGCTGAAGCCGGAAGAGTTTACGGGCGGCACTTTCTCCATCTCAAACCTCGGCATGTTCGGCATTCGCGAGTTCGCGGCGATCATCAACCCGCCGCAGTCTTGCATCCTTGCTGTTGGCGCGGGGGAGCAGCGGCCTGTTGTGCGGAATGGCGCGCTGGCGATTGAAACCCAGATGAGTTGCACGCTTTCAGTCGATCACCGTGTCGTCGATGGCGCGCTGGGGGCGGAATGGCTACAGGCCTTCAAGGGTTTGGTCGAAGACCCGCTCTCGATGATGCTCTAGGGGGACGATCATGGCAGAAACGAAATTCGATCTGATCGTCGTCGGTGGCGGTCCCGGCGGTTATGTCGCGGCTATCCGCGCGGCGCAATTGGGCAAGAAAGTTGCACTCGTTGAGCGCGAGCACTTGGGCGGCATCTGCCTCAACTGGGGTTGTATCCCAACGAAGGCGCTCTTGCGCTCGTCGGAAATTTTCAGCCTCATCAATCACGCGAAAGACTTCGGCCTTGAGGTGAAGGGCGATGTGACTGTTATCCTGCCGAAAATCGTGGAGCGCAGCCGTAAGATTGCGGGCCAGCTTTCGGGCGGGGTGAAGCATCTGCTGAAGAAGAACAAGGTTACGGTTTTCGATGCTTACGGCACGCTCGCCGGCAAAGCCGGGGCGGATCGTAAGATTGCGCTGAAAGGCAAAGACGGCGCTGCGACCGGGGAGCTTACCGCGCCGCACGTCATTCTCGCGACGGGTGCGCGCGCGCGCTCGGTGCCGGGCATGGAGCCGGACGGAAAACTAATCTGGACCTACCGCGAAGCGATGGTGCCGGACGTAATGCCGAAATCGCTCCTCGTTGTCGGCTCCGGGGCCATCGGTATCGAGTTTGCCAGCTTCTACAGAACGCTGGGGGCCGATGTAACGGTTGTGGAAATGGTCGATCGGATTCTTCCGGCGGAAGACGAGGAAATCTCGGCCTTCGCGAAGAAGAGCTTCGAGAAGCAGGGCATGAAACTCCTCACCAGCGCCGCGACCAAAAGCATCACCAAGGGCGTAAACAACGTCACGGTTACGGTGGAGCAAGGCGGCAAGACCCAGGCGATTACCGTGGACCGCGTGATTCTCGCCGTTGGTATTGTTGGGAATGTCGAGAACATTGGGCTTGAGGGCACGGCGATAAAGGTCGAGAAGACCCATGTGGTCATAGATGAGTATTGCCGCACGGGCGAGCCGGGGGTTTACGCCATCGGCGATCTCGCAGGCCCGCCTTGGCTTGCCCATAAGGCCAGTCACGAAGGCATAATGTGCGTCGAAAAAATCTTCGGCGTTGGCGACGTTCACCCGCTTGATACCAGCAATGTGCCGGGCTGCACCTATTGCCAACCGCAGGTGGCCTCGGTCGGCTTAACCGAAGCGAAAGCCAAAGCGGCGGGCTATACGGTAAAGGTCGGGCGCTTCCCCTTCATGGGCAACGGCAAGGCGATTGCCCTGGGCGAGCCTGAAGGCTTGGTCAAGACAATCTTCGACGCTAAAACCGGCGAGTTGCTGGGCGCGCATATGATCGGCGCGGAAGTGACTGAGATGATTCAAGGCTATGCCATCGCGCGAACGCTGGAATCGACGGAAGCGGAGTTGATGCACACTATCTTCCCGCATCCCACTCTCTCGGAAATGATGCATGAAGCGGTTCTGGACGCCTATGGCCGGGCTATCCATTTTTAGCAGGTGAGGTACGGCGGCGGGGCGCTTTCAACGGCCTCGCCGTTTTTGTAGGGTGGAAGGAACGCAGAGGCGCTGCCTCTGCACTTCGCTCAAGGGCCAAACCCCTTGAGAATCTCTTTTTATTGTCTATGTCATAGAAATCGGGTTTACCAAGGGCCGCAGCCCTTGGTTGGGGGGCTGGGGCAGCGCCCCTGACAAGAATGCAAAGGAATTGGGATGATGATAGATAAGGCTGCTGCCGCCGCACTCCGCCACCCGGAAAAGGCCAACAAGCCGGACAATCCCATCCAGCGCAAGCCCGATTGGATTCGCGTTAAAGCGCCAGTTTCTACTGAGTATCATGCGACTCGCCAGATGATGCGGGAATTAAAGCTCAATACGGTGTGCGAAGAAGCGGCCTGCCCGAATATCGGCGAATGCTGGGCCAAGAAGCACGCGACCGTGATGATCTTGGGCAACGTCTGCACGCGCGCCTGTGCTTTTTGCAATGTGGCGACCGGACGGCCCGATAAGCTCGACCCGCACGAGCCGGAGCATGTGGCCGAAGCCGTGAGCCGGATGGGCCTTGCCCACGTCGTCATCACCTCGGTGGACCGCGACGATCTGGACGATGGCGGGGCCGATCATTTCGCGCGCGTCATCCGGGCGGTGCGCGCAGGCTCCCCCACAACGACCATTGAAGTGCTAACCCCGGATTTCATGCGAAAAGACGGCGCGATTGAGATGGTGGTGGAAGCGCGCCCGGACGTGTTCAACCATAATCTCGAAACCGTGCCGCGCCTATACCCCACCATTCGCCCTGGCGCGCGCTATTTCCACTCGCTGCGGCTGTTGTCGGAAGTGAAACGGCTCGATCCGTCGATCTTCACTAAGTCCGGCGTGATGGTTGGCCTTGGCGAAAGCCGCGAAGAGATTTTGCAGGTCATGGACGATCTGCGCTCGGCAGAGGTGGATTTCCTCACCATCGGCCAATATCTACAGCCCACTCCGAAGCACGCGGCGGTTGATCGGTTCGTGACGCCGGATGAGTTCGCCAGCTACAAAACCCAGGCTTACGGCAAGGGTTTTCTGATGGTGGCGTCTTCGCCGCTCACGCGCTCCTCTTATCACGCGGGGGAGGATTTCGCGCAAATGCGCGCCGCGCGCGAACGGCAGTTGGCGAAAATCTCGGCCTAACCTTCATGCCCACCCACGCCGAAAAACGGATTCTGCCCTACACTCAGCAACAGTTGTACGATCTGGTGGCCGATGTAGGCCGCTACCCGGAATTCCTGCCCTGGTGCCTTGCCGCGCGCGTTCGGGAACGGTCGGACAGCCACATCCGCGCCGATCTGATTATCGGCTATAAGGTTGTGCGGGAGCGTTTTACGAGTAATGTCACGCTCGACCCCGCCAATTTTCGCATTGATGTTTCCTATGCCGAAGGCCCGTTTAAGTACCTCAACAACCACTGGATTTTCCGCCCCGTCCCCGAGGCACCAGGGCAGGCCGAGTTGGATTTCTATGTGGACTTCGAGTTCCATAATAGGATGTTGCAAAAAATCATCGAAACTCTGTTCAACGAAGCCGTAAAACGCATGGTATCGGCGTTTGAAAGCCGGGCGAAGGCGCTGTACGGGTAGGGTTACTTATTGATGCTATTACCGCTGCCGACGATTTGAACGGTTTGATTGTTGTTACCCTTGACCATCGCGGTCTGCGACGTTTCCCCAACGCCAAGCTCTTTCAGCAAGGCCGCGAGTTCCTCTTTCAGGCCGGGCTGTTCTTCCAGAAGGTCGGTAAGAACCGCCTGAAGTTTCACAGGTGCAGAGGCTTTCTCCGGTGCTGCCGCAATCTCGGCGACGATTACGGCATTCGTGCCGGACACCTTACTCTTAATCCAGCCAAAGACGGATTTCCCCACGGCAACCGCCCCTTGCACGGCGAATTTCGTGGCTTCTTTCAGCGCCGCATCGGCGGCAAGGGCGATCAGGTCAGTTGCCATCGGGGGCGTCTCCAGGGCAGAGGGATTGAAAGCGGGCAATGATCGGGGCTAGGAGGGACTGATCTGGGTCGGTCTTGGTGCTCCGTGATATTGAGATAAGTCTGTGCGAGGTTATA
>JAAFIC010000047.1 GCA_013298565.1 Alphaproteobacteria bacterium | reverse complement strand
CAGGCGTGTTTGACACGCCAAGCGTGTCGGGTGAGGCGGCGGCCAAGGGCGCGGATGCGCCCGGCGATGCGCTTAGCGCGTCAAACGCACCGGGCGGCGAGGGCTAAGATAAAACTAGAGCGTCTTGCGTCATCGTTGACGCACGATGCTCTAGGAGCCGTTGACAAACTGCGGTCTTCTGGTTGACCCCCTACCGCTTAGTCAGAACCCTCAAGTTGTCTTGACCATGCTTGTATCGCTCGACGGACTGCCTCTGTCGTGCGGGCGCTCCCGTGTAGAATTTGGCCCATAGCGCATCCTACCAAAATTAACCTTGTCTACTCCCCCACTCCCCAAATCCCGCGCCCAGCTCTCTTGGCCGAAGCTTCGGCCTCGGCATAAGCCCCCTTCGAGTATTTTGCGTAATCCCAGGCCCAGCCGTTCGCCGCCTGCGATAGGCTCAAGTCCTGGCCTGCCACGCAACAGCGGGCCACCGTGCGCTTATGGTCGTCGGTGTCCATGGCGGCGCAGGCGATTTTTCGGCCTGCCATTAGGGATTGCAGGGCGTCTTGAGATTTGCGGTGGCCGGGGGTGCCGCTTTCGGGGGCGTTGATGCCCCATAGGCGCACCAACGCGCCCCCTGTGCAGCGCCGCCCGGTGAGACTGCCGCCCAAGTGGATCGTGTCGCCATCCACCGCGCAGGCCGGGCCGATCAGCTTGGCCTCGGCAGGGCAGGGCCGGGCGCTATCGTCATAGCCCAGCCAGCCTGCGATAAGCACCGCGAGCAGGGCGAGGGCCGACAGAAAACTCGGGCGGGGCAGGCGCATCCTACCGTGTGGCGGGGGCGGGGGGGCTTTTCCGCGCGGCGGGGGCGGGCGTGCTCCGCCTAGGCGCGCGAGACGGCTGAGAATTGGGTTGGGCGAGCGGCTCATGTTCATGATATACCCCAATTCCCTCTCGGCTGCACGCGAAAAACCATCAGGGCTGCGCGCGCCTCGGTTGGCTTGGGGGGTTGGTGCGGGGCGGGGGAGGCTCTATATCCTTCACTATAAAAGGAGATGTTCATGTCGGTGTCGCTCAAATCGTCTGGGGATTTGCCAACCTGGGATCTGTCCGATCTCTACGCCGGGCCGACGGCCCCCGCGTTGGAGGCCGATTTTGCGTGGGCGCGCGACCAAGCTGAGGCGCTGGTGGTCGAGGCCGAAGGCAAGCTCGCGGGGCTGCCCTCGCCGCAGTTTGCCGCCGTGCTGAAGCGCTATGAGGCGCTCGATGAGCGCTTGGGCAAAATCGGCTCTTACGCGCAGCTTCTCTATGCCGAAGACATGAGCAACCCCGATGTCGGGCGGTTTTACCAGTCGGTGCAGGAACGGATTACCGAGATTGCCAGCCGCGTGCTGTTCTTCGGGCTGGAGCTAAACCAACTCGATGAAGCGGTGTTGGACGGCTTGCTGACCGACTTCGACGCCGCGCGCTACCGCCCGTGGATTGCCGCCACCCGCGCCTTTCGCCCGCATCAACTGCCCGACGCGCAGGAAAAGCTGCTGCTGGAAAAATCGCTCACCGGGCGCGCAGCCTGGGTGCGGCTGTTCGATGAAACCATGGCGGCGCTGCGGGTGCCGCTTGAGGGGCGCGACCTCACGTCAACCGAAGTGCTGGCGTTGATGGTCTCCCCGGATCGCAAAACCCGGCAGGCGGCAACACAAGCCTTCGGTACGGCTTTGGGCGAACAGGCGCGCGTGTTCTCGCTCATTACCAATACACTCGCTAAAGATAAGGAAGTGGAAGACCGTTGGCGCAAGTATCCGCGCCCAATTTCTAGCCGCAACCTCGGCAACCGGGTGGAAGACGACGTGGTGGCCGCGCTGATTTCAGCCGTCCGCGCCGCCTATCCGCGCCTCGCGCACCGCTATTATAAACTGAAAGCCGGGTGGTTGGGTCTCAAGCAGCTTGAAGCCTGGGACCGCAACGCCCCGCTACCAGGAGCGCCGGATCGGCAGATTCCCTGGCGCGAGGCGACGGAAACCGTTCTGTCGGCCTATCGTGCTTTCTCGCCCGATCTTGGCAAGGTCGCAGAACAATTCTTCGAGAACCCGTGGATCGACGCGCGGTTACGCCCTGGTAAAGCCCCTGGGGCGTTCGCGCATCCCACGGTGCCGTCGGCGCATCCTTATTTGCTGGTGAATTATCAGGGCAAAGTGCGCGATGTGATGACCCTGGCGCACGAGCTTGGACACGGCGTTCATCAGGTGCTGGCGGGGAAAGAACAAGGGCATTTGCTGGCCGACACGCCGCTGACCCTGGCGGAAACCGCTTCGGTGTTCGGGGAAATGCTCACCTTTCGGGCGCTGCTGGCGGCGGAGACCGATCCGGTGCAACGGCGCTTCCTGCTGGCCTCGAAAGTCGAAGACATGCTGAACACCGTGGTTCGGCAAATCGCGCTGCATTCGTTTGAAGAGGCCGTGCATGATCGCCGCCGGGAAGGCGAGTTGCTGCCCGACGATCTGTCGGAAATCTGGTTGCAAACCCAGCGCGATTGCCTGGGCGATGCGGTACGGCTCGACGACAGCTATAAGAACTTCTGGGCCTATATCCCCCATTTCATCCATTCACCTTTCTATGTCTATGCCTATGCCTATGGCGATTGTTTGGTGAACTCGCTCTACGCCGTCTATGCCACGGCAGAAGATGGGTTTGCCGAGCGTTACGTAACGCTGCTGAAAGCGGGCGGCTCCCAACATCATTCGGCGCTGCTGGCCCCGTTTGGCCTGGATGCACGCGACCCGGCGTTCTGGGATCGCGGCTTGCAAATGATTGCGGATTTCATCGACGAGTTGGAAGGTTTGCCCAGTCATGTCTGAGGAAAACAGCTTCGGCGGGCGGATGCGCCGCTATGCCACCGTGACCACGAAGATGAGCGGCGTTGCGGCGCGGCTGGCGGGCGAACGCTTTCTGGGTATCGGGATCGACCGCGACAAGCACGCCGCCGAACTCACCGCTATTCTGGGCGGCATCAAAGGCCCTTTGATGAAAGTGGGCCAGTTGGTCGCGGTGCTGCCCGATGTGCTGCCGGATGAATATGCGCGGGAATTGCGTCAGCTTCAGTCCGACGCGCCGGCAATGGGCTGGCCGTTCGTTAAGCGCCGAATGCAGGGGGAGCTTGGGCCGGGCTGGCAAAGCCGCTTTGCCGACTTCGGGCAGGACGCGGCGGCAGCGGCCTCTTTAGGGCAGGTCCATAAGGGTAGGCTGCACGATGGCCGGGCGGTCGCGGTGAAGCTGCAATATCCCGACATGGCGTCGGCAGTAGAAGCTGATTTGAAGCAGTTGAAACTGCTGCTATCGCTCTACGAGCGGGCCGATAAAGCCATTTCTACCGGCGATATTCACCTTGAAATCGGCGACCGGCTGCGCGAGGAGTTGGATTACGACCGCGAGCGCCGCCATATCCACCTATATCGCGAAATTTTGGCGGGGGAGGCGGGGGTTTCCGTTCCCGAACCTGTTGATGAGCTGTCCACCCACCGCCTGCTAACGATGACGTGGCTGGATGGCGTGCCGTTGCTATCGCTGAAAGACGCGCCGCTGGAGCAGCGTAATCGCCTCGCCTATAACCTCTTCCGTGCTTGGTACGTGCCGTTCTACCGCTACGGCATCATCCACGGCGACCCGCACCCCGGCAACTACGCGGCGCGGGCGGATGACGGGATTAACCTGCTCGATTTCGGCTGTGTCCGCGTCTTCCCGCCGCGCTTTGTGCAGGGGGTAATCGAACTCTATCACGCGCTCGATACCGGCGACCGCGACCGCGCTATCGCGGCTTACGAAACCTGGGGCTTCACTAATCTTTCGGCTGAATTGGTGGACGTGCTGAACCAATGGGCCAGCTTCCTCTACGGCCCCATCTTGGAAAACCGCACGCGCCTGATTCAAGAGGCGGGCGGCACCGAGTACGGCAAGGAAGTCGCCTCGAAAGTCCACGCCGAACTGCGCCGCCTGGGCGGGGTAAAACCACCGCGCGAATTCGTGTTCATGGACCGCGCCGCGATTGGCTTAGGCTCGGTCTTCACGCATTTGCAGGCGGAAATTAATTGGTACGACCTGTTCCACGATCTCGCCGCAGACTTCGATGCGGATGCGCTGGCAGCCCGGCAGAGTGCGGCTTTGGCGGCGGCGGGAGTGCCGGAGGGGGTTTAGGGGAGGCATTGCATCTTGTAGCGATACGCGATACGCTGTCTTTATGATTATTGGCTTTCGGCATAAGGGCCTTGAGGTTTTCTTCCACACAGGCTCGATGCGCGGCATTCAGGCGGCGCACGCTAAAAAACTGCGGATCGTTCTTGCTCTGCTGAATGCTGCAATGGAACCGGAGGACTTAAATCAGCCTGGCTTGCGGCTTCACCCGCTGAAAGGGACGCTCGAAACCCATTGGTCAGTTTGGGTGAACGCCAATTGGCGGATCACCTTCCGCTTTACCGGTTTGGATGTAGAGCTTGTCGATTATCAGGATTATCATTGAGGAGCATGACCATGATGCACACCCATCCCCATCCCGGCGAAATCCTGAAGGAAACCGTGTTTCTGCCGCTCAACCTGTCGGTCACGGAAGTGGCGAGCAGGCTTGCGCTGTCGCGGGTCGCGTTGTCGCGCGTGCTGAACGGCAAGGCGGGGATTAGCGCGGATTTAGCGATCAGGCTAGAGGCGGCAGGCGTGAGCACCGCGCGGTTCTGGGTGACGCTTCAGGCCAATTATGATCTTTGGGTGGCTATGCAACGCGCACAGCCGCCGGTGCGGGCGTTGCAAGAGGTTGCGGCGTAGAGTTTTTAAGAAGCCTGCTCGCGGACTCCCCCCCATCCGAGGGGGGGAGTCCGCAGCCCCTTACCCCGCCGCGATTTGTGCCTTCGCCACACCCATCAGGCGGTCCATCTCTACCCGCAGGGCTGCCGTGTCGATGCCAACGCCCTTGGCGGCAAAATCGGCGGCTACTTTTTCCAGCACGTCCCCGTCGCCAGGGCGGTCGAAGTCGGCGGCGACCACGGATTTGGCGTAGGCGTCCGCATCGGCCTCGCCCAGCTTTTCAGCGGCCCACAGGCCGAGCAACTTGTTACGCCGGGCCGTCACTTTGAAGCGCAGGCTGTCATCTTGCGCGAACTGAGTCTCGAACGCTTTTTCTCGATCGCTAAAGCCGCTCATGGCGCTCCCCTGGCTTGGTTATCCTGCTTCGGTACATAGGGTTGCTGGCACGATACCGCAAGCGGGCAGCGCGTTAGGTTCCCAGAATTTCGGCTTTGGCGAGGGCGTGCAGGCGGATTAATTCGTCGCGCAGGTTGGCGGGTTCGGCGTGAACGCCGCGCGAAGCGAGGTCATCGGCCACCCGCTCCAAAATATCATCGTCGCCAGGGTGTTCGATGTCGTAATCTATAAGGCCCTTGGCGTACATATCCGCCTCTGCGGTTGGCAGGCCCATGCGCTCGGCAGCCCACAGGCCGAACAGCTTGTCGCGGCGCACGATGGCCCGGAAGGCTTGATCTTGCTCCAGCGCGAAATGGGCCTCGAACGCCCGTTCCCGGTCTTCAAACTTGGTCATGCTCTGCTGCACTCCTGGGGGTACGGCCTGTAACAGTGGGCCTTGCAACGCGCGGTCTGAGAGAACAGCTTACCCTAGTCTCAAGTCCGGCTCAAAGCTGGGAAATCACCTTGGGTGTTTAAGCAAATGCGTCGTCGCGGGTGAGGCCACCCGCTCGGGATTTGCTCCAAGGCTTTAGGGGAGAGTGAGAAATGTGTGTCGTGCTCGTATTGCGCCGTCCGGGCCACCGCTGGCCGCTTCTCCTGGCCGCAAACCGCGAAGAAATGGCAGATCGTGCGTCGCGCTTACCGGGGCGGCACTGGCCGGATCGACCGGACGTGCGGGCAGGGTATGACGAACGCTCCGGCGGCTCCTGGCTGGGGATCAACGCGTATGGTGTGACGGCAGCCCTCCTCAACCGCCACGGCACGCTGGGGCCGCTGCCCGGCAAGCGCAGCCGGGGCGAGTTGGTGTTGGAGGCGCTCGATCACGCCGATGCCTCGGTTGCGGCGAAATCCTTGATGCACCTCGATCCAAACGCCTATCGCGGCTTTAATCTGGTGATTGCCGACGATCAAGACGCCTATTGGCTGCGCTCGGATGAAGAAAAACTGACCGTGGCTGAAATCCCCGAGGGGTTTTCGATGTTCGGCGCGTGGGAGCGCAACGATGCCGGCGACCCGCGCGTGAAACGCCACCTGTCGCGCTTCATCGCCGCCCCCGTGCCCGTGCCCGATGCGGACGATTGGAGCGCGTGGCAAGCCCTGTTGGCGCAAGAGGATAAGGCCGATCCGCGCCAGGGCCTTACGCTGCATCTGCCCAGCGGGTACGGCACGCGCGCATCGAGTTTGATCGCCTTGCCGGTCCTGGGGGAGGGGCGTGTGCCAATCTTTCTGCACGCCGACGGCCCGCCCGCAACGCACCCCTATGAGGCGGTCGCATAGGCGGGTCTAGCCTTAGGTGCCCTTGGTGCCGTAAGGGTAGATTGTATCACTTCCCCCCCACTGCTATAGAGACGCGACCGAGCTAGTCTCAGAGGATGGTTTGATGGCGCGACGCAGGAAGATTTACGAAGGCAAAGCCAAAGTTCTGTTCGAAGGGCCGGAACCCGGCACCATTGTGCAGTATTTTAAGGATGATGCGACCGCCTTCAATAATCAGAAGAAGGGGGTTATCAGCGGCAAGGGCGTGCTGAACAACCGCATCTCTGAGTATCTGATGACGCGCCTCACCGAAATTGGCATCCCCACGCACTTCATTCGTGCGCTCAACATGCGCGAGCAGTTGGTGCGGCAGGTCGAAATCATTCCCATCGAAGTTGTGGTGCGGAATGTCGCGGCGGGGTCTATGTCTAAACGCCTCGGTATTCCCGAAGGCACGCAGCTACCACGCGCTATTGTCGAGTATTACTATAAGAACGATGAGTTGGGCGACCCAATGGTATCCGAAGAGCATATTACTGCCTTCGGTTGGGCCAGCACGCAAGATATAGACGATATGATTCACTTGACCTTGCGGGTGAATGATTATCTGCTGGGTCTCTTCCTCGGCGTTGGTCTTAAGCTGATCGACTTCAAGTTGGAGTTTGGTCGCTTGTGGGACGATGAGGAAATGCGAATCGTTCTGGCCGATGAAATCAGCCCAGACAATTGCCGTCTGTGGGACGTGAAATCGAACATGAAGCTCGATAAGGACCGCTTCCGCCAAGATCTCGGCGGTGTGCAAGAAGCCTATCAGGAAGTGGCGCGGCGCTTAGGCGTTCTGCCGGTCGAGGTTGAGGGCGATGTTGCCGAGGGTGAAGACCCGCGCACGCCGCGCGTCGTGAACTAACAAAAGCCTTAGCCCGTCGGCTCCACCGGCGGGTTTCTGCTTCAAAATAGTGCTGTAGAGGCCGATTGCACGGCAGGATTTTTTGGAAGGAGGGTGCGATGAAGGCGCGCGTACACGTTACCTTGAAGCAAGGCGTTCTCGACCCTCAAGGCCGGGCGATCCATCAAGCTCTCGAAACTTTGGGCTTTGCGGGCGTAGAAGACGTGCGCCAAGGTAAGTATATCGAACTTGACCTTGCCGAAACCGATGCCCTTAAGGCGGAAGCCCTGGTGCGCGAAATGTGCGCGACGCTACTGGCCAACCCCGTCATCGAATCTTACACCGTCTCGTTGCAGGATTAAGCGCCATGAAAAGCGCGATTCTGGTCTTCCCCGGCACTAACCGAGAGCATGACGCGGCGGCGGCCTTACGCCAAATCTGTGGCTCGGAGCCAATTTTCGTTTGGCACGGCGAAACGGCGCTGCCGGCGGGGATTGATCTCATTGTCATTCCTGGCGGGTTTTCCTACGGCGACTACCTGCGCTCGGGCGCAATGGCGGCGCAATCGCCGATCATGCGGGCTGTGAAGGCGGCGGCGGACAAGGGCGTTTACGTCCTCGGCGTTTGCAACGGTTTTCAGATCATCACCGAAGCTGGGTTGCTACCAGGGGCGTTGATGCGGAATGCTTCGTTGAAGTTCGTTTGCCGCGATGTGTTTTTGTCCGTTGGCACGACGAAATCGGCCTTCACGTCGGCCTTTCAGGTTGGCCAAGTGCTGCAAGTCCCCGTGGCCCATCACGATGGCAATTATTTTGCCGATGCCGCCACCTTGGACCAGCTTGAAGTCGAAGACCGTATTGCCTTCCGCTATGCCAACCCCGATGGTGAGTTCGAGGAAGGGTGGAGTCCCAACGGCAGCCAGCGCGATATTGCCGGGATTCTGTCGGAAAACCGCCGCGTGCTCGGGCTAATGCCGCATCTTGAAAATGCCATTGATCCGCTGATGGGATCGACCGATGGCGCGGGCCTGTTCCGCAGCCTCGTCCAGTCCCTCGTCGGCTAAGGAGTTCGTCCCGTGACGGCAAATACGCTCGCTTTCGACACGCGCCCCGCGACCGAGGCTGACGCCACCGAGTTCGGCCTGAAGTCGGACGAATATCAACGCATCCTCACGCGTCTGGGGCGCACGCCCACTCTGGTGGAGCTGGGCGTGTTCTCGGTAATGTGGTCGGAGCATTGTTCTTATAAATCCTCCCGCATTCACTTAAAGAAACTCCCCACCACGGCCCCCTGGGTTATCTGCGGGCCGGGCGAAAACGCCGGGGTGATTGATATTGGCGACGGCGATGCCGCGATCTTCAAGATCGAAAGCCATAATCATCCGAGCTTTATCGAACCCTATCAAGGGGCGGCGACGGGCGTTGGCGGCATTATGCGCGACGTGTTTACGATGGGCGCGCGCCCGCTGGCCAACCTAAACGCTTTGCGTTTTGGCGACCCGGCTCACCCGAAAACCCGGCATTTGCTGGCGGGCGTGGTGGCCGGGATCGGCGGCTATGGCAACTGTATGGGCGTGCCCACGGTCGGCGGCGAAACGCAGTTCCACTCGGCCTATAACGGCAATATCCTCGTGAATGCCATGACGGTCGGCATTGCCAGGACCGACAAGATTTTCTACTCGGCGGCAGCGGGCGTCGGCAATCAGGTGATCTACCTCGGCGCGAAAACGGGCCGGGACGGTATTCACGGGGCCACGATGGCGTCAGCGGAGTTCACCGAAGAAGCCGAAAGCAAGCGCCCAACGGTGCAAGTGGGCGATCCGTTCACCGAAAAGCTACTGCTGGAAGCCTGCCTGGAGTTGATGGCGACCGACGCGATTGTTGCTATTCAAGATATGGGCGCGGCGGGTCTTACCTCTTCCTCCGTCGAAATGGCAGGTAAGGGCAACCTTGGTATCGAGCTTGATCTGGATAAGGTTCCGACGCGCGAAACCGGCATGAGCGGTTACGAAATCATGCTCTCGGAAAGCCAAGAGCGTATGTTGATGATCCTAAAGCCGGGATCGGAAGGCGTGGCGCGGGCGATTTTTGAGAAATGGGGCCTCGATTTCGCCCCTATCGGTGTGCTCACCGACTCAGGCCATATCGTGCTGAAGAAATCCGGCAGCGTGATCTGTGATCTGCCGCTGTCGCCCTTGGTCGATGACGCGCCGCAGTACAATCGGCCCTACGAGCTAACGCCGCTGCAAGATGAAGTGTTGGCCGGCGAAGTGGAAGCACCGGATTCGCTGACCGATGCGCTTATAACGCTGATGGGCACGCCGGATATGGCCTCGAAACGCTGGATTTGGGAACAGTACGATCATCTCGTGGGCGGCCAAACCGTTCAGCGCCCTGGCGGCGATGCTGCTGTCGTGCGTCTGCCCGGCCAGAAGAAGGCGCTGGCAATGGTGACGGACTGCACGCCGCGCTACTGCTTTGCCGATCCGCACTTGGGCGGCAAGCAGGCCGTGGTCGAAAGCTGGCGCAATCTAACGGCAGTGGGCGCAACGCCGCTGGCCGTGACGAACAACCTCAACTTCGGCAATCCTGAGCGGCCTGAGATTATGGGCCAGCTCGTGGGGTGTTTGGAAGGGATGGGCGAAGCCTGCCGGGCGCTGAATTACCCGATTATCTCCGGCAATGTGTCGCTTTATAACGAAACCAACGGCCAAGGCATTCTGCCAACCCCGGTGATTGGCGGCGTCGGGTTGCTCGCCGATGCGGCGCTGGCGATGGATTTGGCCTTCAAGGCCGAAGACGAAACCATTCTGGTGATTGGCGAAACGAAGGGCTGGCTGGGGAATTCGATCTATCTGCGCGAACTCTGCGGGGCCGAAGCCGGGGCGCCGCCGCCGGTCGATCTCGCGCTCGAAAAACGCCACGGCGATTTCGTGCGCGCGCTGATTACCGAGAAACTCGTGACGGCTTGCCATGATATTAGCGACGGCGGCTTGTTGGTGGCGGTAACAGAAATGGCGCTGGCGGGCGACATGGGGGCGGAAATAGATCTGCCCGATACCGCCCCGCCCCACGCGATCGCCTTCGGGGAAGATCAGGGCCGCTATATCGTCACCACAAAAGACGCCGACACGATCCGTCGCCGTGCCGCCAAGGCCAAGATTCCGGTGCTGGACCTGGGCGTAACGGGGGGCGATGCCATCATCGTGAACGGCGAAGACGGGATTGATCTTGAAGATTTGATGATCGTTCATGAAAGCTGGTTGCCGGACTATATGGAAAATGGCCTTGGCAGCGACGATGACGATGACAATCTGTATGCAGACGACGATGCGTCGGACGAAGATTAGGAGAGCGCCGCAATGGCTATGGATGCCGCTACTATCGAAACCATGATCCGCGAGGCCCTGCCGGATGCTCAGGTGAGCATTCAGGATCTGCGCGGCGATGGCGATCATTACGCTGCCCACGTCATCTCGGCGGCGTTTCAGGGCAAGTCGCGCGTGCAGCAGCACCAGATGGTCTATGCGGCCTTGCGCGGCAAAATGGGCGGCGAACTCCACGCTCTCGCGCTACAAACCGCCACGCCCGGCGCTTGATCTTTACTGGAAAGGACACAGAAATGACTGACGCAACCGTTCGGGACCGCATTCACCAGGAAGTAACGGGCACTGATGTGGTGCTGTTCATGAAGGGAACGCCCGTGTTTCCCATGTGCGGCTTCTCCGCTGCCGTAGTGCAGGTACTCAACCAATTGAACGTGCCGTTCAAAGGGGTCGATGTGCTGCAAGACCCAGGGATTCGCCAAGGTATCAAAGACTACAGCGAATGGCCGACAATTCCGCAGCTTTATGTGAAGGGCGAATTTGTTGGCGGCTGCGACATTATTCGCGAAATGTTCGAGAGCGGCGAGTTGATCGAAATGCTGAATACGCGCGGCATTAACGTCCAAGCGGCTTAATTGACGACGAAAAAAGGCGGTTGTAGAGCCGCCTTTTTTTAGTTTTTTAATAGAATTTAATTCAAACACAGCATGGCGAGTCTGTAAAATCATATCTTACGCAGCGCGATAGGTTTTCCTCACCTTGGTTGCGGCTTTTAGCTGGATTACGCGCGTTCCTTCGCTACACTAAGATTTATGGTTGCTCAACCCTCCCTCTCGCAAGTGGCGGATCCAGGCCCGTCAGGCATTCTTGCCGCTGCCTATGATCGGCTGCCGCTGGCAGTGTTGTGCGTGCGCGACCAGGCGGTTCTGTATGCGAATATTGCGGCGGCCTCCCTATTGGAGGCCGAGCTTCCCGGTCTGATTGGGGCGGCCTGGGCACCATTATTGACGCCGCCCGCGCCTGAGATGCTCGATTTCGCTCGAATGGCGAAAACCCATCTCCCAGAAACAATTACCCTCCCAGGGGTCTGTTGTGGGCGCTGTGAAATTTCGGTTTCCCCCGCGCCAACGGGCAGGGCAGGGGATTGGTTGCTGTGCTTGCGCCCGCTCCAACCGGCGAGCGGCGCGATCCTCGATCAAGAGATCATTTTATCCAACCTCATTGATTCTGTTGGCGATGCCGTGCTGGTGGTGGCCAATGACGGGCGCATTATTGATCTCAATAAGGGCGCGCAGCGGGTGTTCGCGGTAGATCGGGAACCAGGGCGCGGCATGTCCATCTGGCCGCTGCTCGCGCCAACTTTGTTCGAGGGGGAGGATGTGCTCCCCGAAGCCTCCGTTCAGATGCTACTGCGCGCGGTGCCGCGCAGCACTTTAGGCACTGGGCGCTCGATGGTGCTGTCGCGGGCCGACGGTATCAGCTTTCCCGGTGAAATTGCGATTACACCGCTGCCTTTGCCGAACCGTGCCGCGCATCTTGTGACCGTGCGCGACGTGTCGGATCGCAAGCGCATCGAAAGCCGCTTGGAGCGCTTGGTTCTTTACGATCCGCTCACGCGCCTGCCCAACCGGGTAAAAGTGTTGCAGCATATCGAACGGCTGATCGCGCAAGCGCCGCTTGGCGCGATTGTGGCGGTAGCGATTGACGTTGATCACTTTAAGTATGTGAATGATTTCTTCGGTCACGGGCCGGGCGACCGGCTGTTGCAGGCCGTGAGCGGGCGGCTGGGTGGTGATTTGGAGGAGGGCGATTTGCTCGGCCATCTCGGCGGCGATGATTTTCTGATAATTTCGGCAACCGACGATCCGGCTGCAACGATTGAGCGCCTAGCCCGGCGGGTAGAAGAAGCCTCGGCGCGCACGTTTCTGATTGATCAATCGGAGCTGTTTATTTCGCTCTCCCAGGGCATCGCGCTCTATCCCGATCACGCGACCGACCCGTCCAACCTGCTGACGGCAGCCCAAGCCGCGACCTATGAGGCGAAGGAGGCAGGACGCGCCACCACGGTTATCTATTCCGAACGGGTGCGCGACCGACGGGCCGGGCGGTTGGCGATTGAAACGGACCTGCGCCGCGCGGTGGATCGGGGCGAGCTGTCTATTGAATATCAGCCGCGCTTCAGTGTCGAAGGGCATCGGTTACTGGGGATGGAAGCGCTGTTACGTTGGGATCATCCTGAAATGGGGCGCATCCCCCCCTCTCATTTCATTCCGATTGCCGAAGAATCCGGCCTGATTGTGCCGATTGGTAATTGGGTGCTGGAAACCGCGTGCAAACAAGCGCGATTGTGGACGCAGGCCGGGTTCCCGAACCTGAAGGTCGCGATCAATCTCTCCGTTCGGCAGTTCCGCGATGCGGGCTTATTGGCAAAAGTGGTCGATGCGCTCGATACCTCGGGGCTTCCCGCGCAGAATTTGGAGTTGGAGATTACCGAAAGCGGCTTGATGAGCGAACTTGACCGCGCCATCGACCTGCTGGAAGACCTGAAGCGGATTGGCATTACCATTGCTATTGATGATTTCGGTACGGGTTATTCCTCCCTGTCTTATCTCAAACGTCTGCCCATTGATCTGCTGAAGATCGACCAGAGCTTTATCGCCGGTCTTTCGGAAAATGCCGACGACCGGGCGATTTGCCAGGCAATTGTATCAATGGCCTCCAGCCTCGGGCTTGAAACGGTGGCCGAAGGGGTGGAAACCGAAGGCCAGCTTGAGTGTTTGCGGGAGATTGGGTGCCGTGAAGTGCAGGGCTATTTGTTTGCGCGGCCCCTATCGGTTGCCGATTTCTCGGCTTATTTGCCGCATCAGCGCGTGTGATTGTTGCGAAATTCGTAAGCCCCTCGCCAGTGGCGTAAATTTGCGTTATTCCTGACATAAGCAGAATAAAATTTGGCAGGATCATCCTATGGGCAAATCGCCACGCAAGTTGGATAGAACCGACCTTAAGATTCTCAGCCTACTGCAAACCGAGGGGCGGATTACCAACCTCAAGCTGGCGGATAAAGTCGGCCTGTCGCCCAGCCCGTGTTTGGAGCGCGTGAAGCGTTTGGAAACGGCGGGGTTTATCAGCCGCTATTCCGCTGAAATTAACCTTGATCTGCTCTGCCGAAATGTATTGGTATTTGCAGAGGTGACGCTTAAAAATCAGCGTAGCGAAGATTATGAGCGGTTCGAGGGTATTATTGCTAAAATTCCTGAAATAATCGAAGCTTATTCTATTGGTGGTGGTTACGATTATTTGCTTAAATTTGTTTGCGGGGACGTGAAGGATTATCAAATCCTCAGCGAAAAAATGATTAACTCTGATATGAGTATAGATAAATTTTTCAGCCACATCGTTATCAAGCCCGTGAAATCTTATAACGGTATGCCCTTGGCGCATTTGATTGATAAAGATACCGATCCCTCTATTATTCTGCCTTGATGGGTCGGGGTTGTCGTCAGGTTGCGAAAAATGATCATGTTCTAAGACGGCTGAAACATGGGTAATATTTCAGCCGTTTTTTCTGGCGCTACGCCGCAACGCGCTGGTTGTGGTAAGTCGGGAGTAAGCCTACCCCGCGCCCGAAATGCTCCAAGTCTTGCAACTCGCTGTCTAGCAAATCGCCACTGCGGCGGAACCAACTAGCAATCGCTTCCACGCGGATACGCTGGGCGGCATCGAGACTGGGAGAGGCCAGAAGCCCGTCGATCAACGGATGGCCCGTGTCCATCTCACTCTCGCTTTCAACGCTGGGGGCCTGCGCGACGTTGGACGGTGAGACCGTTTCGGTAGGTGTTTCCAAGCTCTTGCGGTTAAGAATGGCCGCTTCCCGCAGGCGGGCTAGGGTTTGCCAATGGTGGGCGGCGCGCTCCGCCGCAATACGGCGGCGGGTTTCGGCGGCCAGTTGCCGCCCGAGATCAATCAGACCACGCCAGCCTTTGGCGGGTGCGCCTTGAATGACCTCATCCCAGCCCACTCCGGCAATACGCACGAGGCGAGAGGCGGCACGGGCGGCAGCCAGAATTTCGGCTTCCTGGTCGCTATCGAGACGCGCCAATAGTTTTGGCAGCAGCCGCGCTAAATCCTGCCCTTGGTCCTGCGATCCTTGCCGCGCCATGCCCGTTCTCCCGCCTTATGTTTAGCCGTTGCCGGGCAGGTGCAAGCACCTTTGGCCGCAGCTTCAATGGCTTCAGCATTCGGAACAAACCCCGAACCTTCAGCCTGAGAATGCCGCCGGTTCAGGGACTTGTCAACCGATCTTAAACGGAAATTACGTAAGATGTATTACGACGTTGTAATCAGTAAATTCGGGCGGGATAGCACGCGCTCGGCGGGCAGGGCCACGGTGATCGTCGTGCCGACGTTCAGCGCTGTTTCGATAATCAGCGTACCGCCGTGCAGTTCCACCAGCGATTTTACCAGCGGTAACCCTAAGCCCGTGCCTTGGAACTTCCGCGATAGGCTATTGTCTAACTGCCGGAACGGGGTAAGAGCGATGGGGATTTCGGCGGGGTCCATGCCGATGCCGGTATCGGTAACGCGCAAGGCAAGGCCGCCGTTTTCCAAAATCTCGGCACTGGTAGTGATAGTGCCGCCCGCATCGGTGAATTTAACGGCATTCGAGAGCAGGTTGAGCAGAATTTGCCGTAACAAGCGCCCATCGACATAAACGCTCGGCATATGCGGTGGCAACTCGGTGTGCAGCGACAGGCCTGCACGGGTGGCGCGATGTTGGAGCAGGCGCGCGACCGACTGAAGGATGCGCCCCAAATCCAACTCTTCCTCATTCAACTCCACTTTGCCGGACTCGATTTTGGAGAGATCGAGAATATCGTTAATCACTTCGAGCAGATGCGCGCCACTTTCGCGAATATCGTGGGCATAGTCCAGATAGCGTGGGTTGCCAATCGGGCCAAACAACTGGCCTTCCATGATTTCGGCAAAACCGATAACGGCGTTCAGCGGTGTACGAAGTTCGTGGCTCATATTGGCAAGGAAGACGGTTTTGGCGCGGTTAGCCGCAAAAGCCTCTTCCATCGCCGTCCGCATTTTCTCTTCGCTGCGCTTGCGGTGGGTAATATCAATATGGGTGAATACGAACCCAAGGCCGGGCGTGAAGCGCCGGTAGGTTTCGATGATCTTATCGGACAGAATGGTCCATTCTATTCGCTCCGGCCCGTTCGGCGGCAGGCTGTTCATTTGCTCGTGAACGATGCTTTCCGGCTCGCCCACACCATAATCGCCGCGCTTGGCAAAATAGCGCACCAGATCGGCATAGGGCATACCCGGCTTAATCACGCCGTTGGGCAGATCGAACACGCCGTGCAGCAGGCGATTCCAGTGGCGGATTTTCAGGTCTTCATCGACCAGCAACACAGAGCTTGCCACATTATCAATGGTTAGGCGCAGCAGCGCGGTTTGCCGCGCCAACTCCATTTCGCGCTGGCGCAGGCGCGTAAGGTTGGAGGCGGCACCGCGCCACCCGATAATCTGGCCAGCCTCGTCCAGAATGGGCCTGCCGGAGGAGCGAACATAGGCCAAGGTGTTGTTCGTCCGCCGGACGGAATAGAGAAAATTATCGAACGCGCGCCCGGCAGCCAAATCTTCTAAATGCCGCCGCCAATGGGCTTGATCGGTGTCGTCGGCGGTCAAATCTTGGCGGCGCTTGCCGTAGGGTAGCCTGTCTACCCCTTCAACATCGGGAACTGCCGATTGCGCGCCGCGCTCGAAGTGCACAAATTTGCCGTCGGCACCCATCTCCCAGTACCAGTCGGCACTACAGGCCAGAAAGTCTTGATATTTGGCTTCAAGACTGCGTTCTGACGCGGCCAGCCGGCGCATCTGGCGATTGAGGGAAAAGGCCCAAGCCGCAAAAGATGCAGCGATAACAATCAACACCATGCACATTATAAGTGCAGCACTTGTTCCCACGTTAGCACCGCCTGCCCTGTAAGAATGCCAGCGGGCAGCCCAACGCCCGAAAGACATGGTCTAGCCACTCTCCCCATAAAACCGATCCTACCTGATCCGAATGGACGGCGCGAGTCTGGGGCGAGGGGCGTTGATAGATTTAATATCCTACGAGATTACGAACAAAAAGTACAAATGTAGCGGCGTTTCAGCCTTGATGCCCCGCTGGCGCGCGCGAGCTTTTCGCGCTTCGGCGCGGGTTAGCACAGGCGATCTTTGGGGAAGGTGAGGGTAAAGCGGCTGCCGTGGCCGGCGCGGCTCCCCAGTGCTACTCGCCCCCCGTGAAGCTCGATCAACGATTTGACCAGCGGTAAGCCCAAGCCCGCGCCGGTATGCTGGCGCGAGAGGCTGTTATCCACCTGATAGAACGGATCGAAGATCGCAACTTGCTCGTCTTGGCTGATACCAATGCCCGTGTCGGTTACGCTCAGTTCGGCCTCGCCCTCCGCACTCAGCCCCCAAGCAAGACGAATTTCGCCGCCTGCTGGGGTAAATTTTACGGCGTTTGTCACCAAATTAAGCACACATTGCCGCACAGTGCGAAGGTCGGCAAAAATCACCACGGGCGGCGTCGGGGCCTCGCTAAGGATTAGGCTAATGCCACTCGCCTCAGCTTTGCCGCGCAGCAGATCGGCGGCAAAACGGCAGGGGCCTGCAAGATCGAGCCTAGTTTCGTTCAGCGTATATTGGCGCGCTTCGATCCGAGTGAGGGAGAGCAGGTCTTCCACCAAGCTGAACAAATGTTCAGCGCTCTGGTGAATATGGTTGACGTACTCACCGTAACGCGGTGGCTGAATCGGCCCAAAGCTGGCGCGTTTAATGGTTTCGGAGAAGCCAAGAATCGCGTGTAACGGCGTTCGCAATTCGTGGCTCATATTGCCGAGAAAAGCGGTCTTGGCATTGTTTGCCGCTTCGGCTTGTTCGCGCGCGTGCTGCGATGCGGCATGAAGCGCTGCAAGCTCGCTTTCGCGCTCGCGGAGTACCGCCACCATTGCGTCGGAGTGCCACAAGAGCCGCTGAGTGCCTCGGATTTCCGAAATGAGCAGAAGGAACAATACAAAAACCAGCGCTCCCAGGCCGATGAGCAGTAGCAAGAGCCGATCTTCCAGCTCTTGCTGTGCCGTGCTGGAGCGCAGGCCGTTATAGTTGGGGTCCGTGACGAGCAGCAGAAAGGCTTCGCGCAGGCGCGGCAGGATCGTATTGATTTGCTGAAAGGCGGTGTGAAGTTCGGCGGCAGTTGCGGTTTCCAGTCGTCCCATCAGCGGATCTTGCGCGATCAGAACGGCGTCGAACGCCTCTAGGGTTGCCTCATACCCCGGCAAGCGAAACAAAGGTTTACCCTCTGGTCCTGTCTTCAGCACATCCACTCGGCTCCAGGTGGTATCGAAGCGCCTCATCACTTCTTCCCGCAGCGCGGCATTGTCCGGTGCGTTCGCGAGCAAATCCAAGGCATGACTCAGCCGCAGGGTTTCGACTTCCGTTGCCGCAATCGCCCAAGGGCTGCGCGAAAAATCTAGCCGCGCCGCCGCCTCGCGCTCCCGGTTAGCGCGATAGGTTACGGCTGCGGCGATCATCGTTAGCAGCGTCAACACCCCCAGTACGGTAATGCGAACGCGGCGATTGAGAAAAACGGACGGCAAAATCATAGAATGATAATCCGGTCGAGCTGCCAAACCCAGCGGTTACGGATGCTGGCCACTCTCAAGGCCCGCTCCCCCCGGCGCGGATACATGATCCAGAGTGGCCCCTTGGTGCGGCGTGGCAGCAGTTGCTCGTCCACAAAGCGTGCCAGCAAGACCGGCCACCGCGTGAGGTCTTCCATCGGAATCACTGAAGCGAAATCATTAATCGCCTGCGCTTTGAAAGAACCGATAGAGAGATCGACGCCGCAGGCCGTCATCACGTCGCGCAGCAGCGGGCCGCGATAGGCGCGAGGGGCGGTATCCCAGAAAGTATCCGTTACAACAGTGTGCTGCGGCAGCGCATCCAACAATCCAGCATCGAAAACTGCTTGCGGCATTCCGGCGGAATCAAGAGCATTCGAGCGACCGATCTTCCCGGTTATCGTCAATAGCGGTGGCCCTTGCGGGGGAAGCAAAACCGTTTGGGCAATCAGCCCGCGCGGCAGCACGGCAGCGACAAGCCCACCCAAAACGAGATAACGGCGGTTAAGGCAAGGGATCATGGCAAACCAACCAAACAGTCAGCGTAAAAACTATTCTGAGCGTACCTAAAAAATTACAGCAAACCCAGCGCTTTGAAACTGCTATGGCCCTGCCGCCCTATTACGAGGTGATCGTGCAAGGATATGCCAACCCCTTCCGCCGCCCGCGCGAGAGTGCGGGTCATATCAATGTCGGCCTTAGAGGGCGTGGGGTCGCCAGTTGGGTGATTATGCACAAGAATAAGCGCGCTCGCCCCTACCTCCAACGCCCGCTTCACAACCTCACGCGGGTAGAGGGGCGTATGATCTATAGTGCCACGCTGCACTACTTCGTCGCCGATTAAATGGTTCTTGCGGTCGAGAAATAGCAGCCGGACCTGTTCGATCGGCTCATGGGCCATCGCGATGCGGCAGTAATCGAGCACGGCTTGCCAGCCCGCCAACACGGGGGCGCTGCGGGCCTGTTCGCGGGCGAGGCGGTGGGCGGCGGCTTGAATGGTTTTGAGCGTGGCAATCGCAACAGGGCCGACGCCGTCAACCGCCGCCAACTGTGCCGGGTCTGCCGTCAGCACGGCTGAAAAACTGCCGAAACGGGCCAGAAGCTTTTTCGCCAAGGGTTTAACGTCGCCGCGTGCATTCGCCCCGAACAGCACGAGTTCGAGCAACTCATAGTCTGGCAGGGCATCGGCACCGCCCGCCAGCAACCGTTCCCGCAACCGCGTGCGATGACCTAGGTAATGGGGCGCATCTGCTGGCAGAGCGGGTTCGGCGTCGGGCGCGCTCATCAGGCGTAGGGCGGCGCGTGCCACGCTTTAGGCGAGAGAGTGAAGATTTCATATCCGGTCGCGGTAACGCCGATAGAATGCTCGTATTGGGCCGACAGCGATTTGTCTTTCGTGACCGCCGTCCAATTGTCCGACAGAACTTTTACATCGAACTTTCCGGCGTTTATCATTGGCTCGATCGTGAAAAACATACCTTCCTTCAACTCCGCCCCATACCCCGGTTTGCCGAAGTGCAAGATGGAGGGAGCGTCGTGAAAAATCCGGCCCAAACCGTGACCGCAGAAATCGCGCACGACCGAAAAGCGCTGGGCTTCGGCAAAACTCTGAATAGCGTAGCCAATATCGCCCAATGTTGCGCCCGGCTTCACCACGGCAATGCCGCGCATCATGGCTTCATAAGTAATATCGCAGAGCTTGCGGGCCTTAGTGCCGACTTTACCCGCGTAGAACATGCGGCTGGTGTCGCCATGCCAGCCATCGACAATCACCGTCACGTCGATATTGATGATGTCGCCATCTTCCAGGCGCTTCTTATCGTCGGGAATGCCGTGGCAAACGACGTGATTGACGGACGTGCAAATTGACTTCGGGAAGCCGCGATAGCCCAAGGGGGCCGGGATTGCGCCCGCTTGAGTGATGAAATCATGGCAAAGCTGATTGAGCGCTTCTGTGGTCACGCCCGGCACAACGTGGGGAGTGATGAAATCCAAGGTTTCCGCCGCCAGCCGACCGGCTTTTCGCATCCCGTCAAAATCGTCGGGGGTATGAATTTTGATCGTGGCCAAAGTCTCGTCATCCCACTCGTCGTCGGTTTTATGGTTCATCAAGCGTTCGCAGTCGCCTCGATCAGAGGCAGGTTCACCCTCAGCTTTACGCCTTCGGTAGAAATCTCACAAGCATAGGCCAAGGCTTCCACCCCTGCGGCGCGTGCATCCCGGAAGGCGCGCGCATAGCCGGGGTCTATGTCGGCCGCTAGCGCGAACCTATCGCAATCATCCCGCTGAATTATATACAGCATCACTGCCCGCGCCCCAGCCCGAACCTGCGCCGCCAGTTCAAAAAGATGCTTTGCGCCGCGCGCCGTGACACAATCGGGGAATTCGGCAAGGCTTGGTTGGCGCATCAGGTGAACATTCTTTACCTCAATGTAACAGGGCGGACGGTTCGGCGACTCCGCCAGCAGATCAATGCGGGAGTTGGTGCCGTAGCGCACTTCCCGGCGTAAACTTGCGTAACCGCTAAGCTCCGGGATCAACCCGGCCTTGATCGCAGCCTCGGCAATGCGGTTCGGGTGGCCGGTATTGATACCCGCGAGGCTGCCATCGGGCAAGCAGGTGATCTCCCACGAATAGGGCAGCTTGCCCTTACCGGGCGCGAGTAGAATTTCCCCATCCGGCTCCGCCAGCCCGGTCATCGCGCCGGGGTTGGGGCAGTGGATGGTTACTTCCTCCCCGGCGCGCGGGCCATCGAGCAGCACAACATCTGCCAGAAAGCGCTTATAGCGCTTCAGCAGCCGGGCGCGGGTGAGGGCCGGGAAAGCGTGTAGAATCAAGAGCGTTGAGACCAGTCAATCAACCGCCGCGCTGATTCGCGCATCGCCGCTTCCGACCCGGCGAAGGAGAAGCGCACAGTGCGGCTGCCGCGCTGCGGGTCGAAATCAACACCGGGGGTGATCGCCACGCCGGTTTCCATCAACACCCGTTGGCAGAAAGCCACCGAGTCGTTGGTGAGATGGCCAACGTCGGCATACAGGTAGAACGCGCCATCGGCGGGCGCGAATTGAGTGAAGCCCGCTTTCGGGAGTTCCTCCAGCAAAATCGCCCGATTGCGCGCATAGCGCTGGCGGTTGGCTTCCAACTCTTCCCCCGCCTCGAACGCGCCCAAGGCCGCGCGCTGCGCCAACGTGGGCGCGGAGATGAAGAAATTCTGTGCGAGGCACTCCACCGAGCGCACCAAATCTTCCGGTAAAATCAACCAGCCCAAGCGCCAGCCGGTCATGGAGAAATATTTGGAGAAGCTGTTGACGATAATCGCCTGTTCCCCGCCGTGCTCCGGCAGTTCCAGCGCGCAGGTGGCGTCCCCGGTGTACGTCAGCCCGTGATAAATTTCGTCGGACACCAGCCGCACGCCGTGGTTCTGGCACCAGGACAGCAGCGCGCCCAACGCCGCCCGTGACAGCACGGTTCCCGTTGGATTGGCGGGGCTTGCCACGATCACCCCGTCTAACGGCTGCACAGCAGACAATTGCGCGACCGTGGGGTGAAAACCGCTCTCCGGCCCCGTGAGAATCTCGACGACCTCAATCCCCAGCGCGCTCAGGATATTGCGATAGGCGGGATACCCAGGGCTTGCCAACGCCACCCGCGCCCCCGTATCGAACGCCGCGAGAAACGCCAGCAAAAACCCGCCCGACGAGCCGACCGTGAGGCAAATCCGCGCGGGATCGACCGTAACGCCATAAGTAGCCTGATAATGCCCCGCCAGCGCTGCCCGCAACTCCGGCAAGCCAAACGCATCGGTATAGCCGAGTTTATCCGCGTCTAGCGCCGCATGGGCCGCCCGGAGCACCGAGGCGGGAGCCTGCGTTGAAGGCTGCCCAACCTCCAAATGCAGCACATCCGCCCCAGTCGCGGCCCGCGCATCGGCGGCCCGCATCACCTCCATCACCAGAAACGGATCTATCTGACCGCGACGGGAAATCTGCATCACCGCTGCTGCCCGAGCGATAGGCCAAACCCGCGCGGGTCGGTGCGTTGGTCGCAGCGGGGGTTTTGATCGGGGATGCCGGACGGGCAGAACACCACGTTTACGCGGCCCATGCCGGGCGCGTCGATGGGGGTATAGCCCTGTTGTTTCAGGCGTTCTTGGCTATCGTCGGCATCGGGTTCGAGGAAGAGGTAGGGGCCTTCGGCGAACTGGCGCGGGCGGATGATGGCTTCTTCTAGGTCGTGTTGATCTATGAAAGCGGCGCTCATTACCTGCATGACGGCGGCGGTAGCGGGGCCACCCCCAGTGGCGGCGGCGGCCATGAAAGTTTTCCCGGCGTTAAGGTTCACCACCAGGATCGGCGTCAGCGAGGCGTTAAGGGTTGCGGGCGGCGGGAGCATTAGGCCGGTACCGGGCAGGCTGCGTCCGGTGCCGAACAAGCCGCCGCTGGTGAACGTGCAGGCGACGGCGCTGCCGGTCTGATCGACGGCAACGAGGCTCGCGCCCGGCGGTGCGCTGCCTTCGGGGAGGGACAGTCCGGCGTCTGGCGTCGGCTGACCAGGACGGAAATCGGCGAGCAGGGCGGTGGCAGACGCCTCCGTGCCGGGGGCGGCGATAGCATCGCCCCGGCTGCGCTTGACAAAGGCGGCAACGGCCCGGCGCGTGGCTTCGGCGAAGCGCTGAGGCCGATCTGGCGGCGGCAGCTTATCGAAGCCTAAGCGCTGAAGTTGCGCGAAAATATCGGCGGCAATCACACCCCCGCCCACGGCCCCGCCCGGCGTTGCGATAACGTGAGGGCCGAGCGCCTGTTGCAACGGCGCTTCCAGCAAGGGCAGCGCCGCGCGTAAATCTTCCAACGTCACCATACCGCCCACGCTTTTGCTGGCATCGACCAGTTGGCGCGCGGCAAGGCCAGTATAGAGATCGCCAATCCCGGCTAGGCGCAAGCGCGCCAGCAGGCTGGCGAGTTCAGGCTGGCGAATGGGGGTGCCTTCGGCGAAGGGGAAACCGCCCGGCGCAAAAAACAAAGCCTGAGTTTGTGGATCAAGGCTGGGGGCGACGCCGGGGATGTTCAGATAAGCGGCGAAGGCGCGGGAGAGGGGCGTGCCCAAGCGCGCCGCTTGCTCCGCCGGGCCGATGGTCTGCTCGATCCGCAAGCGCCCACCCTTGCTGTGGAGCAAGGCAAGGCCGCGCGGCGTCATCGGCACGCCCATACCGCCTTGGGCAGCGGTACGGGGGAGGAAGTTGACCGTATCAATCTTCTTGCTCAAACTATCAAAGCTCAGGCACACGCCCCCGCCGGAAAGCCCCGCGACAGAGGGCAGGGTGACGCCAAGCATGAACCCGCCCGCGACAGCGGCATCGACGGCAGTGCCGCCCGCCGATAGAATATCGCGCATAACAAGCGCCGCGTTCGGCTCGTCCGCCGCGACGCCGCCAAGGAAACCCTTGACGTAGCCCGTGGCCCCCACGGGGGTTTTGGGTGTTTCGGCGCAGCCGCCGAGCACCGCAAGGGCAAGAAAGAGCGTGCCGTATAATTGACGCTTCGACCGGGGAAGCCTACCTAGGATCATCATGACCAAGTGTGCGCCTTTGCTGAAGCGACTGATTGCCGGAATTTTGGCAGGAACCTTGGCGTTTGTCGGGGGGATAACCCCCGCGCACGCTCAAGGCTTTAACCTTGTCCGGGATGCGGAAGTGGAAACTAGCATCCGCGCTCTAGCAACGCCACTTTTTGAAGCGGCAGGTTTGCGGCCCGAGGCGGTTCGGGTCATTTTAGTCAGTGATCGCCGCCTCAATGCTTTCGTCGCAGGCGGGCAAAACCTGTTTCTCAACACGGGTCTGATCGTGCGGGCCGACAATGTTGGGCAGCTTTTAGGCGTCGTCGCCCATGAAACCGGGCACATCAGCGGTGGGCATCTTGTTAAACTGCCGGGCGCTGTGCGCGAGGCGAGGATCGGCTCGATGATCGAAAGCGCGCTGGCGATGGGGGCGATGATCGCCGCAGGCTCCCAACGCAGCCGCGATTCGAGCCTGCCGAACGCCAACACGGGAACCCCGCCGATGCGCGGTGGGGGTGGCCAGTCGGCGGCGATGCGAAACCTGTTCTCGTTCACTCGTACACAGGAAGCCTCGGCAGACGCGGCGGGCGTGGCGTTGCTCGATCAAACGCGGCAATCCTCGCGCGGGTTTTTGGAGTTTATGGAGATTCTGGCCAATCAGGAATATCTGTCCCAAGAGCGGCAAGACCCTTATGCCCGCACGCATCCGCTGTCGCGCGAGCGGGTTGATTTCTTGCGAAACCACGTCGCCACGTCTCGCTTCACCAGCGTGCCGCTTGCGCCCGAGTTTGTTGCCGCGCACGCCCGGATGAAGGCGAAGCTGATCGGGTTTTTGGAGCCGCAAGCCACCGTGTTCCAGCGTTATCCGATAACGGATAGCAGCCTGGACGCGCGCTACGCCCATGCTATCGCCTATTATCGCGTGCCGGATATTAAACAGGCCGTGCGAACCATCGACGGCTTGCTCGCTGAAAACCCGAAAGACCCGTTCTTTTGGGAGTTGAAGGGCCAGATGCTGTTCGAGAATGGCCGCCCGTTGGAAGCGCGTGAACCTTACGAAAAAGCGGTGGAATTCAGCCGGGGCATCCCCATCCTCAAGATTGATCTGGCGCAAGTGCTGCTGGCGGTCGCCGAAACCCCCGGTGCCGGGGCGGGGGCAGCAGACGCTGTGACGCGGGCGCAGGCGCTGTTGATGGACGCGCAACGCTTCGAGCCGGAATCGCCGAAACTTTGGCGGATGCTCGCGGTCATCTATGGACGCGAGAATAATTTGGGGCTAGCGGCGCTGGCTACGGCGGAGTTGGCCTTGCTCGAAGGCCGCCCGCGCGATGCCCGCGACCAGGCCCGTCGGGCGTTACGCCTCATTCCTGCCGGAGCGCCAGGGCAGTTGCGGGCACAAGATTTGGAAAATCAGGCACTTCAAGAGTTAGAAAGGTTGCGGGAATGATCCGGTTTCGGTGGGCCGTTGGGGCTATTCTATTGGGCGGGTTTCTGTTTACAGGCATGGCGGGGGCAGCAGAGCCGTTCACCAGCGCGCAACAAGACGCGGTAAAGTCCCTTGTGCGCGAGGTGCTGCGCGATAATCCCGAGTTGGTGTATGAGGCGCTCCAAGCGCTCGAAGCCAAACAACAGGCCGAACAGGCCGAGCGGTCGCAAAAAATGGTCGCCGCCAGCCGGGCTGCGTTAGAGCGTGATCCGGCAGACCCGGTGCTAGGCAACCCGCAAGGCGACGTTACCATCGTCGAGTTCTTCGATTACCGTTGCTTTTACTGTAAGCAGGTAACGGAAACCCTCTTCAACGTGATTAAAGCCGATGGTAAAATACGCTTGGTGCTGAAGGAATATCCTATCCTCGGGCCGCAATCGGTGCAGGCGGCGCTGGCCGCCTTGGCGGCGCAGCGGCAGGGCAAATATGCCGAGATGCACGCAGCGCTCATGGCCCATCGCGGCGCACTTGATGACAAAGCCCTCGAAAAAATCGCGGGCGAGCTAAAACTCGATCTCGCCCGCTGGAAGGCCGATCTCGACGCGCCCGAGCTTAAAAAACGCCTGCAAACAGTACTGCTGCAAGGCCGGGAAATTGGCGCATCCGGCACGCCCGCGTTCATCATTGGCGACCGGATGATCCCCGGCGCGCTTGATGCTGAAACGCTTAAAGCCGCCATTGCTGCTGCGCGGGCTAAAAAAAGCTAAACCGTTGGCTTGTATAGCAGCGCATGTAGCATATATCTGATGAACGAAGTTTACTTGGCCTGGAGAGTTAATCATGTCCCTCGTTGTTGTTGAGTTCGACAAAGACGATATTCAAAACACTATTGCAAAACTATCAGATACTGAAATCAATAGCCTCGCGTTTGGGGCGATTGAGCTGGATCGGGCAGGCACGGTGCTGCGTTACAATGCTATGGAAGGCCAGATCACGGGGCGCGACCCGAAGGATATGATCGGTAAGAATTTTTTTACCGATGTAGCTCCGTGCACCAATACCCCTGAGTTTAAGGGTAAATTTGATTCGGGTGTGGCTAAAGGTGACTTGGGAGTGATGTTTGAATATTTGTTCGATTATCAAATGAAGCCGACGCGCGTGAAGGTCCACATGAAGAAGTCTATTATCGGAGACAGCTATTGGGTCTTCGTTAAACGTGTCTAATTCGCTTGATTTTTGGGCGCGGCGGGATTTGCTGCTGCACTTTGTGGCCGATAGCGTGCGGGCTGAGTTTCTCTATCAGCATCCAGATGCTTTTCCGCCCCTACCGCCCTGGCCGGAGACGTTCGATCTCGCAGAGCACCTTGGGGCGGATTCGCTGGATCGTCTCAGTGCAGCCACTGCTTTGAGCGCACAACTGCGGATCGACCGTTCGGGTTTGGGCGATGTGCTGCTCGCCCGGCGAACTTTGTCGGACTGGGCCGATGTGGCCGAAGCCTCCCTAAACCGCTATGCGGAAACGCTGCAATTTCGCTCTTCCGGTAGCCAAGGTGCGCCGACATGGGCGGAGCATCGCCTAGCGCGGTTGAAGGCCGAGATTGAGGCGCTTTTGCCCGTGTTCGGCATAGGCGTTCAGCGGATTATCGCCGCCGTTCCCGCGCACCATATTTACGGCTTTCTCTTTACGGTCCTCCTGCCCGCGCGCCTCGGGGTTCCGGTGATTGATGTGCGCGCCGCCTCC
>JAAFIC010000046.1 GCA_013298565.1 Alphaproteobacteria bacterium | reverse complement strand
CCTTCTCGACGGTATCGAGCGTTCCCGCGTGCTCGCCATCGGTGACGGGCTAAAGACCGATATTAAAGGCGCAAACGGCGCGGGGATCGACTCGGTCTTAATCACCAGCGGCGTCCACGGCGAGGCGTTGAAGCTCGAATCTGACGGTTGGTTCGATGAGGGCGCGCTAAAACAGCTTATGGCCCAGGAACAGGCGCAACCGACCTACGTGCTGCACCGCTTTCAATAAGTCTCACATCTCGCCGGAGAAAAGGGCGCGGCACTCTTTGATGGGTTGGTCTGGCATGGCTTTCTCAGCACGCTCGATGCGCCGGAGTTGACCAAGCTGGGGCGGCGGCTTTTGCCGCGACCTTTCGTCTCGACCCCTACCGCACTGCCGAAAAACCCAACGAACCCCTGTTGATTCCCGCTGCCCTCTTGTGCCACGCTAAACCGTAACAATCCAACGTGGGGGTAGGGGTGACGGGGAGCGAGACGCACGGCACGGCGCGCTTAAGGGTGCGCGGGATCAAGAAGCATTTTCCCGGTGTCCGCGCCGTCGATGGTGTCGATCTTACGCTTATGCCGGGGGAAATCCACGCGCTGATTGGCGAGAATGGTGCCGGCAAAAGCACTCTGATGAAAATTATCTACGGTCTGTTGCAAGCCGATGACGGCTCGATTTGGTGGGAGGGGGCGGCGGTGGCTTTCACCGATCCGGCGGCGGCGCGGGCGGCGGGTATCGGCATGGTGTTCCAGCATTTCGCCCTGTTTGAAACCCTGACGGTGACGGAAAACATCGCCCTCGCCTTGCCGGAAGGCCGGGCGACGGCGGCGCTGGCGGCAGATATTCTCGATCTTTCCAAGCGCTATGGCTTGGCGCTCGACCCGCACCGCGCCATTCACGCGCTCTCCAGCGGCGAGCGCCAGCGCGTCGAGATCATCCGCTGCCTACTGCAAGACCCGCGCTTACTGATTCTGGACGAGCCAACCTCCGTGCTCACGCCCCAAGAGGCGGAAACTCTGTTCGTTACGCTCCGACGGCTGGCAGCAGAAGGGCGCACTATTCTGTATATCTCCCACAAGCTACCAGAAATTCAGGCCCTGTGCGACCGCGCGACAATTTTGCGGGCGGGCAAAGTGGTGGATAGCTGCGATCCGCGCGTAACCTCTCCCGCGCTGATGGCCGAAAAAATGGTAGGCAAGGTGGACCGCCCTAGCCGCCGCGCAACCTCCTTAAAAGCCGAGGCACCGTTGCGGTTTTCAGTGCAGAACCTATCTCGCAAGGCCGGTGATCCGTTGGGGATTGATTTGCGCGACATTAGCTTTTCCCTGCGCGCCGGTGAAATTTTGGGCATTGCCGGGCTTGCGGGCAGCGGCCAGTCCGAACTGTTGGCGGCCTTGGGCGGGGAAGTGGCCGTCGCGGCGAACACGATCCGCTTGGACGATCAACCGATTGGCGCGTTGCCGGTCGCGGCGCGGCGCGCGGCGGGCTTATCGTATGTGCCGGAGGAGCGGTTAGGCCGCTCGGCGGTGCCCGATCTCGATTTAACCGCGAACGCGCTGCTGTCCGGCTGGCAGCGGCCTGCGCTTGTGTCGGGCGGGTGGCTGAAGCGCGGCGCGATGCAGGCTTTTGCCGAAAAAATCATCGCCGATTATCGTGTAATGCCGCCGAAAACGGGCAGCTTGGCGCGGCGATTGTCGGGCGGGAACTTACAGAAATTCATCATGGGCCGGGAGATTCTGGCTAACCCGAAAGTCTTGATCGTCGCGGCACCCACGTGGGGCGTCGATGCCGGGGCCGCCGCCGCAATCCATCGGGCGTTGCTGGGGTTGGCCGAGGCGGGAACGGCGCTGCTCGTCATCAGCCAAGACCTTGATGAGCTTTTCATTTTATGCGATCGCATGGCGGCGCTGTTCCACGGTGGCCTCAGTCTTGCTAGCCCGACGGCAGAGTTGAGCCGGGAGAGAGTGGGATTGATGATGGGGGGCGTGGCGGATGCCGCCTAAAGCTGGTGTTATCCTTGCAAAACGCGGCTTTCGTCTGCGGCTAGAGGCGCGCACCGAAACGCCGCGTTGGCTGATCTATGCGACGCCGCTGCTCGCCCTGGCCTTAACGGTACTAAGCGGGGCCGGGCTGTTCGCACTGCTCGGTGTCGATCCGCTGCGGGCATTGTATGGGTTTTTCATTGAACCGATTTCAGACCTTTACGGCTGGACCGAGTTGGGGGTGAAGGCCATTCCACTGGCGCTCATCGCCCTTGGCCTTTCGCTCGGGTTTCGGGCGAATGTCTGGAATATCGGCGCTGAAGGGCAGCTTACCATCGGCGCGATTTGCGCGGGCGGGGTGGCGCTCGCGCTGTGGAACAGCGGCGGCTGGTGGAGCTTGCCGTTGATGGCGCTGGCGGGGCTGTGCGGCGGTATCGCCTATGCCGCAATCCCGGCGCTGCTGCGGACCCAGTTCAATGCCAATGAGATTCTCACCAGCTTGATGCTGACCTATGTAGCGCAGCTTTTCTTGAGTTATCTCGTAACCGGCCCGTTGCGCGACCCGGACGGTTTCAACTTTCCGCAAAGCCGCCCGTTCGATGCCGATGCGCTGATGCCGCCGGTGTTGGAGGGGTTTCGGCTCCACTGGGGGCTGCTGGCGGTTGCGGTTGCGGCGGTTGCGGCGCAGGCGGTTCTGACCCGCTCCCTTCTGGGATATAGGTTAACCGTAACGGGGCTTGCGCCTGCCGCAGCGCGGTTCGCCGGGTTTTCTGCGCCAGGAATTATCTGGACCTGCCTGCTCATCGGCGGTGGTTGTGCCGGGCTTGCCGGGATGCTGGAAGTGGCGGGGCCGATTGGCCAACTCATGCCAACGGTATCGCCAGGCTACGGGTTCACCGCGATTATTGTCGCCTTCCTGGGGCGGTTAAACCCGCTGGGGATTTGCGTGGCGGCGCTGGTTTTGGCACTGTCCTACATTGGGTCAGAGGCGGCGCAAGTAACGCTGAAACTATCAGCGTCGGTTGGCACTGTCTTTCAAGGCTTGCTGCTGTTCTTCGTGTTGGCCTGCGACTTGCTTCTCCTCTATCGCATTCGTCGAGAGTAAGGGTGGGAATGGACATTGCCGCATCAATTCTGGTGGCCGTGATGATGGCAGCAACGCCGCTGCTGTTGGCGGCGCTGGGGGAACTTATCACCGAAAAAGCCGGGGTTCTCAACTTAGGCATCGAAGGTATGATGCTGGTAGGGGCCGTGTGTGCCTTTGCGGTCGCCTATAAAACAGGCAATGCCTATTTTGGTGTCGTGGCGGGGGCGCTTGCGGGCGTGACGCTTGCGGCTTTCTTCGCGCTGCTGGTGCTGGTGCTGCTGACCAATCAGGTGGCAACAGGCTTGGCGCTGACTTTGTTCGGGATCGGATTGTCGGCCTTGATCGGTAAGGGCCTGGTTGGTCAGCCGATTCCGCGCCTGCCGCTGCTCTCGATTCCCGGTATCAGTGATCTGCCGGTCGTGGGGCCACTGCTGTTTGGGCATGATTTGCTGGTATATCTCTCCTTAGCCTTGACGTTTCTGGCCCATCGGATCATCACCCGCACGCGGTTGGGGCTAACGCTGCGCGCAGTGGGTGAATCGCCGCACGTGGCCCACGGTCTCGGCCTCTCGGTGCGCCGCGTGCAACTGAGCGCTATTCTGATCGGCGGTGCGCTGTCGGGCCTCGGCGGGGCCTATTTATCGCTGGCCTACACGCCGATGTGGGCGGAGAATATGACCTCGGGGCGCGGTTGGATTGCCCTGGCGCTGGTCGTGTTCGGCACTTGGCGGCCCCTGCGGATGCTGGCGGGAGCCTATTTGTTTGGCGCGATGACCTTGGCGCAACTCCATCTTCAAGGCTTGGGTGTGCCCATTCCCTCGCAGTTTCTCTCCATGTTGCCTTATCTCGCGACGATTTTGGTGTTGGTGCTGATGTCGCGCGATGCCGTGCGGATCAAACTCAACGCCCCGGCGGCTTTAGGCAAAAGTTTTCACCCTGACCGTTAATCTTGTAGAAGGAATAGCTTCCGTGACATCTCGAACCTTAAAAGCCTTTCTGCTAGGTGCCGTTGCCGCCCTTAGCCTCTCCGCAGGTGCGGCCCTCGCCCAAGACAAGACCAAAGTGGCTTTCGTTTATGTCGGCCCGATTGGCGACCACGGCTGGAGCTACCGCCACGATGAAGGCCGCCTTGCTATCGAAAAAGCCTTCCCCGGTAAGGTTGAAACCACCTACGTGGAAAGCGTGCCGGAAGGCGCCGATGCCGAGCGCGTTATTCAGCAGCTTGCCGCCAAGGGCAACAATCTGATCTTCACGACCAGCTTTGGCTATATGGAGCCGACGCTGAAGGTGGCAGCGCGTAACCCGAAGGTGTTCTTCGAGCACGCTACCGGCTTCAAGCGCGCCGCCAATGTGGCCACCTACGCGGCCCGGTTCCATGAAGGCCGCACGGTCATCGGCCTGATTGCGGGCAAGATGACGAAAACGGGTGTGGTTGGCTATATTGCCTCCATCCCCATCCCCGAAGTGGTCAGCGGCATTAATGCCTTCACCCTGGCGCTGAAGTCGGTCCGTCCCGACGCGCAGGTGAAGGTGATTTATGTGAACTCTTGGTACGATCCCGGTAAGGAAGCCGCTGCCGCTAAAGCGCTGCTGGATCAAGGCGCGGATATTCTCACCCAGCACACCGATAGCCCGGCCCCCATTCAGGTGGCGGAAGAGCGCGGCGTTTACGCCTTCGGTCAAGCCTCAGACATGAGCAAGTTCGGCCCGAAGGCGCATCTGACCTCGATCATTGATAATTGGGATGCCTATTATATCGCTCGCACCAAGGCGGTGATGGACAAGACCTGGAAGTCTGGCGATGTGTGGGAAGGCTTCGATACGGGCATGGTCGCCCTCGCGCCCTACAACGCGGTCCTGCCAAAGGACGTAGTGGAGTTAGCCGAAACCGCCCGCAAGGATATCATCGCAGGCAAGCGCCACTCCTTCACCGGCCCCATCGTCGATAAGGACGGTAAGGAGCGGGTTGCCGCAGGTAAAACCGCAACCAACCCCGAAATCTTGTCGATGGATTGGTACGTGCAAGGCGTCTCAGGCGATCTGCCGAAGAAATAAGGCTTGAGTTTGGGGGGGTGGCGAAACCGTCACCCCCCCCCGATTTCTCTGGGATTAGTCAACCCGCTTGATGTCGCGATACGCTCCCGTCGTTTGTAATGTCACCATCACCCGGAATGGCCCCGTTAGGCTTGAGGCGGCAGTATCCCGATGTCCGATAGTCTGGCCTATGCGGGTTTGTTTCTGACGGCTTTCATCGCGGCAACGCTTCTGCCTTTACAGTCGGAAGCGGCGCTGGTTGGGCTGCTGTTGGCCGATTATTCCCCCTGGCTCCTAATCGGCGTGGCAAGCGCTGGGAATATCCTCGGCTCGATTATTAACTGGCTGCTGGGTCGTTGGATTGAGCGTTTCCGGCATAAGCGCTGGTTTCCTGTGAGCGAGGCGGGCTTGGTTCGCGCGCAACGCTGGTATCAGAAATATGGAAAATGGTCCCTGCTGCTCAGTTGGGTTCCCGTGCTGGGGGATCCCTTAACCCTTGTGGCAGGAGTGCTGCGGGAGCGTTTCGCTGTTTTCCTTCTGTTGGTGAGTGTGGCAAAGATCGGGCGTTATCTGGCTCTTGCTGCAATCACCCTCGCCTGGGTGGAGATGGGATAGCCCGCCCAATCAGTCAGGGCTGCTGCCTTGCGAAAGAACCCTCTGCACCCCGCGAGAAAATCGGGTATGAGGGCGTTATGATTTCCTATGTTGTGAATGCGTTTGGCAAGCGCGCCCATCTTCCTGCCGTGCTCGCGGCGATCCGGTCCCAGCGCGGGCTGGAAACCTACGAGATTGTCATTGTCGATCCCGCCTCCCCCGATGGGGTGGGGGCCTATGCCGAGGCCGAGGCGGCCAATGATCCGCGCCTGCGTGTGCTGCACGTCCAGGATAAAGGCCCCGGTCAGGCCATCAACGCCGGGCTTGCGGTGGCGCGTTTTCCGCTGTGTCATTTACTGGATGGGGATGATCTGCTGGCCCCGACGGCAACTGTTACGCTTTTAGAGGATCTGAACACGCATAGCGCCGATGCCGTGATTGCTCAGGGCGGGTTCTATACCGGGGCCGCGCCAGTGTTTCCGGCAGATATTCCCGCACCGACCTGGGTGGTGGTGCCAGAGGAAGCCTTGCGGGCGATGATCCGTTATGCCCCCTCCAATATGAGCGGCACGTTGATCCGCACCGACTTTGCCCGCGCTTTCGGCGGGTGTGATGCGCGCGTGTGGGTGCATGATTATTCGCTGTCGTTGCGCGCCTGCTGCGCCGGGCGTGTGGTGCTAACGGATCGGCCCGTTTGGCAGGGACCGGCGGCGGACGAAAGCCGCATTATGCTCAGTCAGAAGCGGCAGATGTTCCATGATTTCAATGCGGCGCTCGCTTATCTGGTCTCAGATCACCCGGAGATTCCCGCCGCGATGCAGCGCCTTGCCCTCAATCGGGCAACGGGGCGCGCGGTGAAATGGCTGCGGCGAGAAGCGCGGCAATCGGCCCCGGTCGCGGCTTTTTGGCGCTACGGCCTCTCGTATCTGCCGCCGCAGGTGCCGCTGCCCGTCGCGCCGATGCTGCGCGCCACGCTGGCCGCGTTTGAAGCGACGGGTAAGATTCGCAGACCCTAAATTAAATCCAGCCCTTGCGCTTGAAATAATAATAGGGGCCAAGCGCCGACAGCAGCATAAGAATAATCGCCATCGGATAGCCGAAATCCCACTTCAATTCCGGTTGAAGCTCGAAATTCATCCCGTAGATACTGGCAATCAGCGTCGGCGGCAGAAAAGCCACCGAGGCGACAGTGAAGATTTTAATAATGGCGTTCTGTTCGATATTGATAAGGCCCAAAGTAGCATCGAGCAAAAAGTTCACTTTTTGCGACAAGAAGCCCGCGTGATCGTGCAGAGATTTAATATCGCGGGTGAGCATCTTCACCGTATTGCGCGCGTCCTTACTAAGCCAACTGCCGCCGATATTACCCGCATAGGCAATCGCGCGGTTCAGCGTCATCAGGCTTTCGGAAATGCCCGAGACCATCTGCCCAGAGCGGCCAATTTTTGAGAGCGCCTCTTCCAGTGCCGCCCCCGTGCGGCCCCGCGTGTCCTTACTGTCGAACACGCGCTGCCCCGTGCGCTCCAAATCGGCGGAGATGCGCTCAAGCACGTCGGCAACCCGGTCCACCAGCGTTTCCAGCAACCCGGTCCACAGCGTATCCGAACTGGTCCAGTGCGTTGGGTTGCGTTGAACGCGGTTCGCGAACTGAATGAAGGGCAGCGGATCGGCATAGCGCACTGTTACCAGCGCTTTCGGCGTAAGCACGAAGGTAACGGCATTAGTTTCAGGCTGGCCGCTATCGAACTTCGACATGATCGACACGGTCATAAACAGCGCGCCATCTTCTTCATATAAGCGGCTGGAAACTTCGATTTCCTGCATCTCTTCGCGGCTGGGAAGCTCTATACCCAAACTGCGCTGAACTGCGTGGATTTCCGCCGTTGTTGGTTCTAGCAAATCGTACCAGATGGCAGGCGGCAGATTGGAGGGCAACTCGCCCAACGGAAGCCGTTGCGTGGCCGCCTCGGCGGAAAGAAACAGGGTCAGCATAAAGCACCTCGCGGGGCAGCGGATCGTCGTCGAGGTCGCTGCAAAAAGAAGCGGCAGGGTGTGCGCGCAAAATGCCTTTCTCGTGCCGTATTCGCAATTGAATAATGCCTCACAAAATCGGATTTTGGTAGCGACACATGAGGAGTATAAGCATGGGCACGATGGGAACTATTCAGCACGGTTTGGCCATTTTGGCTGTTACACTGGTGGGTGTCGCGGGATCGGCCTTCGCTCAATCGGCCCCAGCCGCTTCAGGAACGCTGATGGCCGACCCGCGCGAGATTGCAACCTGCCTCTGCCTCAATCAGTCCGTCCAAAAACGCGGGCAGACGCTGGCGGCGGCGCAGGCAAGTTATGAGGCTCTGCGGCGCTCTACCGCCGAGCAGGCAACCGCGCTTAACACCAAACGCCCAACGGTGAATGTGAACGATCCAACGGCGGTCGATGCGTTCCGCGCCTTAGTGGAAAAGCGCGATGACGACGAGGCCCGGTTGGAGCAGGAGGTTTTTCCAAGCCTTCAAGCTCAAACGACTACCTACAATGCCCGCGTGGCCGACTATGCCCAGCGCTGCGGCGGGCGGTATATGGATGAGCCGGTGATGCAGGCTGTCCAAAAAACGCTTGTTTGCACAATCGACCCCTAAACTTCGGAAAGCCCCTTGGTCATGCCCGTGAAGCCAGAGTCCTTCTTGATCGAGATTATTCGGCAAGGCAGTTACGCTAAGGCGACAGCGGTTGATCCGCTCACAGGCAAGGAAGCCTCCATCGTCGGCCCAGCCAGCGCCGCCAATGCGCTGCTGAGCCGGCAGGCGTCTAACAAACTTCAGCGCTTACTGCTTGGATCGGCGGAGCAACCGCAGGGCGGTTTTTCGCTCTGATATTTCCTGCGGGATGCTTCAGCAGTATTGGTGTATTTGTCTAGACACAGAAAAAACGCGGCCTCGCTTAGGCCGCGTTTTCCATTCTGATATATGATGCAGAATAGCTCTATGCCTTTTTACGGCGCCCCCGCGTAACATCGGCAAGTCTTGTTCGTCCCAGGCCAATCTGCTTGGCAAATTGCGAGCGCTGCTCGGCGTAGTTAGGGCAAACCATCGGATAGTCGGGCGGAAGACCCCATTTAGCGCGATAGTCATCGGGGGTCATGTTATAGGACGTGCGGAGATGTCGTTTCAGCATTTTCAGCTTTTTGCCGTCTTCCAGACAGATCATATAGTCTGGGAATACCGACCGTTTAATCGGAACGGCTGGTTTCTGCGGTTCGACAGCCTCAGCAGGTTTTTCTGCCGATATATCCTTCAATGTGGAAAACACTGTGTGGATCAGATCGGTGATCTGCGCCTGTGGAACATCATTCCGCCCAACATAAGCCGCCACCACCTGAGTCGTCAGCTTTAATAGCGCAGATTGCACCAATGCAATCGTATTCTTTTCTTCGCTCATCGTGGATATATCGCCATAGGTTAAAATTCAAAAGGTGAAATTATTATAGTGTGACCGCAATCATCTTTCTACAAAAATTATATAGGGTTTCATGAAAATATTGTAACATAATGGCCCGAGTAAATTTCTCCGAGTTAGTTATTCCGACATGATGTTGAGGGGGAATGCCTCGGCGAGGATAGCACCCTTGCAAACGCCAAGGTGCCGCAGCGTTTGACCTTCCTCAGCCATATGTTATGGTCGCCGTTCTTCTCATGTGTTGTCCCTTGAGCGACGGCAGTGCAGCGGTTTTTAACCCCTCGCGTGCCTGTAGAATAAGGGGCTTCGACCGATGGATACCGCGCCTGTATGGATACGCGCCTGCTCGATGCCCAGCCGACCCCACTTGCGACCGTTGCTTTTGCCAGCGATCATGCGGGGGTTGATTTGAAGGCTCACCTTTACAGCTTAGTGCAGGGCTGGGGTTATCCGGTGCTCGATCTTGGCCCGGAACCAGGGCAGTCGGTGGATTATCCCGATTATGCCGATAAACTGGCGGGCGCGCTCAAAACCGGTCCGGCGACCTTGGGGGTCTTGATTTGCGGCAGCGGAATTGGCATTTCGATTGCGGCCAACCGCCATGCCCATATTCGGGCGGCTTTGGTGTCCGATACGCTTTCGGCGCAACTTGCCCGCGAGCATAATAACGCCAATGTGATTGCCCTTGGCGCACGCCTGATTGGGCCGGATCTGGCAGCGGACGCGGTAAAACGCTTTCTTGCCACGGGCTTTGATGGCGGCGAGCGCCACGCCCGTCGTGTCGCCAAGCTCGGTTAAGGGTTTCGCGTTGGTTTTGATATTTCTAGCTGGTGTGTGAGGAACTGCGATGAGCTTAACGACTGGATTTTTCACTCGTTCCTTGGCCGAGGCCGATCCTTCGGTCAATCAAACGGTTCAGCAGGAACTGCACCGTCAGCGCAATCAGATTGAGTTGATTGCCTCGGAAAACATCGTTTCCCGCGCTGTGTTGGAAGCGCAAGGCTCGGTGCTGACCAATAAGTATGCCGAAGGCTATCCGGGCCGCCGCTATTATGGCGGTTGCGAGTTTGTCGATGTGGCCGAACAAATCGCCATTGAACGCGCCTGCCAACTGTTCGGCGCGACTTATGCCAATGTGCAGCCCCATTCGGGCGCGCAGGCCAATCAGGCGGTATTCTTTGCACTGATGCAGCCGGGCGATACTTTCTTGGGGATGGACTTGGCCTGTGGTGGTCATCTCACCCACGGCGCGCCCGCCAATCAGTCGGGCAAATGGTTCAAACCGATTGGCTATAAGGTGCGTCAGCAAGACCAGCTTATTGATTACGATGAAATGGAAGAGTTGGCCGTAACCCATAAGCCGAAGATCATCATTGGTGGCGGCTCCGCCTATCCGCGCGTCATTGATTTTGCGCGGATGCGGGCGATTGCCGATAAGGTTGGTGCGTACCTGATGGTGGATATGGCCCATTTCGCCGGGCTTGTCGCGGGCGGGGCCTATCCGAACCCCGTGCCGCACGCCCATGTGGTGACGACGACGACCCACAAAACCCTGCGCGGCCCGCGCGGCGGCATGATTCTTTCGACCAATGCCGATTTAGGTAAAAAGTTCAACTCGGCGGTATTCCCCGGCCTTCAAGGCGGCCCGTTGATGCACGTGATCGCGGCCAAGGCCGTGGCATTTGGGGAGGCTTTGCAGCCGGAGTTCAAGGCTTACGCGCAGTTGGTGATTGATAATGCGCGGGCTTTATCGGAAGTGCTGCTGTCGCGCGGCGTCAACATCGTCTCGGGCGGTACCGATAGCCATGTTGTTCTCGTCGATTTGCGCCCAAAGGGCCTGACGGGGAAGGTGGTGGAGCACCATCTGGAAGCCGCAGGCATCACCTGCAATAAGAACGGCATTCCGTTCGACCCGGAAAAGCCGATGATAACCTCGGGCGTTCGCCTGGGAACGCCAGCGGGCACGACACGCGGTTTCGGCGTGGCCGAGTTCCAGCAGGTTGGTCAACTCATCGGCGACGTGCTTGATGGTTTGGTCGCTAATGGCGCAGACGGCAATGCAGATGTGGAAGCCCAGGTGCGGGCGCAGGTGGAAGCCTTGTGCCAGCGCTTCCCGATTTATCCGTAAGCCTAAGCGAGAGAGTGATCTAGGGCGATGCGCTGCCCCTTCTGTGGAAACGACGACACGCAGGTCAAAGACTCGCGGCCAACCGACGATAATAGCGCCATTCGGCGGCGTCGGTTCTGTGCTGCCTGCGGGTCGCGTTTCACCACGTTCGAGCGCGTGCAGTTGCGCGAACTCACCGTGGTTAAGAAGAACGGCAAGCGCGTGCCCTTTGATCGCGACAAGCTGGCCCGCTCAATCCAAATCGCCTGCCGCAAACGGCCCGTTGATGCGGAGCGAATCGAGCAGATGGTGAACGGCATCGTCCGGCGGCTGGAAAGCCAGGGCGAGCCTGAAATTGCCTCTGATCGCGTGGGGGAGCAGGTGATGGAGGCGCTTTATAGCCTCGATCCCGTTGCCTATGTGCGCTTTGCCTCGGTGTATAAGAATTTCCATGAAGTTAAAGATTTTGAAGATCTTGTTGATCGGTTGAATGTCGATTCGCGCGACTGATACGGCGGCGGACGAACGCTTTATGACCCAAGCCCTGCGGCTCGCCCGCCGGGGCTGGGGGCAAGTGTGGCCGTCGGTTGCGGTGGGCTGCGTGCTGGTGAAAGATGGCGCGGTGATCGCCCAAGGCTGGACCCAAGCCGGAGGCCGCCCTCATGCCGAAATCCATGCCCTTGTCCAAGCGGGGGAAGCCGCACGCGGCGCGACGGCTTATGTAACGCTGGAGCCTTGCGCTCATCAGGGCAGGGCTGGCCCTTGTTGCGACGCGCTGGTGACGGCGGGGATAAGCCGTGCGGTGATTGCTCTGGAAGACCCGGACCAGCGCACCTCCGGCCAAGGCATTGCCAGGATGCGTGCGGGCGGCATCCACGTTGATATTGGCATACTGGCGGAGGAAGCACAGGCTGTCGCCGCCGGGTTCCTGCTGCGCGTAACGCTCGGCAGGCCGTTGGTAACGGCAAAAGTTGCAACCTCGCTCGATGGCCGTATTGCCGCCCATACGGGGGCCTCGCGCTGGATTACCGGGCCGCAGGCGCGCGCCTTTGGGCATCGGTTGCGGGCGGAGCATGACGCGATCGCGGTCGGCGGGGCCACCGCGCTGATTGATGATCCAATGCTAGATTGCCGCTTGCCCGGCCTTGCCCACCGCTCGCCGGTTCGGGTGATTATTGATGGGCGCTTGTCGCTACCGCTCACGGCCCAGGTGGTCCGTACGGCGGCCTTGCACCCAACCTGGGTGATTACCCGCACTGATTCCGATAAAGATCGCCAGCAAGCGTTGAAAGACGCAGGGGTGAAGCTGCTGACAGTGCCGATCCACGACGGCCAAATGGACCTGCCCAAAGCCCTCGGTTTGTTGGGGGAGCATGGGTTAACGCGACTGCTGATCGAAGGCGGCGGGCGGCTTATCGCGGGGTTGCTCGGGGCTGATCTTATTGATGCGTTGCACTGGTTCCGCGCTCCTTCGGTGATTGGTGGTGATGGGATTCCGGCGATTGCGGCCTATGGTATCAATACGCCCGACCTCGCCCGTCGCTTCCGCCGAGTGGACACGCTGTTTCTCGGCGAGGATTTGCTGGAAAGCTACACTATCGAGCGTTAAGGTTCTTCATATGTTTACAGGCATCATTACCGACATCGGCACCGTGCGAAGCGTTACCCGCAAAGCAGGCGGAGATACGCGCTTCGAGATCGACACAGCGCAACCGCTGGTCGGCGTTGCTCTTGGCGCGTCTATCGCGCTATCGGGCGCGTGCATGACCGTGATCGAGCAGGGCGAGCGCTGGTTTGCCGTGGAAGTGTCGGACGAGTCGTTGTCGAAAACCACGCTCGGTTCCTGGCAGGTAGGGCGCACGCTCAATCTGGAGCGGGCACTGAAGGCGGGGGACGAGTTGGGCGGGCATTACGTGTCCGGTCACGTCGATGGCGTCGGCCACCTTGCGGGCCGGGGGAGCGTTGCGGGTAGCCTGCGCCTCACGTTTACGCTGCCGCCACCTTTTCACCGGTTCGTCGCCGCGAAAGGCTCGATCACGCTCGACGGCGTATCGCTCACGGTGAACGAGGTTGGGGCGACGGCGGGGTCAAACTTGATCGAAGCCGGGTTTACCGTGAATATCATTCCGCATACGGCAGTCCAGACCACGCTCGGTGCTTTGGCGGTTGGCGATGGGGTTAATTTTGAAATTGATATGCTGGCGCGCTATATGGCCCGGCTGATGGAAACGGCGGGAGCGTAGCGATGCGGAAGGTTCATGATCTCGAAATCCTGTCGTCGATTGATGAGTTGATCGAGGACGCCCGCCAAGGGCGCATGTTCATTCTGGTGGATGACGAAGACCGCGAGAATGAGGGCGATCTGGTGATTCCCGCCGATGCCGCCACGCCGGAAGCCATCAACTTCATGGCGCGCTTCGGGCGCGGCTTGATCTGCCTCGCCATGAACCGCAAGCGCGTTGAAGAACTGGGGCTGCCGCTGATGGCCCAGCAGAACGGCACGCGCCACCAAACCGCTTTCACGGTTTCGATTGAGGCGCGCGAGGGTGTTTCTACCGGCATTTCGGCAGCGGATCGGGCGCTTACAGTGGCAACCGCGATTGACCCGGCTAAGGGCCGCGACGATATCGTGACGCCCGGTCACGTTTTTCCGCTGGTGGCGCGTGATGGCGGCGTGCTGGTGCGCGTCGGCCATACGGAAGCTGCGGTGGATATTGCCCGGCTTGCGGGCCGCTCGCCTGCGGGCGTGATCTGCGAGATCATGAACGACGACGGCACGATGGCCCGCATGCCGGATTTGGTCAAATTCGCCCAGACCCACGGCCTTAAGGTTGGCACTATTGCCGATTTGATCGAATGGCGGCGGCGGCGCGAAAAGCTGGTGCAGCCGGTAACGGAAACGACCTTCGAGTCGATCCACGGGGGCAGTTTTCGCTTGGTCGTCTATCGCAACACGGTGGCCTATGCCGAACATATCGCGCTGGTGAAGGGCGACATTACCCAAGGTGGCCCGGTGCCAGTGCGGATGCACGCCATGTCGATCCTCGATGATGTGTTGGGCGATAGTCGCTCCACCCATTCCGGCGATTTACAGGCGGCGATGCGGGCGATTGGCGAGATTGGGCGCGGCGTGATTGTGTTGATCCGCGAACCCAGCGCCACCAGTCTGTCGGATCGTTTGCGACTGGATCCCAGCAAGCAGGGCGGCCAGTTGCGCGATTATGGCGTTGGCGCGCAAATTTTGCTCGATTTGGGTGTGCGTGAGATGGAATTGCTCACCAATGCGCCGAAAACCATTGTTGGGCTTGACGGCTATGGTCTAACAATCGTAGGTCATCGCCCCCTTACCCCCGCTTAAACCCTCTCCGGGAGGGTCTAAGTCTTATTCTGTCAGCAAATGCGTCGTCGCGGGTGAAATCGCCCGCTCGGGATTTGCTCTACCTTTGGATCGGTCGCATGAGCAAGCCCCCCAGCCTACTCCATATTTTAATCGTCGAAGCCCGGTTCTATGAGGATATCGCCGACGAGCTGGCGGCAGGCGCGATTGCGGCGCTGACGGCGGCGGGGGCGACGTTTGAGCGACTGAGTGTGCCGGGAGCCTTTGAGATTCCGGCGGCGGTGGAATATGCTGTACGCGCGGGTAACGCAGGCACTTTGCCGAAAGCGTTCGACGGGTTCTTGGGCCTCGGCTGCGTTATTCGCGGCGAAACCACGCATTACGATTATGTCTGTGCCGAAAGCGCACGCGGGATGCAAGATATTGCGCTGCGTAACGCGGCGGCGGTTGGCTTTGGGGTGCTGACGGTCGAGAACGACGATCAAGCCTGGGCGCGCGCGCGCCGTGACCGGAAGGACAAGGGCGGCGAGGTTGCTCGCGCCGTGCTGCGAATGATCGAGCTTCGTCGCCAGTTTCGAGTGAGCTAAATCAATATGACCGACAAAAAGATAAAAACACCCGGCCCAAAAACACCCGGCCCCACGCCGCGCCAATTGGCCCGCATTGCCGCTGCCCAGGCGCTGTTTCAGCAGGATTTCAATAAGGTTACGGCGGCGCGGTTGATTCTGGACTTCCGCGAGAATTACCTGGAGCCTTTGACCGAAGAAATCCTGTTCGCGCAGTTGGTTGATGCGGCGGTGGAGCGGTTGCCGGAGTTGGATGCGATCATCTCGGCCAATCTTTCGGAAGGCTGGAGCATCGAGCGGATTGATCCGGTATTGCGCGCGATTCTGCGCGTCGGCATTGCCGAATTGATGGTGATGGTGGACGTTCCGGCCCGTGTGGTCATTACTGAGTATGTCGATGTGGCCCATGCCTTCTTTGGCGGGAAAGAGCCGGGCATGGTCAATGGGCTGCTCGATAAAGTGGCCCGCACGATCCGCGACGCTGAGTTTTCGTAGGGGCATGAGCAAGGCGGGCGCGTCTGAAGGCGAGTTCGATCGGATCGCCCGCTACTTCGCCCCGCTCGCGGCTGGCCTTCCCGGTGCCTTGGGCCTGACGGACGACGCGGCTTTGCTCGATCCCGGCCCAGGCCGAGAGCTTGTCGTTTCCACCGATGCTCAGGTTGAGGGCGTGCATTTCCTGCCCCAGGCCGATCCGGCGCTGATTGCCGCAAAAATCTTGCGCTCTTCGGTCTCCGATCTTGCCGCGATGGGGGCGGAGCCGCGGGCCTATACGCTGGCAACTTTCTGGACGGCGGCGATTGATAGCGCGTGGCTGGCGCGCTTTAGCCAAGGGCTTGCCGCTGAACAAGCCGCACTGGCAATCCTACTTGCCGGGGGGGATACGGTAAAAACGCCGGGGCCGCTCAGTTTCTCCGTAACGGTTTTTGGCGCGGTGCCAACCGGTAAGGCTATCCGCCGTAACGGCGCGCGGGTGGGCGATCTGGTGGCGGTGACGGGAACGATTGGTGATGCCTTCCTGGGGTTGAAGCTACTGCGAGAGCCTGAATTGGCCGCCGCTTGGGGGTTATCTGATGCGGAGGCAGATTTTCTGGCCGCGCGCTACTGGCGGCCCAGCCCACGCCTTGCAACAATGGTGGCTTTACGTGGGGTGGCCTCCGCAGCGCTGGATGTCTCCGACGGGCTGGTGGCCGATCTTGAGCATATCGCAGCCACGTCGGGGGTTGGTATAGAGTTGGCGCTAAGGGCGATGCCGTTTTCATCGGGCGCACAAAAGGCTATAGCGCATCTGTCCCCGATTGATCTTTTGACGGGCGGTGATGATTATGAAATCGCTCTAACGATTTCGCCAAAAAAGGCTGCTATACTAAGTGAAGTGGCGCAGGCAAGTGGCGTGCCGATCACGCTTGTCGGGCGGTGCGTCGCCGGGTCTGGGGTTATGTTGTGCGATGAGGCACGGGGAATTCTGCCGATTCCGAAGACGGGCTTTCGGCATTTTTAGCAGTTGAATTGGTCAGAACGACCGGATGAAAGGAAGCGGCGATGCGCGGCGGTTTGCGGATGATCCTCAGTTTTTTGATGCTGATTTGCATCGGGGGCGGCATTGCGGGCGGCTTTTACCTGATCCGTTACCTTGAAAAAATGCAGTTCGAGGGCGAGGGCGGCAAGCAAGCCTTCGTCGAGTTGGATGAGATTAATATCTCCATCATCCGTAATAATTTCCCTGCCGAAATTCGCACTTATAAACTCACGATTGAGACGCGCGAAGGCGGCCCACTGCGCGTAGTATTGGAATCGCGCCCGCGTTTGAAAGATATATATATCAACACTATATCTTCCCTGGCGATGCGCGCCGGTCCTGAAAATCTCGATAATAGTGATTATTTGCGCGGTCTAATGGTGCAGCAGTCTAACGAGCTTTTATCGCCGGGTGCTGTGCGGGATATATTTATTCGTACGCTTACGATAAGACCCGTTGAGTCCTAATCGGCATTCCTGACCATTGCCCTCCGAAGCCTGTCCGTTTTGTCCCTAGCCTAATGGCTGAGGGGTTGCTACGCCTGCGGTCCCAGGGTGGGTTAGCAGGGTTAGAGGGTGTGTAATGGCAGTATCAATTGCGCGTCGGCTTGCGGATGAAGTGTCGGTTCGACTGGAGCAGGTTGAGGCGACGATTGCGTTACTGGATGGTGGTTCGACCGTGCCGTTCATCGCGCGCTACCGCAAAGAAGCGACGGGCGAGTTAGACGATATTCAGCTTCGCGCCTTGGAAGAACGGCTGCGGTACTTGCGCGAGTTGGACGAGCGGCGCGAGACGGTTATCTCGTCGGTGCGCGAGCAAGGCAAGCTAACCGATGCGCTATTGGCGCTGTTTATGGCTGCCGACACTAAGGCCCGGTTGGAAGACCTCTACCTTCCCTACAAACAAAAGCGCCGCACCAAGGCTCAGATTGCCCGAGAAGCCGGATTGGAGCCGCTGGCCGATCTGCTTTTTGGCGATCCCACTCGCACGCCGGAAACCGAGGCTGCGGCCTTCATTGATGCCGAAAAAGGCGTGGCAGACGTTAAAGCTGCGCTGGATGGGGCCAAGCAAATCCTTATCGAACGCTTTGCCGAAGATGCCGAACTGGTTGGGGCCTTACGCAATTTTCTGTGGGAAAACGGCATTGTCCGCGCGAAAGGCATTGAGGGCAAGGCAGAGGCCGGCGCGAAATTCTCTGATTATTTCGACTATGCCGAACCCATTCGGCAAATTCCCTCCCACCGCGCGCTCGCTTTGTTCCGGGGCCGTAAGGAAGAGTTTCTCACGATCACCCTCGGTTTGCCGGAAGAGCCGCCGCCCGGCCAGATGGGGCCGTGCGAAAGCCGCATCGCGCTGCGCTTCAATATTGCCGCCAAAGGCCGCGCGGCGGATACGTGGCTGCTGGATGTGGCGCGTTGGTGCTGGCGGGTGAAGGTTTCCGTTCATCTGGAACTCGATTTAATGAACCGGCTGTTCGAGCAGGCGGAAGCCGAGGCAATCCGGGTGTTCGCAGGCAATCTGCGCGATCTGCTGCTGGCCGCCCCCGCCGGGATGCGCCCCACGTTAGCGCTCGATCCGGGGTTTCGCAGCGGCACGAAGGTGGCCGTGGTCGATGCCACCGGCAAGCTGCTGGATACCGCGACGATCTACCCGCACGAGCCGCAACGGCGGTATGAGGAGGCACTGAGCCTTGTCGCCGCTCTCTGCCAGAAGCACGCTGTGCAACTCATCGCTATCGGCAATGGCACTGCCAGTCGCGAAACGGATCGGTTCGCCGCCGATGTGCTGGCGCGTTTTCCGGCGCTGACGGCGACAAAGGTGATGGTGTCGGAAGCGGGGGCCTCGGTCTATTCCGCGTCTGCTTTCGCCAGCCAGGAGTTTCCTAGCATCGACGTGTCGATTCGCGGTGCCATTTCCATCGGGCGACGACTGCAAGACCCGTTGGCGGAACTGGTGAAGATTGATCCCAAATCCATCGGCGTTGGGCAATATCAGCATGACGTGAGCGAAAGCAAACTGTCGCGGATGCTGGATGCCGTGGTGGAAGATTGCGTGAACGGCGTTGGCGTCGATCTCAATACGGCGTCGGTGCCCCTGCTAACGCGGGTATCGGGGCTGAACGAGACCTTAGCGCGCAATATCATTGCGTGGCGCGATGCTCAGGGGGCGTTCCGCAACCGTAATCAGTTGAAGGAAATCGCGCGCCTTGGGCCGAAAGCCTTTGAGCAAGCGGCAGGGTTTTTGCGGATTCGCGGCGGCGACGAGCCGCTGGATGCGTCTTCGGTTCACCCGGAAGCCTATCCAGTGGTCCGCAAAATCGCGCAAACTGTGGCAAAGCCAGTGGCGGAGATTATGGGCGATAGCGCCACGCTGCGTGCGCTCAATCCCGCCAGCTTTGCCGATGATCGTTTCGGGTTGCCGACCGTGCAGGATATTCTGCGCGAACTGGATAAGCCGGGCCGCGACCCCCGCCCGGAGTTCAAAACCGCAACCTTCAAGGATGGTGTGGAAGCGTTGAAAGACCTTCAGCCCGGCATGGTGCTAGAAGGTGTTGTTACGAATGTGGCGGCGTTCGGGGCGTTTGTGGATATTGGCGTGCATCAGGATGGGTTGGTTCACGTCTCTGCACTTTCTACCCGCTTTGTTAAAGACCCGCGCGACGTGGTGAAGCCGGGGCAAGTGGTGACGGTGAAAGTGTTAGAGGTTGATGTTAAGCGTAAGCGCATCGGCCTGACCTTACGTCTCGATGATCCGATGGATGGCGCGGCTTCGGCCCGGTCTAGCGGCCCGCGCGAGATTGCCCCCCGACGCGAGGTCGCGAAGCCCGCTCCGGTAAAGCCGCCGCAACGGCCCGAGCCTGCGGGCAACGGGGCGTTCGCGGCGGCCTTGCTAAAAGCGCAACAGACCAAGCGGTAAAGCATTGCAATCGAAATAAGGTCCGCTTATCGCTAGTAGTCTGCTCAATCTATGCCATATTGAGGAAATGCGGGCTAAGGGAGTCCGTAGAGATGAAGGGTCCAGAATGGTCCGCGCCGCGTTTGTATCGTTGACTATCGCCGTTGGTCTAGCGGGGGCGGGAGGGGCAGAGGCTGCCTCGCCCATTCAGCCGCATCGGGCGATTTACTCTTTGGCGTTGAGCCATACTCAAGAAGGCTCAGGGATCATTGGTGCGGGCGGGCAACTCTATTTCGAGTGGGCCGATACCTGCGATGGCTGGGCCGTTGAGCAACGCTATAAATTGCGCTTGTCCTACACCGATGCCGACGATTCGGACCTTCAAACCAGCCTTGTCTCCTGGGAAGCTAAGAACGGCCAGCGCTACCGCTTTGAGGTAAAAAAAGCCAATAATGGCGAGATGGAGGAAGATACGCGCGGTACGGCTCAGGCCCCAAAAGGCAAACGCGGCCTGGCGCGTTTCACAATGCCCGAAGTGGCGCGCATCGCGCTACCAAAAGACGTGATGTTTCCCTCCGCCCATACACTTGCTTTGCTGGATGCTGCTAAAGCCGGGCAATCGTTTCTCTCAAAGCAGGTCTTCGAGGGTGTCTCAATCGAGGGGGCGACGACGGTGACGGCGGCGATCGGTCTGCCGCGTTCGAGCAATCCGAAAGAAACTAATCCGCTGCTCAAGGGCCGCTCCTGGATGATGCGGATGGCGTTTTTTCCCGATTCGACCGGAACCGATCCGCGCACTCTAGGCGAAGAACTGCCCGATTATGAGTTAGGCGCGGATATGCTCGAAAATGGGGTTTCCCGCGCGATAACGCTAGATTACGGTTCTTTCGCGGTTAAGGCAAAATTGTTGAAAGTTGAACCTTTGGCAGCCGCGAAATGCTCTTAACCCGGGTGGGGTTGAAATGTCGCGACTGCGCCGGTTACTAAGACAAGAGATCCTGGCCCAAACGATCCTCGTGCATGGTAAGGATCAGCCGGTTGGTGATGCCTTCATCCAGTCGGGCTTCTTCCACGCTTTGCGTTGTTGCTACCCGAATGCGCGCATAACTTTTGCGGTCTCTATGGGTGGCTCGGCCTATAGCGGCGGTCTTGCTCACGTGATGGCACCCTTTATTGATGAAGTGCTCACCCATCAAGCGTTAAGCCTTGATTGGCGCGCGCTAGATCCGCGCAAACCGCGCCCCCTGGCCCCGCGCCGTTTCGATTTGATTATTGATCTCGAAAAATGCTGGTGGCAGACGCTCATTCTGCGCCGCACACGCACGAGGTGTTTCGTGTCGGCCTCTCGGCATTTTCTGTTTTCGGACTGCTGGCCGCGCACTTGGCAGAAGCCGCCCCATCTTAGCGCGCAATATCTGATGCTGCTGGACGCGCTCGGTACGCCCCAGAAGGCCGATCTGCCGCCGCCCAACTTTCGCGACCCCGCGCGCGAAGCTCATGCCGAAGCCCTGCTGCCGCTGGGGCCAAGATACGTCGGCTTGGTGCTTGGCGCGGGGGATCGCGGCAAGTGCTGGCCGTTGGAGCGCTATTTGGCGCTCGCCCGCGCCCTTCAAGCCGAGGGCCTAACGCCGGTATTTCTGCTTGGCCCGGCGGAGAGCGATTTAGTCCCCCAGGTGCTGGCAGCATTCGATAATGCCCTGCTACCCGCGTGGGAACTGGGGGAAGATGGGGCGCGCGCATTTCACCCGGCCTTCGCCTCGCCGTTGATGACGGTTGCCCTCGGGCGTCAGCTTTGTGCGGCGGTCACGAATGATTGCGGGATGGCACATATGTTGGCGGCGGCCAACACACCGCTGCTTACTGTGTTCGGCTATACGAATCCCAAGAAATATCTGCCCCTTTCGACCGTCTCCGAAGCCATTTCGGCCCGGCATTATGGCTCGATCAGCCCGGCGGTTATTCCGGTTGAGGATGTTCTGCCGAAAGTACGGCAGTTAGTCATGAATCATTCCTGAGTCACTGAGGTTTGCGGGGCGAGTAACCCCAGCGGTCCCGTTTCCCCGGCGTCGATCAGCCGGTCACAGGACAGGCCGATAAGCCGAAAACCGCCCCTCACTGTCTCGGCCCGCAAAAGGGCATCGCAGGCGTGCCAGAGATCTGCCGCCTCCTGGGTTGGCGTCGGCAGGCTGGTGGAGCGGGTCCGTTGCACGAAATCGGCGCTTTTCAGTTTCACCGTTACGCCTGCCGCCAGCTTATCTGCCGCTTGCAGCCGCCGGGCTACGGTTTCTGCGAGCGGGCGTAGGGCATCGCTCAGGTCTTCAAGGCGCGTGCGATCCTGACGGAAAGTGGTTTCTGCCCCGATGCTTTTGGCCGGGCGGTCAGGCGTGATGCGGCGACGGTCGTGCCCGCGCGCAAACTCCGAAAGCCTCAAGCCGATTTGGCCGAAGCGGCGGGCGGCCCACATCGGCTCCCGCGCCGCCAAATCGCCAATCGTGCGAACGCCTTCCCGCTCCAGCGCGGCGGCGAGGGCTTTGCCCACGCCCCACAGCAGCGATACCGGGCGCGGTGCCAGAAAATTCGCCGCCTCCGCCCGCCCGATCAGGGCAAAGCCGCGCGGTTTATCGAGATCAGACGCGATTTTAGCCAACAGCTTGTTCGCCCCTAACCCGATGGACAGTGTAATACCCAGGTTCGCTTCCACTTCCCGCGCGAGATTTGCCAGCAACAGCGCCGCCGGAATCCCGGTTGCGTGGGCAGGGGTGGTGAGGTCCAGAAACGCTTCGTCGAGGGAGAGTGGTTCGACGAGCGGGGTTAGCGCCAAAAAGCGGCGGCGCAGAGCACGGCTGACAGCGCTATATTTGCTCATGGTCGGCGGAAATACAGTAGCCTCCGGGCAGAGGCGTAGGGCTTGGCCCATCGGCATCGCCGAACGCACTCCTGCCGCCCGCGCTACATAGCAGGCGGCGGCCACCACTCCGCGCTCCCCGCCGCCGACGATCACGGCCCGATGGCGCAAATCGGGCCGGTCACGCTTTTCGACCGAAGCATAAAAAGCATCGCAGTCAATATGGGCAATCGTAAGATCGCGCCATTCCGCATGAAAACGCAGGCGCGGCGACCCGCACACCGCGCACCGCGCCTTAAGGCGTGCGGCGGTATCTGGGGTGGCGAGGGGGCTTGCCAGGCAATCCCGACAGAAACCCGTTACCGCCTTCGCTTCAAAACGATCCGACATATTAGCATCTTAGTATCAATACATATTAAGGTTATGGTTTCTTTGCGTGTGGCGAGTCGCTACAGTGATACACAGGGTGCGTGCGGCGCAGTGCCCCGGACGCTTGGAGGCTTCGGCATACTTCGATGAAGACGGTTTTAATCGTTGAAGACAACGAACTGAATATGAAGCTCTTCCACGATTTATTGGAAGCGCGCGGCTATCGCATTCTCCAATCGCGGGACGGAATGGAGGCGTTGCGTATTGCGCGAGAGGAGCGGCCAGACCTTATCTTGATGGATATTCAGTTGCCCGAGGTTTCGGGCCTTGAGGTGACTAAGTGGATTAAACAGGATGAAAACCTGCGATCTATCCCTATTATCGCGGTTACGGCCTTTGCGATGAAAGGCGATGAAGAAAAAATCCGCGAGGGGGGATGCGAGGCATATATTGCCAAACCGATTTCGGTTGCAAACTTCCTTGAGACCGTACAGCGCTTTTTGGGTTGAGGGCTGATGCCGGGTCGTATCCTTGTTGTTGACGATATTCTACCGAATATCAAATTGCTCGAAGCAAAACTGACGAGCGAATACTATGACGTCATCTCGGCTGAAAACGGCCCGGCGGCGCTGGAGCTTGCCCGTAGTGAATCGCCCGATTTGATTTTGCTCGATGTGATGATGCCCGGCATGGACGGGTTCAAAGTCTGCGAGAAGTTGAAGGAAGATCCGGCCACTGCCCATATCCCTGTCATTATGGTCACGGCCCTGTCGGATACCGCAGATCGCGTGCGGGGGTTGCAGGCCGGGGCTGATGATTTTCTGTCGAAACCCGTGCGCGATGTGCCGCTGTTTGCGCGCGTCCGCTCGCTCATTCGCCTAAAAAACCTAATGGATGCGTGGCGAGTGCGGGAAGAAACTTCGTCCCGCCTCGGTTTAGCCGCGCCCGCCCCCGTGATGAGTCAGGAAGTAGCGACGGAAGGCCGGATTTTGGTGGTTGAAGAAAGTGCTATCGACGCTGAGAATATTGTCAATATTCTCAAGTCCGATAAACACTCCATATCATCCATTCATAACACCGAAGCCGCGATTGCTGCTGTGAACACCAATGTTTTCGATATGGCGATTATCTCGCTAACTTTGATGGAAGGCGATGCGTTACGTCTGTGCAGTCAAATTCGCTCCCACGTCAACGAAAGCGTGCGATCTTTACCAATTCTTCTGCTGGCGGAAGATGAGGAAGATATAAGCCGAATCGCTAAGGCACTGGATTTGGGCGTAAATGATTACGTTATGCGCCCGATTGAGCGGCAAGAGTTGCAAGCGCGGGTGCGGACTCAAATTCGCCGCCGCCGCTATCAAACACGCCTGCGGACCAATTTTGAAGAGAGCATCGCGCTCGCCTCAACTGATGCGCTGACCGGGGTTTATAACCGCCGCTATCTCGATGTGCATTTGGATCAGATGGTTCGCAATGCCAGCGACGTGAAGAAGCCGCTGTCGTTAGCGTTCTGCGATATAGATCACTTCAAGCGCTTGAACGATACCTACGGGCACGCAGCGGGCGATGAAGTGTTGATCGAGTTCGCCAACCGTATGCGCCGCTCCTTGCGGCACTTCGATATGATCGCCCGCATTGGCGGAGAAGAGTTCGTAGTAGTGATGCCCGATACGAGTATCGAGGTAGCCCTGCGCGTGTCGGAGCGTTTGCGAACGCGGATGCAGGATGATCCTTTTACCGTTGCCGCCGCAGGCGAACTGTCGGTGACAATCAGCATCGGCGTTTCCGTCTCCGATTTTGGGGAAACTTCCGGCTCAGACCTGCTGCGCCGGGCCGACGAGGCGATGTACCGCGCCAAGCAAGCGGGTCGAAACCGCGTTGAGGCCTCAATGCCAGCAGTGTAAACACAGAAAAGCGGAGGCAGCAGCCTCCGCTCTTTTTATAATCAGTGCTCAAAAACGAAAAGCGCCGGTACAAGACCAGCGCTTTCGATTTCAAACTGCGTGACCAGCTTGAATTACTTAATTTTTGCTTCGCGGAACACGACGTGCTTCCGCACGACTGGATCGTACTTCTTGAGTTCCAGTTTATTCGTGGTCTTACGCGGGTTCTTCTTAGTCACGTAGTAGAAGCCCGTGTCCGCTGTGCTAACCAGCTTGATCAGCAGGGAAGTTGGCTTTGCCATGTCGCTCGGTCCTAATAAGGGATCGCCCAAAGAGGTCGGCACAATATCGAGTAACACCGATGAGTCAAGCGATATTCAAAACAGAATCGTCGCAAGATCACACCTGAAACCCCACTTGTCCGCCAAGGCAGTCGATGCTAGGGGTATAGCTGTCTGGCGGCGCTGCGTCGAGAGAGACTTAACCTTAAGGAAGCCGACTGTGGGTCAGGTCACGCAAGGGTGTATGGGCCGATGGCGTCGCGGGTAAGCGCGCTATTAGTCGTTTAACCGTTTTTTGCGAAAAAAGGGCCTGCCTGCCATGTCTAAATCCTCGGTTCCGGTCGTCTACACGACCGACGGCGGCGTTACCGTTAGCCGCACTATCACCGATGTTTCGTTTGATGCCGCCATTGATGCGCTCATTGACCAACTTAACACTCGGCGGGGCGGGCTGCTGTCGTCCGCTTACGAATATCCGGGCCGCTATAAGCGCTGGAGCTTGGGTTTCGCTAATCCGCCGTTGGAAATAGTCACCGTGGGCCGCGTCTTCACCCTTAAGGCGCTGAACGAGCGCGGGCGGTTGCTGCTGCGTCTCGCGCGCCCGGCCCTGGAAGCCCACCCCCATCTCACGGCGCTATCGGTGGCGGAAGACCGGATTGATGGGGCCGTAATCCCGTTACCGCTGAAGTTCGCCGAGGAAGAGCGCTCGCAACAGCCTTCCGCCTTTTCGGTCGTGCGCGCGCTGTTGGCGGCCTTCAAGAGCGATGAGGATGAGCATTTGGGCCTCTATGGAGCCTTCGGTTACGATCTGATTTACCAGTTCGAGCCGGTGGACCGAATGCGCCCGCGCCCAGACGATCAACGCGATATGGTGCTGTATCTGCCCGATCAACTGGTGGTGATCGACAATCAGCGCGGCCAAGCCCAGCAGATTACCTATGATTTTGCGGGCCAAGCTGGCAAAGCCCTCCTGAACACGCAAGGGCTACCCCGCGAGACCGCCGCGATTGACTATCGCGGCGCACGGCGTAAGCCTGCTCAAGCCTCTGATTTTCCGGCGGGCGGTTATGCCGATTTGGTGCGCCAAGCCTTGCCGTACTTCCAGCGCGGTGATCTGTTCGAGGTGGTGCCGGGCCAAACTTTCTTTGAAGAGTGCGATGCGGCTCCTGGTGATCTGTTCCGCGCGCTTCGCAAGATCAATCCCAGCCCCTACGGTTTTCTGTTCAACCTTGATGGGGAATATCTCGTCGGGGCCTCGCCGGAAATGTATGTGCGCGTTGAAGGGCGGCGGGTGGAAACCTGCCCCATCTCTGGCACAATTGCGCGCGGTCGCGACGCGATTGAGGATGCCGACCGGATTTTGGAGTTGCTGAACTCCAAAAAAGACGAATCCGAACTGACGATGTGTACCGATGTGGACCGCAACGATAAGGCGCGCGTGTGCGTTCCCGGCTCTGTAAAGGTTATCGGGCGGCGGCAGATCGAGCTTTACAGCCATCTCATTCATACCGTCGATCACGTCGAAGGCACCTTGCGACCGGAGTGCGATGCGCTCGATGCCTTCCTTACCCATACCTGGGCCGTGACCGTTACCGGCGCGCCGAAGCGTTGGGCTGTGCGCTTTATTGAAGAGAATGAGGCCAGTCCGCGCCGTTGGTATGGTGGGGCGGTGGGGCGGCTTACGTTCGATGGCAACCTTAATACCGGCCTCACGCTGCGAACCATTCGCCTGAAGGACGAAATCGCCGAGATCCGCGTGGGTGCGACACTATTGTACGATAGCGACCCCGACGCTGAAGAGCGCGAAACCATTCTTAAGGGCGCGGCCAGCCGCAAGGCGATTTTGGCGGTGAAGCAGGGGCACAACGGCCCTGCCGTCGTCGAACCGTTGCCGTTGGTGGACCGCAAGATTCTCATCGTCGATTGCGAAGATAGTTTCGTGCTGACGCTGGCCGATTACTTCCGCCAAACCGGCGCGACCGTGACCACGTTGCGCTATACCCACGCGCCCATGACGCTGGCTGCCGGCGGCTGGGACTTGGTGGTGCTGTCGCCAGGGCCGGGACGCCCGGAGCAGTTCGGCATTCCGGGGTTAGTGCAGCAGGCGGTTGATGCGGGGGTGCCGGTGTTCGGTGTCTGCTTAGGGATGCAGGGCATGGTGGAAGCCTTCGGCGGCTCGCTAGGGCAACTCAACGAACCCGTTCACGGCAAACCGAGTTTGGTGACGGTTGAAACCAACAGTCTGCTGTTTGCGGGCCTTACGGAGGAGGTGACGATTGGCCGCTACCATTCGCTGTTCGCCGATGCCGCAACCTTACCCGCTGAGTTCACCGTAACCGCGCGCACGGCAGACGGGGTGATTATGGCGGTCGAACATAAAAGCCTGCCGGTGGC
>JAAFIC010000045.1 GCA_013298565.1 Alphaproteobacteria bacterium | reverse complement strand
AGAAGAACGAGAGCAGACGTGCCCAGAAGAATCTTTTTCATTGTCAATACCCCTTGGTGGTACTTAACCCAAAACAAACCCTTCCGGGGGACCACACAGTGACCCACCCCGCTCGGGACAGGCGTATAAAACCCCATTGCCCTACACTGTAGCAAGCCTGCTGTGCAGGAATGATGCGGCTTTTCACCCTCCTGTGACGAAGATGCAACAGTTTGGCCAATGGGGGATTTTGCAGCAGATACACAGGCTTAGAGCGCGTTCTTTGGGTAATACCTTGATTCCTAACCCATTTTACCCGGCTGAAATTCCCGAGAGGGCAAGCGCGTTCGGCCCGATCTGTTGTCATTTTGAGCAAAAAAGCAGCGATGGACAGACGCCGATAGCGGACACGCTTTATAAACAAAGGCCCAAAAGCAAACCGCGCCCCCAATTGGGGGCGCGGCATTTTCAGCACTATAAAGAGAAGGCGTTTGGGCGGTGTTACGCGCGCCAGAACGGCTTGCTGACTTCGGTGAGGACATCGCCCCGGCTTAGGCCAATATCATCAAGGGCGCGCTGGTCGAGCGAGGCCAACTCGCGGCGTTCCTGCCAGCGCGTGTACCAGGCGTTCAACGTGTCCATCGTAGAACCCGAACGGGCCGGAGCGGCGAAACCAGTGTTGAGGGTAGAGATGCGAGCCATGATGTAGCTCCTTTCAAATCGGGGGGTGTGTTTGCGAATTCGGTGAAGCCAAACTACATCCGCCCCGACTTATTGTGCAGCGCAATAAAACCGCGCCAGCTTTGCGCGGGTCGCATGGAATGGCAGCCCTCTCCATACTGCATAATGACAAATCAATGCCTTATTCGGCGTTCCTCATGCCTTATCGATAGAGTGCGCGCAACATTCAGGCTTGAAATGCAAGCCGTACGACAGAAAAATACGCGCACGTGCGAAAACCCTGTCAACCCCCTGCCCAGTCGCGACCAGAAGAACTCCAGCGACCGTTAACTCGAAACAAGCTAACGCCGCACGCTACGAACAACGCCTCGATGAACGGTGGGGCAAGGGGGAAGCAGTTTTGCGGGATTATTTTAGTGAAGCCTCCCCGTTCAACCTGCCGTTTTAACCATTTTGCCCAGCACCAAACCTCCCCTGTTAGAAGGTTTTGCCGAGCGAGGCAACCCTTGCCCGCACCGCATAAATGAATGAGCAACATCTATGCCAGCGAGGAATCGGCGCAAAACCGCCCTTTTCCCCAACGGGACGCCGTGTGCGGCGCACAATTTTACAGCACTCTGCGTGGAAAAGAGGCGCAACCGCGCATCCCCCCTACGCACGGCAGGTGTGCAGCGGCGGCGGGCCGGTGTGCGGGCGAGTGCTTGCCAAGCCGCGCCTATGCCCGCAGGCTGAAGTTTACGTTAAGGTTACTTTTTGCGAAGCGATCCCCGATGCCTCTCTCCCCCGCCGCCCCGCGCACGCCGTTTCACACCCGCAGCATCACGCTGAACGGCTATCACCGTGCCGATGGGCTATGGGATATCGAAGCGCATCTGGTCGATACCAAAGCCTATGCCTTCGATAATGCGTGGCGGGGCCGCGTCGCGCCGGGGGGCGCGGTTCATGAGATGGGCCTACGCCTAACCGTGGATGATCGTTTTACGGTGGTGGCCGTGGAAGCCGTAACAGACCATTCGCCCTTCGAGATGTGCCCGGCGATTGTGGGGAATTTTCAGCGCATTATCGGCCTGAGTATAGGCCCCGGCTGGACCAAGGCCGTAAAAGAGCGCGTGGGCGGCACGCACGGCTGCACCCACTTGGTCGAACTGCTGGGGCCGCTCGCCACAGTCGCCTTCCAAACCATCGCACCCGGCAAGGAACGGCTGAAAGCGCTGAAACGCGGCGACGACGGCGGGATGATCGAGCCAACAGATCACGAGTCCGCCCCGTCCCTCCAACCCGGCTACGGCCCCCGCCGCCCACCAATCCTCGATACCTGCCACGCACTTGCCTCAGATAGCCCCGTCGTGGCGGAGCATTACCCGGCGTTTTATACGGGGGAGCTTAAGACTGTGGCGGGGGATTAGAGCGTGAAGCTAGCATCCACCTTGGCAAACGGGGCGCGCACCGCCGAGGGCGTCTTTTCGATCAAACCGAGCTTTGTCAGCGCATCGACATCCTGATGCACATTCCGGTAATCACGCTTTAGGAGAGTTGCTAGGCTACGGACGCTGCGAACTTCGTTTCGCCGAACTTGGCGTAGCAACGCAAGCCGCTTCGGCGTGAGCGCGGCTAGAAGCGTCGGCAAATCAGGAAAGGTGATGTGCGTTTCGTCCACCAACTCACCTGCTTCAGCCCGATGCCACGCGGCGATAAAGCGTGCGCCCATGTCTTCGATTGATCCGATTGAAACATTCAGTGCTTTGGTATCGCTCATTTTTCCCCTCGCTCTCTCGCCACATCGGCAATGAAATCGGCAACCAGCGCCTCAACCGTCGAAAACAAATAAGGTTCTTCGCGTTCGCCAATATGACGATGGTCGCCTTTACCGCGCTCATTGTCGTATCCAATGAGCCTTGCCCCGGCTCGACCGTAGAATAGGCTGTATTTGAGGCTATGGGCGCTTCCCCATACCGGCGTCGGAACCTGCCAGATCACCATTTCGATAATCCCCCCGTCGGGTAGGTCTGTCCGATCATAAAGGAGCCGCGTTGCCTTCATATGGTATAGTACACCATATGTTGCATCGTGCCATCAATCTATTTTATTCGACACAAGAGGGGAGCCACCTAAAGCCCCTTCTGGCCCATTTCCAGGAATTTCTCGCGGCGTTGCTGCTTGAGCGCGGCACCCTCCAGCAGCAGCAGTGGGCGAAGCTGGTCTTCGATCAGCGTGCCAACGTCGGCGATAATACTGCCGGGGTCGCGGTGGGCGCCGCCCAAGGGTTCCGGCACAATCGCATCAATCACGCCGAGTTTTTCCAGGTCTTGCGCGGTAATCCGCAGGGCTTCCGCCGCATCTTGGGCATTGTCCGAGGAGCGCCAGAGGATCGAGGCGCAGCCTTCTGGGCTGATGACCGAGTAAACCGAATGTTCCAGCATGTTCACGCGGTTGCCCGTGGCAATGGCAATCGCCCCGCCGGAGCCGCCTTCGCCGATGATCGTGCTCACAATGGGCACGGGCGCGTTAAGGCAGGCATCAATTGCGCGGGCAATGGCTTCCGCTTGGCCGCGCGCTTCGGCTTCGATACCGGGATAGGCCCCTGCCGTATCTATTAAGGTAATGACCGGAAGGTTAAAGCGCCCGGCAAGCTCCAGCAGGCGCACGGCCTTGCGGTAGCCTTCGGGCTTAGGCATTCCAAAATTATGTTTAATGCGCGTGGCCATATCATGACCTTTTTCCTGCGCGAGCACCACGCAGCTTTGCCCGCGAAACCGCCCTAACCCACCAATGATAGCAGCATCTTCCCCGAACGACCTGTCCCCCGCCAGCGGCGTGAAATCGTCGATCAAGGCCGCGATGTAATCGGCCCCGTGCGGGCGCTGCGGGTGGCGCGCGACTTGTACCTTTTGCCACGCGGTGAGCTTGGCAAAGGTTTGGCGCAAGAGCTTGTTAACCTTGCCTTCCAGACGCGCCACTTCTTCGGCGATATTGACGGTATCGTCGGAGGCTAGGTGCCGTAGCTCTTCGATCTTAGCTTCAAGATCGGCAATTGGCTTCTCGAAGTCGAGAAAAGTCCGCATTGACGGGGATTCTCCGGGTCTATCAGGCGGGCGGACCCTGCCTGCGTTCGCCGCCATTGTCAATCTCGGCAGTCTATCGGGTTAAATTGCCCTTACTAAATATCGCAATTAAGAATTGATTGCATTCGCAAGTGAGCGGCGCTAGGGTTTGCCCTATCAATCCCAGGGGGTATTTGCCATGTCCAACCTTGCCGCCGCGCCCAGCGCTTTAGGCCAGCCTGCCGCCCGCGCCGTGCCGAACGATTTACCGATTCTCAGCAGCCGCGATTTGTTCGCAACGCACCGCGAAGTCCTCATTCAGCACGGCACCGACCACTACCGCCTGCGCTTAACCTCGACCAATAAGCTCATTTTAACGAAATAGCACACCGCCTACCCCACCCCTGCCAGCCACTTCGCCAGCACCCGTTTCTTTCTTTTGTGTTGGTGAGTTGCGATGTTTTTCCTCCAGTGCTCGCGCGTGCGGGTTCTTCTCGTTTCGGCGGCGTTGCTGCCTAATGCCACTCTGGCTCAAACCCCGCCCCCTGTAACGAAGCTCGATACGCTGTCGGTGACAGGCACGCGCACGGAAAAACCCATCGGCGAGGAAACCGGCACGGTCACGGTCATTCCCGAACAAGATTTACGCCGCCGGGGCGTCCATCGCCCGCAAGAGGCTGTGCGGTACGAGCCGGGGGTTGCAGTGGGCAATCAGCCAACGCGCGCGGGCCAGGGCAATTATACGATTCGCGGCATTGGCGGCAACCGTGTGCGGGTGCAGGTGGATGGCGTAAAAATCCCAGATTACCCGGCCTCCAACCCCGCCTATACGCGCGATACGGTGGAGTTCGACAGCCTAAAGCGCCTTGAAATCCTGCGCGGCCCCGGCTCGGCGCTCTATGGGTCCGACGCGCTCGGCGGCGTGGTCGCTTATGTCACGAAAGACCCTGAAGATTATCTGAACGAGGTGGGCCGCGATTGGTACATCGGCGGGCGCGGCGCTTACGACAGTTCCGACAAAAGCTTCGGGAAGGCCGCCACCGCCGCAGGCCGCGTCGGGCCGCTCGAAGGGCTACTGAACTATACCCGCCGCGATGGTAGCGAGGTGACGAACAAGGGCGCGCTGAAAGCCAATCCGCAAGATTACGGTAGCGATAATCTGTTGGGGAAACTCAGCGTTGGCGAAAAAAGCAATCGCCTGCGCCTGACGGGGGAGTACCTCAAGCGGGAAACAAAGACGAATATTCTCACCGACCGCAGTACCTCGGTGCTGGACTCACAAGGGCGCGATACCACGCAGCGCTTCCGCGTTAGCCTCGATCATCGCTATGCGCGGCCCCTCAGCTTCATTGATCAACTCGACACAAAACTGTTCTACACCCGCACCAGCCGAGAAGAAGCGACGGAACAGCAGCGACTTACGTCAGGCTTGCGCCGTTATCGCTACAGCGATTTCGATTTCCAGCAAGGTATTTTCGGCGGCGACGTGCAGGCGAAATCCTCGGCATCCTGGTTCGGGCTGAACCACGCCTTCACCTATGGCCTGTCGCTGGATCAAACCAAAACCGAACGCCCGCGTAACCGCTACGAGCGCACGCTGGCGACCGGGGCCATCACACAGAGCTTCTCCGGCGGGCCAGGGGTTCCGCCCGAACGCTTCCCGAATAAGACCTTCCCCGATACAAAAACCCTGCAAGCCGGGGCCTATGTGCAGGATGAAATCAAAACGGGTGCGTGGACGCTCCTACCCGCGCTGCGCTTCGATTACTACAGCCTAAAACCCTCGCCCGATCAGGCGTTCGCCAATACCAACTACCGTAATTTCGAGATTCGAGAGTTCTCGGACACTGCCGTTTCGCCGAAGTTCGGCGCGACCTATAAGATTGATGAGCGGTTTTCGGTATTCGGCCAATACGCCCACGGCTTCCGCGCCCCGCCCTATGATGATGCCAATATCGGCTTCACTAACGGGCCGTCGCGCTATGAACTCCTCCCCAATGGCAACCTGAAGCCGGAAAAAAGCGACGGGGTGGAAGCGGGTCTGCGCGGCAAATTCCGCGATGGCAGCAGCTTTGCCACGTCGGGCTTCTACAACGCCTACAGCGACTTCATCGAAAGCACCCTGCTTGGCGTTACCCGCGACGGTATTAGCCAGTATCAATCCCGCAATGTCTCGAAAGCGACCATCTGGGGGCTGGAAGCGCGCGGCGACTATCGCTTTCTGCCCGATTGGGGCCTGCACGGTAGCCTTGCCTACGCGCACGGCACCAACGACGACACCCATCAGCCGCTCGATAATATCGCCCCGTTCACAGTGCGCGCGGGCCTAACCTACGATCACCCGACGCAGAACTGGGGCGCGAGCCTAATGGCCAGCCACTACGCCCAGAAGGACCGCGTGAGCAACCCCAGCTTCTACAAAGTCCCCTCCGCCACGCTTCTGGACGTGTCGGGCTATTGGGATATTACCGAGCAAGTTGGCCTAACCGCTGGTGTGTATAATCTCTTCGATAAGAAATATTATAACGCCCTCGACGTCTCGGGCTTCCAAGCCAACCGCGCGGACCTGGAACGCTACACGCAACCGGGCCGGACTTTCTTGGTCGGCCTGTCGGCGCGCTGGTAACGTCGATGCGCGGGGTGCGGGCAGAACAAGCGTTGGAGCCAAAAGCGGGCGGGGCTTTTTTGGCTTCCCTGCTGGTGCATGGCGTAGTGATTGCGGGCATTGCCAGCATCCCGGCCTTGCGCCCCGGCCTGCCCCACCCCGCCCCCGTACCGATGATGCTGATGGTCCTGCCCGCGCCGGACGCTGTGCCGCTTGAGGACCGCGAGCCTAACCCTGAAGCACTTCCCGAGCCTGTCGCCGTGCCGCCCCCACCTGCTGAACCCGCACCCATCGAACCCCCGCTCGTTTCGGAGGTTTTGCCGCAGCCCAACCCGCTACAGGTCTTGCCCATCCCGCCGAAACCAACCGTCGTTGCGAAAAAATCCGCGCCGCGCAAACCCGCACCGAAAGCTGTGGTTCCCGTCACCGTCGCGTCGGTAGCGCCTGTTGCAGAACCTTCGACAAACCGTGTGAACAGCCTGCCCGATGCCCCACCCTCCGTACCCGCAGCCCCCGCCGCGCCAGCGGCTGCAACCCTGCCGCTGATAACAGAGGCGCAGTATCGCGAGCGCGTTGCCCCCGTCTATCCCCCGCGCGCCGCCGCGCTCGATCAACAAGGCGAAGCGGTCGTGCGGGTGCGCGTTGGCCCTGATGGCGAGCAAGAGGAAGTTTTGCTGTGGCGTAGCTCTGGTTTCGCGTTGCTTGACCGCGCCGCGCTCACCGCCGTTCGCCACTCCCGGTTCGAGCCTTTCCGACACAATGGCACCGCCTTCGCGGCCTGGGTGGAAGTGCCTGTTCGTTTCACTTTGAATTGATCGTTAACCTCGAGGAACTCCGCGATGACCGTCCTTCACGCTTCCGCCGCCAGCCTAACCGCCCGCCCGCTTGGGGGCGAAACGCTGGCGGCACGCCACGCCGCGCTTCTGGCAATCGAGCCGGGCCTGCGTCGTCGCAGTGCCGCCGACCGTCTCGGCGTGTCGGAATTGGAACTGCTGCTCGCGGGCGGCGATGGGGCCGTTGCCACGCGCCTGCGCTCAGACTTCAAAGAGATATTAGCGCGCATCCCTAACCTCGGCCCAGTGATGGCGTTAACGCGCAACGAGAGCATCGTTCATGAGAAAATCGGCCCCTATAACCCTCCTTCCTTCGACGGCATGGTCGGTCTGGTCTTGGGTGAGGAGATTGATCTGCGGATTTTTCTCTGGTCATGGGCACACGCCTTGGCCGTAACGGAGAGCGGCCCGCGCGGGGATCGCACCAGTCTGCATTTCTTCGATAAAGCGGGCGGGGCGCTGCATAAGATTTATCTGGTCGAGGGCAGCGATGGGGTTGCGTTCGAGGCGCTGGTAACGGCTTTCGCCGACGCTAACCCTGCGCCGCTCGCTCTGGAAGCCCTGCCGTCCGCAAAAGTACCGTTACCCGATACCGCAATCAATCAGGTAGCTTTCCGGGCAGGCTGGGACGGGTTGCAAGATACTCACGAGTTCCACGGTTTGCTCATGCGCCACACGCTTGCCCGCCAGCAAGCCTTGCGCCTTGCGGGGGTAGATCGGGCGCGGCCCGTCGCTCCGCAGGCGCTGCGGCGCGTGCTGGAAGCGGCGGCAAGTGCGGCCACGCCGATTATGGTGTTCGTTGGCAATCCGGGGATTATTCAGATTCACACGGGTCCGGTGGAGAAACTGATGGCGACTGGCCCCTGGTTCAATGTGCTCGATTCTGGCTTCAATCTGCATATTCTGGAGCCGACGATCACCCACGCCTGGGCGGTCTATAAACCGACCGCCGATGGGGTCGTAACCTCGCTTGAACTCTTCGATGCTTCGGAAACCCTGGTCGCCTCGCTGTTCGGTAAGCGCAAGCCCGGTCAGGCGGAAGACCCGGCGTGGCGTGCCCTTGTTGCCACTCTAACCACCTTGGGGGCGCAATGACGCGCGCGCTGGTCGCCCTGCTGGCAGCGCTGGTCGCCCTACCGGCAGTCGCAGTGGAACCCCGGATCGTGTCGGCGGGGGGCACAGCCACGGAAATCATCTATGCCTTGGGGGCGCAGGCGGGCTTGGTTGGCGTCGATACCACCAGCCTCTACCCGGCTTCAGCCCAGGGCCTAACCAGCATCGGCTATGTCCGCACTCTTTCGGCGGAAGGGGTCGTATCGCTCAATCCAACCCTGGTGATCGCTGCGGCCGAAGCCGGGCCACCGCCGATTCTGGCCCAGATTAAAGCCGCCGGAATCCCTGTGCTGGCCCTCGCCGATGGCTATACGGAAAGCGCCGTGCTCACGCGCATCGCGCAGATTGGCGCGGCTCTTGGAAAAAACCCCGAAGCCGCCACCCTGCAAGACAGCGTGCGCCGCGATCTTGCCGCCGTGCGCCAAGCCCTCGCCGGGCTTAAAGACCGCCCGAAAGTGTTGTTCGTCCTCAGCGCCGCGCGCGGCCTCGTCGTGGCAGGGGGTGAAACCTCAGCCGCCACGATGATTGGCCTCGCGGGCGGCCAGAATGCCGTGACCGGCTTCACGGGCTATAAACCGCTGACGCCGGAAGCGCTGCTCGCAGCAGCCCCGGATGTGATTCTGACCGCGAGCCATGTGGTCGCCGCCCTCGGCAGTCTCGACGCGCTGGTGCAGCACTCCGATATCGCCCTCACCCCGGCAGGAAAAGACGGGCGAATTATTGTGCGCGACGGTCTTTTCCTGCTCGGTTTCGGCCCGCGTTTGGGGGCAGCCGTGCTGGACCTTGCCCACGCGCTGCACCCGAACGCCGGGCTGCCAAAACTGGCGGCGCTGCCATGACCGACGCGAGCCTTGCCTTGCCAGTTGACATCGGCTCCCTGCGGCGGCCCGCCGTGTTGATAAGCCTGACGCTGCTGCTAGGGCTGCTGATGATCTTCTCTTTAGGCATCGGCGCGGTAAAGCTGACACCGGGGGAGGTGCTGCGCGCGCTGATCGACCCGAGCGCCGATGCGCGGGCCACGCTGGTGCTGCACGCGATCCGGCTGCCACGCATTCTTCTGGCGGCCCTGGTTGGCGCGTGTCTGGCGGGGGCAGGGGCGGCGATGCAGGGGTTATTCCGCAATCCGCTGGCCGATCCGGGCTTGGTCGGCGTTTCCAGCGGTGCCGCATTGGCAGCAGTCGCCGCGATTGTGTTCGGCGGGGCCGTGCCAATGCTGGCGGGACCAGCCCTGGTGCCGCTGGCCGCTTTCATGGGCAGCCTGCTTGCGACGGGGGCGGTGTTGCTGTTGGCCCAGCGGTTCCAAACTGGCCTCGTCCGGGCCTCCGGGGTCGCGGGGTTGCTTCTGGCGGGGCTGGCGATGACGACGGTCACGATGGCCGGAGTCGGCTTCATGACCTATTTTTCCGATGATCGACAGATGCGCGATATTACCTATTGGTCGCTCGGCAGTGTGGCGAACGGGGGCTGGCGCGGCCTAAGTTGGGTTTTCCCCGCCGCGCTTATTTCCCTCGCAACGCTGCTGTATCACGCGCGCCCGCTCGATGCGCTGGCGTTGGGCGAACGGGAAGCGGCGCATCTTGGCGTCGATGTGCGGCGGTTGCGGGTTTCGCTCGTGATCGCGACCGCCCTCGGCGTTGGCGCGGCGACGGCGTTTTGCGGCGTGATTGGCTTTCTGGGATTGCTCGCCCCGCATCTTGCGCGGCTGATCCTGGGGGCGAGCCATCGCAACGTATTGCCGGGGGCTATGCTGATCGGCGCGGCCTTGCTGGTTTTAGCCGATATTGGCGCGCGCACGCTGCTTGCACCCGCCGAACTACCCGTGGGGTTGGTGACGAACCTCATCGGCGGCACGTTCTTTCTGTGGCTGTTGCTGCGGAAACGCGGCGGGGGAATAGCATGATCCGCGCCGATGCCGTGAGCCTAACCCTGAACGGCAAGGCTATTCTGGAGAATCTCTCCTTCACCCTGTCACCCGGCACGGTCACGGCAGTATTGGGGGCAAATGGGGCCGGAAAATCCAGCCTGCTATCGGTGCTGGCGGGAGACCGCGCGCCGACTGCTGGAACGCTAACGTGGTTTGACCGGCCCCTCAGCGCTTGGTCCTCCCGCGATCTCGCCCGCCACCGCGCGATGGTACCGCAGGCGACGCATTTAGCCTTTCCCTTCACCGTCGAAGAAGTGGTGGCGCTGGGTCGGTTGCCGCATTCGCGTCCAGGCGACGATGCGGCGGCGCTCGCCAGTTTGCGCCGCCAGCTTGATCTCGACCGCTTTTGGGGCCGCGCCTATGCCAGCCTTTCAGGAGGGGAGCAGCAGCGGGTTCAGTTCGCCCGCGCGCTGGCGCAGCTTTGGTATCCGCCCGAGAATGCCCCGCTGCGTGTGCTGCTGCTGGATGAACCTACGGCGGCGCTCGACCTGAAGCATCAGGTGGCGATTCTGACCGAAGCGCGCACGCTCGCGACCCGCGACGGCATGATTGTGGTGGCGATTCTGCACGATCTCACTCTCGCCGCGCGGATCGCCGATAACGCCCTGCTGCTTTACCAGGGCCGACTATTGCGGCAGGGTCCGATTGCAGCAGTGATCGAGGCCGCCGCCCTGTCGGAAGCCTATGACACGCCCGTCTCGGTCTTGCGCCACCCAGCAACGGGGCGTCTGCTGGTGTCGGCGGCATAATCTTGCCGTACTGAACCTTCAGAGTTAAAGAATGGTCCCGAGGAGAAATGATAATGGCAACACTCGTGCTGCGTGGGTTCGTGGGATTGTCGCTCTTGGGCCTAGCGGCCTGTACGCCGCCGCAACCGCAGTTTCGCACCCTCGACGCCGCCCTGATCGGCCAGGACGGGCGGCAGGGCGAGCGGTTCACGATGAACGCCAGCTACACCCCCGGCGATGGCGCGGTGCAGCTTTCAACCGTTCTGCCCGGCGGCGAGAGGTTCAGTGGTAATCTTATTCAAGAAACCCGCACGACGTACCCCCAACGCCCCGCTTACCGTCCGCCGGTTATTGTGCGTGGGCGGCTCTATTATCCCGATGATGATTACTACGACTATAGCCCGCGCACGGAGTATGGCTCGAAAGGCCAAGCCTTGCTTCTCGGCACTCAAGCGCGAACGCTAACCTGCACCTTCACCTTCGCCCGTGCCGCTGCCGGGCCGTTCGGGGGTGGTTTTGGCGAGTGCGCGGTTTCCGACGGCCAAAAGGTTAGCGTTACCTTTTAGAGTATCTTTCCGTAAAATTGATCCTACACGCATCTTCGGGGTTGCATATTTCCATACGTTATAGAATATGGGGATATGAACACTTTCCCGGACATGCGCCCGTCCCGCCGGGCCACCCTACCGCTGAACGACTCGACTCTGACGTGCCAAACCGTCCGCATCGGCACACGGCGCACGTCACTTCGGCTTGAACCGGAGATGTGGGAAGCCTTGCAAATTATTATGGGACAGACGGGCCGCACAATGCCTCAGCTTATGATGGAGATTGATCTCTATCGTCAGCAATCCTCCCTCACCTCGGCGGTAAGAGTGGTTATTTTGAAATTCTTCCGCGCCGCCGCCTTACCTGGCAGCACCCCAACGCAGTGGTTAGACAGCGCGCTTCGCCCCCACAGGGCAACCCATCCCGACCGAAAACGGGCTTAACCCTTCCGCCTTTCCTTCGCCCAAATCAGCCCGCCGATGATCAGCGTGGCACCGATCAGATGCTCCAACGTAATCGGCTCGCTGTAGATCGCCCAGCCAACAAGGCCAGTAAAGATAAGGGATAGATGGCTACCCATCGCGGCAAACGCTGCCGGAAGCCGTTGCAGCGCGTAAGCGAAGCTCAGTTGCGCCAAACCGCCGAACACGGCCAGGCCCACGACAGGCCAGAGCGCCGCCCAGGTGGTAATTTTCGTGGCCTCGCCGCTCACCAACGTCACGCCAAACAGCAGCGGCATGGCAAGAAGATTGGTCCAGAAGATCGCCGTCGTGCTGCCAAGCTCAGCCGTGACCCTACTGGTCACAACTGTGTAGACCGCATAAGCGAAAGCGGCACCGAGCACAAGGATAGCACCCCACGCAGCCTCATCCGCTAAAGCACGACTGCCGCCCGCCGCCTCTGGTCGCAACGCAACCACCGCCCCGCCGACAAGAGTAAGGCCAAGACCAACCGCCAGCCTGCGCGTCGGCTTTTCCCCCAACAAGGGCCATGCCAGCAGAGCAACCAGGGCGGGATAGATATTGATAATCAGCGTTGCGCTCATCAGGCTGGTTCGCAGAATCGCCGCATACCAAAGCGCCAAATCAATCGCGTAGAACAACCCGGCAAGGCCAAGCCAGCCCCACAGCGCGCGCGGCGGCAGTGTGCGAATTTTCCAACCCGTCAAGACCAAGGAGAACAGCAAACGCCACCCGGCGGTCGCCGCAGGCCCAAGTTGCGTCGCCCGGTTAAAGATTAGCCCAACCGCCCCCAAAGCAGGCGCGGCCACTAAGGCTGCAAGCGCATCGGCGGAGGTGGTTTTAACAGCGGGGATTTGCAGGGAGGGAACCGGGGCGACCATCAGGGGGAACTCTCTCCCCGGTGCCGTGATGCTACCGGGCTAACGTCAGGAGCGCAATAATAGAGCCGGTGATGATGACCGTTCCCAGTGCTTCCCGGAACCCGAATTTTTCACGCAGCAGGAATGTGGAAGCCACAACCGTGAACACTAATTCCACTTGCCCTAACGCGCGCACGTAGGCCGCTTTTTGCAACGTGAAAGCCAGAAACCAGCAGGCGGACCCCGCGACCGAGAGTACCGCAACCGGCGCGCTGATCCGCCACGCGCGCAAGACTTTCGTCACCATCCCCGGTTCGCGCACCAGCAGCCACGCCCCCAGCATCAGGGTTTGCAGCGAGGTGACGGAGGCCAGCGTGACCAGGGCCGCCATCAAGGGCAAATCGGTTGGAACAGCCAACGCGGCATCCCGAATGAACAGCGCCGACCAGCCGAAGAAAAACCCGGAAAGCAGACCATAAGCCCCGCCGCTGCCCATGACCTGCTGCCAGGAGAGGCTTTTCAGCGTTAGCAGCGCCACTCCGCCGAACCCCGCTGCAATGGCAAGCGCTCCCCCAAGGCCAACATGTTCACCGAAAAACAGCGCGGCAATCACGGCGGCTTGCAGCGCTTCGGTTTTCGACAGCGCCGTTCCCACCGCAAAACTATCGCGGGTGATCGCCACCAACAGCGCCGACGTGGCGAGAATCTGCGCGAGACCGCCCAAAATCGCCGACAGCCAAAAGCCCGGCGGGACGGTGGGGAGAGGCGCGCTACTGGTCGCCAACAACAGCGCAAGCCCGGTCAGCGCTAGGGGCGCACCATAAATATAGCGCACGAAATTCGCGCCATTGGTACTCAGCAAGCCCTTCAGGCCGCGCTGCCGAAACGTCCGCACGCACTGAAAAAACGCGGCGGCCAGGGTAACGATGATCCACATGGGCTGAGAATGCTTCAGCGCTTAAACGCTGTCACGCGCGGTTTTAGACAGGGTTACTCAAGTTTTTCTCAATTGCTAAAAATACAAAATCGCACTATTTCGCACCTAATTTTTTAGTGCGTTATATGGTAAACTGGTGCAATGTATAGCAACGAAAATCCACTCTCCTTCCATCCGAGCCTTAAGCTGGAACGGGCGTTGAAGGCGCTCCAATCCGCGCTGGAAGGCTTGGCACGCGACCTCGATACGGTCGATCAGGACGAGCGGGCTTGGCTCCACCGCTGGGCGCTCATCAGTACAATCGGGGCTTCAACCCGTATCGAGAATGCGGTCCTGACCGATGCTGAAATCGAGTGGGTGGATACCGCCCTCTCCGAAGAAGGCCACCCGTTGGCCTTTGAGGTCAAGAGAACCGCCATTCTCGATCAGCTCTCGCAGGATCGGGAGCGCAGCATCGAGGAGGTTGTCGGCTGCCGCGAACTTCTATCGTTAGTCTATCTTCAGGCTGATGACATGTTCCCGCTGACCGAAACGATTATTCGCGGACTCCACCAGGAGCTTCTGCGACACTATCCGGCAGCGAAACGCTACGCCGGGTGCTATAAGATCACTCCTAACCAAGTGGTCGCCGTTAATCACGAGACCGCCACCCACCGTATTGTACTCGACCCGACCCCGCCGGGACCGCAAACCGAAACGGCGATGCGGGCGTTGCTGCATTGGTACAATGCGACCATCAAGGCGCATCCTTGGCCGCTGATGGTCGCCAGCGAATTCGTGTTCCGCTTCCTCGCGATTCACCCGTTTCAAGATGGAAATGGCCGCCTAGGCCGGGCACTCTTTCTGCTGGCGCTGATGCAGGGGGATGATCCGGCCTTGCAGCGGGCCGTGCGGTTCATCTCGATTGATCGGCAGATCGAGCGGCACCGGCCCCTCTACTATATAACTTTGCAGCAAGCCTCGAACGGAACCTTCCGGGCCGATCCGCGCGCTTATGCGCTTGAGCCGTTGGCCTGGTTCTTTTTGAAGATGATGGACCTGTCGCTCAAGGATGTTACCGTTCTGCGCCAACGCTATAGCGCGCTTCAGCGGCTCTCCGAAAGCGCGACCCGCGTGCTGGCGAGTTTCCGCCTCGCCCCCGAACGTCGCCTGACCCCCGCCGACCTAATGAGCGAAACGGGTTTGGTCCGCCGCACGGTGCAAAACGCGCTGCGATCCCTGCTCGAAGCCAGATTTATTCAGCGCCTCGGGGCCGGGAGGGGGACGCGCTATCAGTTAGTGTTCTGAAGACTATAAATCCGCCGCCGCCAACAGCGCTTGCGTGTAGGGATGCTGCGGGCAGGTGAGCACCGCCTCCGTCGCGCCCGTTTCCACGATCTTGCCGTCCTTCAGCACGATTAAGCGATGACTGAGGGCGCGCACGACCGCGAGATCGTGACTGATGAACAGATACGCCAGGCCGCGCGTGGCCTGCAAATCGCGCAGCAGATCAATCAATTGGCCCTGCAAGGACCGGTCGAGCGCACTGGTCGGCTCGTCGAGAATGAGCACTTGCGGGCGCAGAATAAGCGCGCGGGCCAGCGCAATACGCTGGCGTTGCCCCCCCGAAAACTCGTGCGGATAACGGTCAGCCATCGCCGGATCAAGCCCGACATCGGCCAAGGCTTCGGCAATCGCGGCGGCAGGGTCGCGGTCATCGGGATGCACCGTTAGCCCTTCGCCAATAATCTCGCCAACGGAGAGGCGCGGGGATAAGGAGCCGAACGGGTCTTGAAACACCACCTGCATCTGCCGCCGTGCCGCGCGCAGGGCCGAACGCGGCAGCGCATCCAAGTCTTGCCCCAGCAGATGAACCCGGCCCCCGCCGCGCAGCAGCCGCAGGAGGCGCAGACCGAGCGTGGATTTGCCCGAACCGCTCTCCCCCACCACCCCCAAGGTCTCCCCCGCGCGTAAGGAGAGCGACATGTCATCGACGGCAAGATGCCCCGTCGCGGCCCCACCCCACCAGCGCCGCGCACCAAAGCGGATGGAGAGGTTCTGGCCTTCCAGCACGACGGGTGCCGCGTTCGATACGGGCGTAGGACGGCCAGAGGGTTCGGCGGCGAGCAGAGTGCGCGTGTAATCGGCTTGGGGCTGCGTCAGCACGTGGGCCGCCGGGCCAATTTCTACACACTCCCCGCGCCGCAACACCGCCAGCGTGTCCGCCATCCGGCGGACGACGCCGAAATCGTGCGTGATGAACAGAATCCCCAAACCGCGTTCGGCCTGAAGCCGCTTCAGCAGCGCCAGGGTTTGTGCTTGCAGGGTTACGTCCAGCGCGGTCGTCGGCTCGTCGGCAATCAGCAAATCGGGATCACACGCAAGGGCGGCGGCAATCATCACGCGCTGGCGTTGCCCGCCGGAAAGCTGATGTGGGAAGGCGGATAAGCGTTCTGCCGCCCGGTCGATCCCCACTTCCGCCATCAGCGCCAGCACGCGGGCGCGCACGTCGGCTGTGTTTAGGCCGCGATGGACGCGCAGGGTTTCGCCAATTTGGTCGCCCACGCGGTGCAGCGGGTTTAGCGCGGTCATCGGTTCTTGAAAAATCATCCCAATCCGATTGCCGCGCAACGCCCGCATCTCGGGTTCAGGCGCGCCGGTCAACTCTTGCCCGAGAAAGCGGATGGAGCCGGAAATGCGCGTACCCTTGGGCAACAGGCGCGGCACCGCTAAGGCCGAGGCCGATTTGCCCGAACCGCTTTCCCCCACCAGCACGAGGGTTTCGCCGCGCTGAAGGGTGAAACTGAGGCCCCGCATCGCCGGAACCGGCACACCGCCGGGCGGGTTAAAGGTGATCGTAAGGTTGTGAACCTCCAGCAGCGCCCCGGTCATCGCAACCCCCGGCGCGGATCGAAAGCATCGCGCACGGCTTCGCCAATAAACACCAGCAGAATCATCACCACCGCCAGCGTTACGAACGCTGTGATGCCGAGCCAGGGGGCGTGCAGATTGTTCTTGCCCTGCGCCAGCATCTCCCCCAACGACGGCGAGCCGGGGGGCAAACCGAAGCCCAGAAAATCGAGACTGGTCAGCACGCCAATCGCGCTATTCAGCAGAAACGGCAGGAAGGTGACCGTGGCGACCATGGCGTTCGGCAGCACGTGCCGCCGCAGAATTGCCCCATCCCCCACCCCAAGCGCGCGGGCGGCGCGGACGTAATCGAAATTGCGCGTTCGCAACACTTCGGCCCGCACCACGCCAACCAGCGCAATCCAACTGAACAGCATCATCGTGCCGAGCAGCCACCAGAAGCCCGGCTGCACCAGACTGGAGAGCAAAATCAGCAAATACAGCACCGGCAGCCCGCTCCAAACTTCGATGAAGCGTTGGAACAGCAAATCGGTCAGCCCGCCGTAATAGCCCTGCACGGCCCCTGCGGCGATGCCGATACCAGCGCTCACAGTGGCGAGAATGAGGCCGAACAGCAGCGAAACGCGCAACCCATACAGCAACCGAGCCACGACATCGCGCGCTTGATCGTCGGTACCCAACCATACGCGCCCCCCTGGCGGTACCGGGGCAGGGCGGTTCAGGTCTTTAATCACCGTATCGTAACGGTAGGGGATGAGCGGCCAAACCATCCAACCTTTTGCCTGGATCAATTCCTGCACTTCCGGGGCGCGGTAATCGGCTTCGGTGGGAAAATCGCCACCGAAAAGGGTTTCTGGGTAAGTTTTGAACACGGGCGCGTACCAGCCGCCGTCATAGCGCACCAGCAACGGCTTATCGTTGGCGATGATGTCGGCCCCCAGCGCCAGCAAAAAGACGGCAAGGAAAATCCATAAGGACCAAAAGCCCCGGCGATTGGCTTTGAACGCGGTCAAGCGGCGGCGGGTGATCGGGCGCATTACCCCTCCCGCCGATTGAAGTCGATACGCGGATCGACCCAGGTAAAGACAATATCCCCCAACAGTTGCAGCCCTAGCCCCAAAAGCGTGAAAGCGTAGAGCGTGCCGAACATCACCGGATAATCGCGGCTGGTGGTCGCCTCGAACCCCAACAGCCCCAAGCCATCGAGCGAAAAAATCACTTCGATCAGCAAGGACGAGGTGAACAGCGTGGCGATGAACGCCGCCGGGAACCCTGCGATCACTAACAGCATGGCATTGCGGAAGACATGGCCGTACAGCACTTGGCGCTCGCCCAGCCCCTTGGCCCGCGCCGTTAGCACATAGGCTTTACCGATTTCATCAATAAAACTGTTCTTCGTCAGCAGGGTTAAGCTGGCAAACCCGCCGATGACCATGGCCGTTAGGGGCAACGCCAAGTGCCAAAAATAATCGAGAATTTTCTCCGTCCACGACAGGCTCGCCCAAGTGTCCGATACCAGCCCGCGTAAGGGAAAGAGTGATAGAAACGAGCCGCCCGCGAACAGCACAATCAACAACACCGCAAACAGAAAGGCAGGCACCGCATAGCCGACGATCACGGCAACGCTGGTCATCACATCGAATCGGCTACCATCCCGCACCGCTTTCGCGATACCGAGCGGAATGGAGACGCTATAGGTCAGCAGCAATGTCCACAGCCCCAAGGACAGCGACACGGGCAGCTTATCAATAACGAGATCAATCACGCTGCGGTCGCGGAAGAAACTCTTGCCAAAGTCGAACTGTAGATAATTACCGATCATCGTGAAAAACCGCTCTATCGGCGGCTTGTCGAACCCATAGAGCGCGTTGATTTCGGCGAGCAGTTCTGGAGTGATATTGGTGCCGCGCTTCTGCGGGTCGGAGTTGAGCGTTTCAGATCCGCCGCCGCCCAACCGATCCAAGTCACTGCCGCCGCGCCCTTGGAAGGCGGCAATCGTCCGCTCCACCGGCCCGCCCGGCGCGGCTTGAATGACAAGGAAATTTACCAGCAGAATCCCAAACAGCGTCGGGATCATCAAGAGCAAACGGCGAAGGATATAACCGAGCATCCGCCGCTTACGCCGCCAGCGCGCCGGGTTCGGTTAGGCGCAGCGCGGCTTCCACCACCTCCGGCCCGGCCCCCGGACGGTGCGCCACTTCCGACAAATACCGCCGCCACGCCCTCCCGCCCGGCTGGCCCTTGAACAGCGTCAGCATATGGCGGGTAATGGCCTTCAACGGCACGCCCTCGCCCATGCGCCGTTCGATATAGGGCAGCATAGCCAGGACCACCGCCGCGCGGGTTGCGGGATCAGCGCCACCGCCGAAAAAGCGCGCATCGGCCTCGGCAAAACACCACGGGTCTTCATAGGCCGCGCGCCCAATCATCACACCATCAAGATGCGGCAGATGCGCCGCCGCCTCATCCAGTGTGCGAATGCCGCCGTTCAGCGACAGGTCGAGATCGGGGAAACGGTCTTTCAGCGCATGAACCAGTTCGTAGCGCAAGGGCGGCACCTCGCGGTTTTCCTTCGGGCTGAGGCCCTTCAACCAGGCTTTGCGGGCATGGACAATAAAGCGCTTGCACCCAGCCTCCCGCACACTGGTAACGAAGCGGAAAACCGTCTCTTCCTCGTCCATCTCATCAATCGCTAGCCGATGCTTAACCGTAATTGGTAACGGCGCGGCGCGGGCCATCGCCTCGACACAGCGGGCGACAAGCTCAGGCTCTGCCATCAAACACGCGCCGAACTTGCCGGACTGCACGCGGTCGGAGGGGCAGCCGACGTTCAGGTTAATCTCGTCATAGCCCCAATCGGCCCCCATCCGGGCAGCTTCGGCCAACTCTTGCGGGTCGGCCCCGCCCAGTTGCAGCGCAATCGGGTGTTCGGTGCCATCGAAATCCAAATGCCGCGCCTTATCGCCATACTTCAGCGCCGCGCTGGTAATCATCTCGGTATAGAGCCGGGAGCGGCGCGTGATCTGGCGCAGGAAAAAACGGAAATGCCGATCCGTCCAATCAATCATCGGCGCAACGCAAAGCGGCGTGCGAAAATCGGGGATTGGCAGGGGCGCGAGCGTGTTCATGTCTTCTGTATGCCACGGGCGTTAAGGGATTGGCTAGGGCTGCGATATAGGGGCGCTTGGCGTTAGTATCGAGATGAGTTAGGATACAGCGTGATCAGGAGTTTTGCAGATAAAACCACGCTGGCGATTGCGGCCGGCATCCCTGTAAAGAGGCTGCCCCAAACGCTTCAGCAGGCGGCACGGGATCGGCTGATCGCCTTGGGGCAGATTGGGGCGGTTGAGGAGTTACGGATACCCCCCTCGAACCGCCTGGAAAAATTGATCGGCGACCGAACGGGGCAGTGGAGTATTCGCGTAAACCGGCAATGGCGTATTTGCTTTGAATGGCGGGATGGCGCGGCCTGGAGCGTCGAATTGGTGGATTATCACTAGGAGACGTAAGATGACTTATACATGGGAAGATGCAAAGCATCTCGATTTTTCGGATATAGCCGATCCTGCTGCCCCAAAGCTCGATCCTCTGCATCCTGGCCGCTTTCTGCTGGAAGAGTTCTTAGGGCCGCTTTCGCTAACTCAATACCGCCTCGCCAAAAGCCTCGGCGTGTCGCAGCGGCGGATTGGCGAGATTGTTAGCGGGCAGCGCGCCATTACCGCCGACACGGCTTTGCGCCTCGAAAAATTCTTCGGGATGCGCGCGCAGTTTTGGATGAATTTGCAGACGGCCTATGATCTTGAAATCGCTGAACGATCCCTGGACATCACACTTAGCGCGATCACTCCCCACCCGCGCCCGGCGCTGGCAGCGGAATAGCTCACCCTAAAGCGCCGACCTAGCCTTACCCCCGCTGGCGCGCTAGTTTTCTTACCAGCAGACGCCTTGCAAGGGAGACGGTTGGTGGCAGAGCAGTTTAATTGGGCGGACCCGTTCGATCTGGAGGGTCAACTCACCGACGACGAACGCCAAGTGCGCGACACTGCCGCTGGCTACGCCCAAGACTGCCTCGCCCCGCGTGTGCTGGAGGGGTTTCGCACTGAGCAGACGGACCCGGCGATTTTCCGCGAAATGGGCGCACTCGGCCTACTCGGCCCCACTTTGCCGCCCGACTACGGCGGCGCGGGCTTGGGCTATGTGGCGTATGGGTTGGTCGCGCGGGAGATTGAGCGCATTGATAGCGGCTACCGCTCGATGATGTCGGTGCAATCCTCCCTCGTCATGGTGCCGATTTTCGAGTTCGGCTCGGAATCGCAGAAGCAGAAATACCTACCAAAGCTGGCCTCTGGCGACTGGATTGGCTGCTTCGGCCTGACCGAACCCGATCACGGCTCCGATCCTGGCAGTATGGCAACCCGTGCGAAAACCGTGCCGGGCGGCTATCGGTTGAGCGGCTCCAAAACCTGGATCACGAATGCCCCGATTGCCGATGTGTTTATTGTGTGGGCCAAGACCGACGATGGCGGGATAAGAGGCTTTATTCTGGACCGCGACACCGAGGGGCTTTCAACCCCGGTTCTCCACGGCAAAATCGGCCTGCGCGCCTCGATCACTGGGCAAATCGTGCTGGAAGACGCTTTCGTGCCGGAAAACGCCCTGATGCCGAACGTCAAAGGGCTGAAAGGCCCCTTCACCTGCCTCAACTCCGCCCGCTACGGTATCGCCTGGGGCGCTTTGGGGGCGGCGGAAGCTTGTTATACGACCGCGCGGCAGTATGTCTTAGATCGCCAGCAGTTCCAGCGCCCGCTCGCGGCAAACCAGCTTATTCAGAAAAAGCTGGCCGATATGCTCACCGATATTAGCCTTGGGCTGCAAGGGTGCCTGCGGTTGGGGCGGATGAAGGAGGCAGGGCACCCGCCAGTCGAGCTAACGTCGATCTTGAAACGCAACTCCTGCGGCAAAGCCCTAGACATCGCCCGCACCGCCCGCGACATGTTGGGCGGCAACGGCATTTCCGACGAATTCGGCGTTGCCCGCCATCTGGTAAACCTGGAAGTTGTGAACACCTACGAGGGCACGCACGACATCCACGCCCTCATTCTAGGCCGGGCGATTACGGGGATTCAGGCGTTTAGCTAGCTCCTACCCCGCCGCAACCCCCTGAATCTCCACGCGATACTCGGGCCGGGCCATGCGCGCTTCAACGCACGCGCGGGCCGGCGCGCAGCCGGGCGCTACCCAGGCGTCCCACACCGCGTTCATTTCGGCGTAATCCGACATATGGGTGAGATAGACGGTAGCGGTGAGCAGGCGCGATTTATCGGTCCCGGCTTCGGCGAGCAACCGGTCGATGGTCGCCAGCACCTCTTGGGTTTGTACCGTGACGGACCCCTGCAAACTCTCCGCCACCTGCCCGGCAAGATAAACGGTGCCGTTGTGAATCACGGCATCGCTATAGCGGGTTTCGGGGTGCAGGCGGCGAATGTCAGACATCCCCAATCTCCTAAGTCATTGGAATATGTTGAACCGCGAACTCCCGCAGGGCATCGGGGGCGATTTCCGCAACCGTCGCAACCGCCCACAAATCGAAATATGGGCCGGAGCGGGCGCGGCTGGCGACCATAGCGAACCCGGCTTCCTTCAGGCACGCCACCAGCACTTTTTCGGTAAAGCCGCAGCGGTGCGCCATATACAGGTTCCCGGCCTGCATGGCCGCCCGATGACCGTAGAGAATATCAATCGGCGCAATCGGCCCGGCGGGGGAGGTGTAGGCAGGCTCGGTCAGCTTATCCTCGGCCACCAGCGCGCAGACCGATTGCAGATCGGGGCAAGTGATAACCGCAAAGCCGTTCGGCGTGAGCACCCGGCGAAACTCCGCCAGCGCTACCGCTACTTCGTGCGGGTAGAGGTGTTCGATATTATGGCTGGAGAACAGCGCATCCATAGATGCAGTCGGCACGGCAGACATATCGGTCATCGTGCCGGTAATATCGGGCGCAACCGAGGCATCGATATCGAAGCGCACTTCTTGCCAGTCAGCGGTATTGAACCCCGGCGTGGTGCGGTCTTTACGCTTCGGGCCACACCCGACGTGAATGAATTTATGCATGGACACCCCTGAAAGGGCAAAAGATCAGATAACCGGACCCTAACCGCGCGGCCCCTAAAAACGCAAGCGCTGTCGTTGGGAAGGAGGTGTTAGAGGGTGAGCCTGTCAGACAGCCGTGTCATCAAGTCCATGCGCTCATGAAAAATCGCGACGATTAGGGCGGGCGCAGTCTCACGCGGCAGGCAAAACACGTAGTGATGCTCACAACGCGCCACCCGCAGGGCTGGGAAAAGCGCAGTCATATCCTTGAAAGCACCCTGGCCGGCAGCGAGGCGGGCGATGCCTTGTTCCAGCCTAGCCAGATAGCGACGCCCCTGAGCCTCGCCCCAGTGCGTGCGGGTATAGCGGGCAATTGCGCGTATGTCGGCTTCTGCGGTCGCGGTGAGAACGTAAGCCGTCAAGCGCGGCCCTCGTTTAGCTCTTCATCTAGAATTTCGTCAATACTCTTGGTCGATAGTTTTCCCGCAAGCCCTTCGTGAATGCGCGCTCCCAGTAAGGCTTTAAGCGCCTGCCACGCCGGATCGGCCTCAGCATCACCGGGAAATAAGCGCTCCAGGGCGTATTCCTTAATCGTCTTGCCCTGTAAAGCGGCCAGCGCTTTCAGATTTTGGTGCTGCTGGTCTGTTATGTCGAGGGTCAGGCGGCTCACAGATAACCTCCTTAGCGTTACACATAAGCATATTAGCACATGGGGGTATCGACTATCGCCTGTCGATTGGCACTGACAGGTCGTAGAGCGTTTCCGGGGCGAGATCGATCTCCCCCGGCCACACCACGGTGCCGAGCGCGGCGCGGGCCTTTAGAAACAGGGACACATTCTGAAGACGCTGAAAGACGCCCCGGTTGAGGTAGGCGGTAACATCGAACAGCCGATGGTCGCCTGTGTCGAACCAAAGTTCCAGGGTATAGTTTGGATGCGGGATAACCCGGATAACTTTTTCCATAAAGCGCCCTCCCCAGGCCAGACCAGCGTAGCACACAACAGCAAGCGCGCCGGGGGGTTGGTTAGGCCAGTTTACGCGGCTCTGGCATTGTATCGGCAACGGGAGTACCAAGCAGATAGAGGGTGTCGGGGGAGAGATCGGTTTCGTCGTCCCAGGCCACCGTACCGTACTGTATGTAGGCTTTGGCAAAGCGGGCCGGATCAGTTAAGGCCGCGAAGGCGGGGGCAGACAGATAGGGCGTCATATCGAAACGCCGCCGCTCGCCCGTGGCAAACACCGCCTCTAGGGAATGATTGGCGAGAATTTCAACGGCAATAATATCCGGGGTCATCGCGCTCTCCTATCGTAATGGGTCGATTTTTAACGGAGTTTGGCCGTTAACCGCTAAAAGCCAATCGGCCATAAGCGCATCCCGATGCAATTGCACCCAGGTTTGAAGCAATTTCATTTGGCGAACGGGAAGCCCGCCCTCCAGCCTATCACCCTCGGGAATGCCGATAACGGCCCGAAACTCATTATACCGAACATGGATGTGCGGCGCATGGTGCTTTGCTGTATCGAAAACATACATGGCGACAATGATTTCATAGAACATGCTGATCGTCGGCATGGTCGCGGTTCTCCCCAGGTCGGACCAGCGTAGCACAGGCTGCGGCGGACAACAGCAAGCGCGCCGGGGGTTGGGCCGAGGGGCTTTACGAGGGCAGCGGCACCGAATCCGCGTAGAGGGTTTCCGGGGCGATGTCGATGTTGCCGGGCCAGACGATTGTACCGTAATCGACGTAGGCTTTTTCAAAGCGCGCTGGGGCGGCGATTCGGTTCCAAGGGGTTATTTGCAGGAGCGGTTTCATGTCGAACTGCCGCCGCTCGCCATTGGTATAGTCCAGCCGCAACAGAAAGTCGGGCAGTATCTCGACATGAACAACATCCATCAGGGGGCCTCCTACTGTAGCGGGGGGATGCGGAAAGGCTCTTGCCCCTCAACGGCAAGCCCCCAATCGATCATTAGCGCCTCTTCATGCAACGCAATCCACGCTAACAGAAGTTTTGTTTGTTTTGGGGGTAAATCTCCCTGAAGGAACTGACCGTCCGGGATGCTGACAACCGCCTCGCTCCCCTGATAGCGAACATGGATATGCGGCAAGTTATGCTGCCGATTGTCCCGATAGAACATCAAAATAAGCAACCCATACAACCATACAGATCGTTGGCATTCTCGCGGTCCTCCCCAGGCCGGACCAGCGTAGCACAGGCTGCGGCGGACAACAGCAAGCGCGCCGGGGGTTGGGGTGGGGGGCTTTACGAGGGCAGCGGCACCGAATCCGCGTAGAGGGTTTCTGGGGCGATGTCGATGTTGCCGGGCCAGACGACCGTACCGTAATCGATGTGCGCCCCGAAAAAACTATTGTCTTTCAAACGATTAAACGGTTTTCGGTCCATCAGTCGATTCATATCGAAGCGGCGCTGTTCGCCATTCTCGAAGGTAATATCAAGTTGATAATTCGGCAGGGCTTTAACGGCCACAACATCCAGCAACATAGGGGTTTCTCCTTACTGGAGGGGCGCGATGCGGAAAGGTTCCTCGCCGTTTCTCACAAGCTCCCAGTTCGCCATAAGCTCGTCGTGATGCAACTCGGCCCAGGCGGTAACGAGCTTTGTTTGGCGCGGTGGCAGGGTTCCTGCCAGCACACGCCCGTCTTCAATGGCAATGGCAGCCTTAAAAGCCTGATAGCGCACATGAAAATGCGGCGTGTGGTGCCGGTCGCCTTCTTCGTAGAAAAGCGAAATAAGCAACCCATAGAACATACAAATCGTTGGCATTCTCGCGGTCCTCCCCAGGCCGGATCAGCGTAGCACAGCCTGCGGCGGCGCAACAGCAACCGCGCTAAGGGTTCGGGTGGGGCCGAGGGGTTGGCTGTGGGGTTGGCTGTGGTAAAGCGACCAACTCCAGCCGCACGCTTTTACCGACAACTTCGGCGGCGCGTTGCAACGTGAGCAGCGTTACATTGCCGTCGTTCGGATGCAGCAATCGATCTAACTGAGAGCGTGTTGTTCCCATTGCTAAGGCCATTGCCGTTTTTGTTAATTTCTGTTCCGTCATTGCTTGCTGTAATTGCCAGGCAATAACGCGCTTGATCGCCAGCGCGGTTGCTTGCTCCAGAAGGCCGTCTTCTTGCAGAAAATCGTCCAGGCTTGAGCCGAGATGAGGATTGGTCATAGCGTGCCTCGCAGTTTGGCGTGTTGCTGCTGATAGTCGCGCCAGCGGTCGCGGGCCGACGATGTTAAGCGGTACAGTGGCCGACATCATAGTGCCGTGCTGGGCTGTTTTTGATCGCGCGGTACATCGTGTCGGGGGCAAGGTCTAGGCCGTTTGGCCACACGATTGCGCCGTGGAGGATACCGGCTTGCGCGAGAAGGGCATCGTCGGCCAAGGGGCGGAAGGCATCGGTGCAGTAGGCGGGATCGATGCGGATCGTTCCGGTTAGACCGTCTGAAAACCGAACTTTCAACAGGCGTGGCCCTGCCGATTGTACCTCTACGACACTCCAGTGCATCGCCTCTCTCCTCGTTTATGCCAGGGGGGGAATGGGGTGCGGGTGCTGTTTCTTTTGACAAAGCGCCCAGTTTTCCAAGAGTTCCGCTTGATGAAGCTCGGCCCAATCCAGCACCAACTGCGTAGCGCGGCGAGGAAGACTACCTTCGCTAACGCATAAGCCCGCGTATATCAATTGTAGCTTGGTGGTCGCCATAGATCGCATGGAAGTGGGGCGGCGCGTGGTCGTCCCAGTACATTTGGATAAGCATTCCATAGAACATAGAAATCGTTGGCATTATCGCGGTTCTCCCCAAGCCGGAGCAGCGTAGCACAGCCTGCGGCGGACAACAGCAAGCGCGCTAGGCGTTAGGCGGGAGGGTGGGATTTCAGCCAGTCTTGCAGGGCGGCGTTTAGGCGGGTTTGCCAGCCGGGGCCGGTGGTGCGGAAACTTTCCACGACATCGCGGGAGAGCCGTATCGTTACACGCTCTTTCGGGGGATGTTTTTGCGGGCCGCGCCCCAGTTTGCGTTGAAGACTAACGGGCAGCGCCGCAAAAGGCACCGCACGCAGCCTATCCTCAGCCGTCCACTCAGCATCATCGGAGCGTTCAGGCGGTGCTATCGTCATAGAGTTTTACCTCCCGGAGGCCGGGCAATTGGCACCGAATCCGCGTAGAGGGTTTCTGGGGCGATGTCGATGTTGCCGGGCCAGACCACAGTACCGTAATCAATTTTAGCAAGCGCGAAGAAACCGGGGTTTTTGAGCGGTTGGTACACGGGGAAGTGCAGGTAGGGCTGCATATCGACTTGGCGTTGCTCGCCATTTGTGAATGTGAGGGTGAGAGTATAGCCAGAATCGGCGATGACGTGATTTATCCTCATAATGTTTAGCCCTTAGCGCAACGGTTCGATCTTAAACACAGGCTCCCCCTTAACGGCCAGCGCCCAGTTTGCCATCAACTCTTCTTCATGAAGGATAATCCAGGCTTGGAGCAGGCGCAGCTTTTTGGCGGGCAGAGACCCTTCGATCATCTCGCCACCGGGCAAAGTTATGACCGCTTCATCGCCCTGATATTCAACATGAAGATGCGGCAGATGGTGCTTTTTTGTATCCATAAAAAGCATTCGGATGATCAAACCATAAAACATACAAATCGTTGGCATTCTCGCGGTCCTCCCGATGCCGGACCAGCGTAGCACAGCCTGCGGCGGCGCAACAGCAACCGCGCTAAGGGTTCGGGTGGGGCCGAGGGGTTGGCTGTGGGGTTGGCTGTGGTAAAGCGACCAAC
>JAAFIC010000044.1 GCA_013298565.1 Alphaproteobacteria bacterium | reverse complement strand
CGCCTCTTCCATATCGGTTTCCGGCAACAGGGCCGCAAACTCCTCCCCGCCCATACGCCCCAGGCAATCGGATGAGCGCAGGCAAGATTTACACACGGCGGCAAAATGCGATAATGCGAGGTCGCCCGTAGCGTGCCCAAAGCGATCATTGATTGATTTGAAGTGATCGAGATCAATCATTAGCACGCTGAGGGTGGTTGCGCTGCGGACGCGGCGACCTAGCTCCTGATCGAAAATCTCCAAAAACCGGCGGCGGGTAAGCGCGCCGGTCAGCATATCCAGGGTCGCTAGGCGGCGCAGTTCGTCTTCGAGAGTTTTGCGTTGTTCAATTTCAAGCGCCAGCATTTTATTCAAAGATTGTAGGCGGTTGTTGGCTTCCTGAAGCTGTACGTGCTGCTCGCGCAAGTGCAACATATTCCGCACGCGGGCGCGGAGTTCCGTACCATCCACGGGCTTACCAAGAAATTCATTGATGCCAGCACTGAGCGCGAGCGCGCGAACTGCCGCATCGTTCCGCGCCGTCGCCATAATAATCGGCACTGCGCTACCGTGGGGCAAGGCACGAATGCGGCGGGCAAGCGCAATACCATCCATCTCCGGCATCACGTAATCGGTGATAATCAGATCGGGCCGATGGGTTTCGATCCAGGTCAGGGCCGCCAGCGGATCGGTAAACAGAGTAATCGACAGATGCGCGTATTCGCCGAGGGCAGCTTTCAGCAGCAAAGTGCTGGGCCGCGCGTCATCCACGATCACGATCGAGAAGACGCGGCCACTCACGGCCTGCGGCGGTCCTTGCTCCATCAAGCCCTCCGCGCTCATATCCTCCCCTGCCAAGTTGGCAGTATAGGGGCAGAGATTAACCAATTCGACAGGTCTGCGAAAGGGTCTTTCCAAAGCATTTTTGGAAATAAAATTACGGCTCATTGCGGTTCCGCGTCGTCTGGCGGCGGTTTGCGTTTGAACGCGGCCCCGCGCCCGGCATCCATGAACACCGAATAAAGCGCCCGTAGCATATCTTCCGGGCGGTGGCGGCCATAGGGCATATTATCTTTGGCGTATTCGATGATCTCGTCGGACGGCTTACCCGGCACCAGCACATAGCCTTCCTGAGCCAGCATTCGCAGCACGGCTTCGGCCTGCTTAGTGTAATCCTCGAAAAAATAGCGCGTATCGGCTTGCTGGATCGCTGTTGCGATCTTCATGCGGAAATCGGGGCGTTTACCGGGTTTAGGGGCCATGAGCAGAAAAATCAGCCTTCTGAAGACATATAAGTGGCCAAAGCGCGGCAATTTTCGTCGAGACTGAGGGGGTGATGCAAGGACGGATGCGCCCGGTCGGCGCAATCTTTGCGCGGGCAAACGCGGCAGGACACGCCGATGGGGGTTATCAGGTGCGGGTCATCGAGATCAAGCCCATCGGCATAGATCACTTCGCGGGCGTAGGTTACAGCGCAGCCCAAGCCAATCGCGTGCCGCCCGCCGCCGCGCGCAGTGTTTCCGCGCAACGTGGACCGCCCAGCCCCATCGACTGTGCGGGCAACGCAGAAGAAACTTCCGCCGTCCGGCATTCGGCTCACTTGGCGGCGCAACAGACCGGGCGTGGAGAAAGCATCATAGACATTCCAGCGCGGGCAGGCCCCACTAAAGCGGGCGATAGCAATACCGGAGGCGGAAAAGCGTTTCGAGATATTCCCGGCCCCATCAACGCGCAGAAAATGGAACGGCACGCCTTGCTGGCCGGGGCGGCGCAGGCTGGTGAGGCGGTGGCAGACCTGCTCGAAGCTGGTATCGAACCGCCGCTCCAGGGTTTCAATATCGTGGCGGGTTTCGCGGGCGGCGGCGAGGAAACGGTCGTAGGGCATCACCAGGGCGGCGGCGAAGTAGTTGGCCAGGGCTACGCGAGCGAGGGTATCGGCCTCTTGCGTGGTGAATTTCCCGCCCGAGACCAGCCGGTCCAGCAAGGGCCTATGGCCCAGCAGGGCGATTTGATGGGCAAGCTGAAAAGTTCGGCTGGCGCGTGGCAGCAGTTCCGACAGCACCAGTTTGCGCGTGCGCGGATCATACTGGCGCAACAATCCGCTGGCGGGGGCGATAATCACATCGACGGCATAGGCTTCGCTTAAATGCTGCACGAGGCCGCTATAGAGCGCGTCTGGCGTTAAGCTCGCTTGAGGCCAGAGCGCATCGGCGGCGGCCTCCAGTTCCTTGAAGTAGTTTTTACGGTCCTGGATAAAATCCGTTACCTCTTCGGACGGCATCCCGACGGGCATGGCGGCATCGCCCTCCTCACCCAAGCCGCTACCCGGCACGGCGGTAGCGCTGCCGCCCGCGCGAAAGGCTTGATAGAGCGTGAGCACGGCTTTGCCTAACGCAGGCGCAGCACTGACCAGCTCTTCCACGTCGGCGGTTTTCAGGTCGTGCCCGTCGAATAAAGGATCGGCGAAGACTTCCATGAGGTCGGACGCCAAGCGCCCATCGTCATCGGCAGTGAAATCGGTGATCTCGACGCCAAAGCGCTGTGCCAGCTTGAGCAGCACCGGCACGGTTACAGCGCGCTGGTTATGTTCTAGTAGATTGAGATAGCTGGCGGACAGGCCCAACGCTTCCGCCATTTGGGCCTGGGTGAGCTTCTGCGACTGGCGCAGGCGGCGGAGTTTTCCGCCAAGACGGGTCGTATTTTGAGCCATGAAAATTCTTTACAATTATACTTGTTGAAATGTGTAAAGAAGTATCAATTTTCACCACTTCTGCGAACTTTGCAAGTTCTTATTGCGGGTGCGAAGAATCCAGCGCTTCATAAGCCCATCGGCGGCGCACCAAGAACAGCCGCCTGCCCCATAAACCACTCAATATTTATGCTTAGGAGCCTCCGCTATGACCAGTCAACACGTTCCGCTTCCCGATTCAAAAGCTAACCGTTGGCGCGGCATTCAACGCGACTACTCGGAAGCCGATGTAAAACGCTTGCGCGGTTCTGTGCAAATTCAGCATACGTTGGCGACACTTGGTGCCGCACGCCTGTGGGAATTGCTGCATGACGAGCCTTATATTAACTCGCTGGGTGCTTTCACGGGCAATCAAGCGATGCAGATGGTGAAGGCTGGCCTGAAGGCGATTTATCTCTCGGGTTGGCAGGTTGCTGCTGATGCGAATAACGCCGGGCAAATGTACCCGGATCAAAGCCTCTACCCGGCGTCTTCCGTGCCGGAAGTTGTGCAGCGCATCAACCGCAGCCTGAAGCGCGCCGACGAAATTCACCATGCCGAAGGCAAGAACGATACCTATTGGTTTGCGCCCATCGTTGCCGATGCTGAAGCCGGTTTCGGTGGCCCGCTGAACGCCTTCGAGTTGATGAAGTCGATGATCGAAGCGGGCGCGGCGGGGGTTCACTTTGAAGACCAGCTTGCGTCTGAAAAGAAATGCGGTCACTTGGGCGGTAAAGTGCTGCTGCCAACGCAACAGTTCATCCGCACGCTGAACGCCGCGCGCCTCGCCGCCGATGTTCAAGGCGTCGAAACCCTGCTGGTCGCCCGCACCGATGCCCATTCGGCGCAGCTTATCACCAGCGACATCGACCCGCGCGATCACCCGTTTCTCACGGGAGAGCGTACCCCGGAAGGCTTCTTCCGCCTGAAGCAGGGGGCCGAGGTTGGCGTACAGCACGCCATTGCGCGCGGCCTTAGCTTTGCGCCCTATGCCGATCTCGTTTGGTGGGAAACCTCCGAGCCGAACCTTGATGAAGCGCGCCAGTTCGCCGAAGCCATTCACGCGAAGTTCCCCGGCAAGCTGCTGGCTTACAACTGCTCGCCGTCCTTCAACTGGAAGAAGAAGCTGGACGATGCCACCATCGCCAAATATCAGCGCGAGCTTGGCGCGATGGGCTACCGCTTCCAGTTCGTTACGCTGGCAGGCTTCCACAGCCTCAACTTCGCCACTTTCCAGCTCGCCAAAGGCTATAAGGAAAGCGGCATGAAGGCTTACTCCGAACTGCAAGCAGCGGAATTTGCGGCAGAGGCCGATGGCTACACGGCCACCCGCCACCAGCGCGAAGTGGGCACGGGCTACTTCGATGCCGTGTCGGTCGCCATCTCCGGCGGCACGAGCTCCACGACGGCCATGGCGGGTTCGACCGAAACCGAGCAGTTCCACGATACGGCTGCCGCTGCCGAGTAATCGGCAGCGCTCCCGATACCAAGGCCGGACCAACCGGCTGAGACCGGCGACGTTTCTACGCCGCCAACCTTAAAACGCGGCGGGGGTTTTTCTCCGCCCCCTACATCCCTTGGTAGGTAGGCTATGGGGACGGTAAGGCCGGATCAACCGGCCCCATCCCCCAAAAATAAGAAGAAAGAGTTAGGGAGGCGCGAGCGGCGCAGGTTGGCGGACCTGCGCCGTTTCCGTGAAACGCGCCACCTTGATCTCATCCGCATGGCGCATCGCCTGCGCGAGATCATAGGCCGCTTGCAGCCGATACCAGGTTTCGGCCCCGCCGCCGAAAGCCTTATCCAGCCGAATCGCCATTTCGGGCGAGAAGCCCGTCTGGCCTTTCACGAGAGCGGAGAGATATTTCCGGCTCACGCCGAGGTGTTTGGCGGTTCCCGCAATGCTCAGGTTCAACGGCTCCAGGCAGTCTTCCCGAACCGAGAAGCCGGGGTGGGGTGGGTTTTTTAGACTCATGCGTGCGCTCCTTGGGTCTCAAACCCCGTCAACACCCCCGCCACGTTTCGCCCGATTTCCTCGACCGCATAACCGCCTTCCTGCACGAAAACCGTGGGCAGCCCGAGGTCTGCAATCGCCGCGCCCATTAACGGGTAGTGGCTCTCTTTCAGTTTGAAGGCGCTAATCGGGTCGTGCTCGTAGGTGTCAACGCCCAAGGAAACGACCAGGGCGTCGGGCGCAAAAGCGCGGACCCTCTTGATCGCCTCGGTCAAGGCGGCGCGCCACGTGTCCCACTCGGTGCCGCGCGGCAGGGGGATGTTATGGTTGAAGCCGAGGCCGTCGCCCGCGCCGCGCTCGTCCGCATACCCTTGGAAGAACGGATATTCGGTGTCGGGGGTTCCGTGAATCGAGACGGTCAGCACGTCCGAACGCTCCCAAAAAATATCCTGGGTGCCATTGCCGTGGTGATAATCGACATCGAGCACTGCCACCCGCGCCCGGCCTTGATCGCGTAAAGACTGGGCGGCAATCGCGGCATTATTGAGAAAGCAGTAGCCGCCGTAAGTCGCGTGCCCGGCGTGATGGCCCGGCGGACGACAGAGGGCATAGGCGGCGGGCGCCCCATCCGCCACTAACGCTGCGGCGGTAAGGGCCGATTGCGCGCCCGCATAGGCGGCATCCCACGTGCCTGCGACAATCGGGGTGCCCGCGTCATAGGCGTAATGGCCGAGCTTGCCGTTGATGCCAGAGGGGATGATGTCTTGGCGCATACTGCGCGCGGCAAACCCGCTGGGGAGCATAAACCCGTCCTTTCCCGCAGCAATCCACTGGTCGAAGGCGGTTTGCAGGAAGCTGACGAACGCGGTGTCGTGCACCCGCAAGATCGGCTCCAAGCCAAACGCGCGCGGGGCCGTTACCGGGAAGCCCGCTGCCTGCACGGCGGAAAGAATATACTCGGCCCTGACCGGCATCTCGAAGCAGGGCACCAGTTCGCCCCGGTGCAACTCCATGCCGCCATCGTGGCGCGCGTGCAGGGGGGAATAGACGATCTGCATTCGGGGCCTCTTGATCGCAAAAATTCAAGTACATCAGCGTGGAAGCAAGCTCCGCTGAAGATCAAGAGGGTTTCGCGCGCCTCCCGCGCCGAACTATAAGCACTGCGGAATATCTTGCGTTAAGGATTAACCCGTCGCAGGCTGAGGGCGGGGGTTCTTGTGGTGGGGGGTGGATCCATGCGGCGGTTCTGGATGGTTCTGATGCTGGCGGCGCTCCTGCCCGTTGCAGCGGCGCAGGCGCGGGTGGTCGATCTCCTGCTGGTGCTGGCCGTCGATGTGTCGCGCTCGATTGATGAGGAGGAGTTTACCCTTCAGCGCGAGGGCTATGCCCAAGCGCTGTCGGACCCTACGGTCATTAATGCTATTCGTTCCGGCCCAATCGGGGCGATTGCCGTGACTTATATGGAATGGTCCGGCGCGAGTTTGCAGACCGTGATTATCCCGTGGACAGTGATTGACAGCGCGGCTCCCGCCCACAAAATCGCCGCCGTTCTGCGAACCGTACCGCGCCCCTTTGGCGAGCGTACTGCCGTTGGCGCGGCGATTGCGGCGTCGGTGGCGCTGCTTGATGCCGCCCCGCACGAAGGCTTGCGGCAGGTCATTGATATTTCGGGCGATGGGCGCAATAGCTCTGGCGGCCCGCCGGGTCCGTTTCGCGATATAGCCGTGGAAAAAGGCATCATCATCAACGCGCTACCGATTGTGAACGATAAGCCAACTTTCGGGCGTGTTGTCCTCGACCTGCCGGGGTTCTTTCGGGATGAGGTGATCGGCGGGCCGGGGGCCTTTCTGCAAATCGCCGAAGGCTTCAATAGTTTTTCGGCGGCGGTTAAAGCAAAGCTCGTGCGGGAGATTGCAGACCGCGCGCCTGTCCTCGAAGAGAGCCAGGGAAAAACCTTAGTCGGGGTAATACCGCTGGGTAAATAATTCCGGCTGAAATGGGGCGGTGTTCTTTGCTACTGTCCAAACGCTAGCAAAGGGACAGGACCAATGGCAGTCGGCAACTCCGCTCTCGGGCAAAAAGCACTCGCGCAAAAGGCAGCAGGCTCCAAAACGGAGCGTGGGGCCGAGACGCAGCAAGTTGCAGGCTATAAGATTGAAGGCGATGTGCTGTCGGGCATTCGCCAGGCTGCTAAAAAGACAGGGGTAAATTTCTCCTATCTCATGGCCCAGGCCGCCCAGGAAAGCAGCTTTAATACCGATGCCAAGGCTTCAACGAGCACGGCGACCGGCCTTTATCAGTTCCTCGACTCCACCTGGATGCAGATGGTCAAGGAACATGGCGGCAAGCATGGTCTTGGGCAGTATGCCAAAGCCATCGAGGCCAATGGCAAGGGCGGGTTTAGCGTACGCGACCCGGACATGAAGCAAGAGATTCTTAATTTGCGGAAAGATGCCAAGGTCGCCGCCGTCATCGGCGCGGAATTCGCCTTGGGTAATAAGGAAACGCTGGAGCGTAATCTGAACCGTTCGGTCGGCGGGGCGGAGATGTATTTGGCGCATTTCTTGGGCGCGCAAGGGGCAACCAAGTTTCTGGCAGCGGTGGACCGCAACGCCGATTTACCCGCAGCTAAGCTGATGCCGGAAGCGGCGTCGTCCAATCGCGGCGTGTTCTACGATAAGGAAACAGGCCGCCCGCGCACCGTGGGCGAAGTGTTCCGTATGTTCAGCCGGTCGATTGAAAAGAAGGCCGAGAGCTTTGCGGCTCTGGAAGAGGGTGGAGCGGCTGTAGCGGGGCCGCGCGCCAATAAGCCTGCGCCCAGCACAATGCAGGGGCCGCGTCAGGAGTATGTGCGCTTCTTGCCGCACGCCCCCTCTGCCGAAAACGATACAATTGCCTCGTTGCCCACGGGCCTGTCGAACGCAACCTTCCTCACCATGCTCACCATGGCGGCGCTCGAAACGACCGAAGGCGTTGGCGATGCCCTTACGGGCAAGGATACCGATGGCGATGGGCGCGTGACCGCTGCCGACGCACGCACCCGCCGCGATGACGATAAAGACGGGGCCGCCAAGTTAGAACAGGGCCTGCGCGAAGCCCGCGCGGCAGAAGCCTCCCAGCGCTTAAAAACCGCCAATCTCCTTTAAGGGTATCGCAGGCTTGGGGGCGTTTTGCTGTAATTTTCTCGACAGACCCCCTAAGCCTTGATGATAATGAAGAGAGATATAGTCTAGCTCCGCAGAGTAGAGTTGGACTTAGATAACGAAGACAGAGCAAAGGGCGTGGCGCATGGAGTCCACTCCGCCCCCTTCAGGGGCGCTTGGTGCCGCAGGAATGGCACAACCGCCGCCGGATCGTCAGAGCATGGCGATAGCAGCGCTTCTCGATCAAATTGGCCGACGTGCCGATGCGGCGGCATGGGCGACCGGGCTGCATCCGGCGCAATGGTCGGCATTACGCTATTTTTCGCGCGCGGGGGCGGAAGCGCGCACGGTCTCTGCCTTCGCGGCTTTCGTCGGGGCCTCCCTCGGTACGTCCTGGCAGACCGTGAAAGCGCTGATTGGTAAAGGCTATGTCACGAGCAATAAAATGCCGGGGCGGGGCAAAATTCTGCGGATTGATCTGACCGTAAAGGGCCGCCAGCGTATCGCGGACGATCCCTTAAACGAAATTGGGCGGGCGGTGGCCCTGCTTGAGCCAATTTTGCGAGGCAGCTTGATCGAAGCCGCAGAGGGCGTGTTGCGCCGCTTGCCTGCACGGGGCGTTGCCTCGGCGGAGGACGATCCCGCGCCCGCCTCGGCACCTTCGGAGCCAGAGCGGCTGCGTCCCGGCATTCACCCCGTTCCGCTGGCCAACGAGCCTGCCAAAACGGATTCGGGCCAAACGGCTTCCGGCCAAACCACTGCGGCCCAGCCCTCAGACGGCGTGATCGGCTTTTACCCTCGGGTTAATCGTTCTGGCCAGATGGAGTAAGCGCTGCCAGTAACTCTTCTGGCTCGAAGGGCTTAAACACCACCGCATCCGCCCCACGCGCTTCGGCGGCGGCGGTGGAGACTTCCAACGGCATACTGCGCGATCCCCCGGAAACGACGACGAAGCGCGTCTCGGGCCGAGCCGTGCGCCAACGGGCGAGTAGTTGCAACCCGTCCACCTCCGGCATCCACAAATCCGTGACCACGACATCAAACCGATGCTGCGGGTCGCGGAGCAGGACTTCCGCCTGTGCGCCATTTTCGGCGCGCTCAACCCGGTGCCCTGCATCCAGCAAGATCAGCGCAATCGCCTCCCGCACAGCGGTCACGTCTTCAACAATCAAGATGGAAAGCGATGCGGAAGCCTCGGTCATGGGGCGCTGGCCTAATCGTTGGTCGAGTTACACACACACTCTAAGATGAATCTGGTAGGCAGGGAAGGTATTAGAGCGGCTGATGATTTATCGTCCGCCGATCTAGAGCATCGTGCGTCAACTATGACGCACGATGCTCTCGCTTTCTTTTAGCCCTCGCCGCCAGGTGCGTTGACGCGCCAAGCGCTTGGCCGCCGCCTCACCCGACGCGCTTGGCGTGTCAAACACGCCTGATGCGGCTTTTAGAGCCGCGCCAGAGTTAAGGCGCGCGGCTCTAAGTCTCGGCATAGGGTAAAATCAGCATAAAGCGAGTTCCTGTGCCGGGCATACTCTCGCAGCGAATGGTTCCGCCCCAGCGCCTTACAATGCCATAGATAATCGACAACCCCAGGCCCGTGCCTTTGCCAAACTCCTTCGTGGTGAAAAAAGGCTCGAATATGCGTGCTCGCACGGTTTCGCTCATACCGGGGCCGCTGTCGGCACAGGTTAGCGCCAGCGCCTTGCCGTCCGGGCTGGACGCCGTGGTGAGAATAACGCGGCCTCGGTCTTCCATCGCTTCAAAGGCATTCTTGACCAGATTGGCAATGATTTGCCCAAGCTCGGCAGCAGTGCCGATAATCGCCCGATGGTCGCCGGGGGTATGGGAGACGCTGACCTGAACTTCTGGCGCGAACGTGGCCAGAATTCGCACTTCCCGGTCAATCACTGCCAGCGGGTCGGGAACCGTCGCAAGCCCGCTGGCCCTCCCGCTCGCATTGCGCGGGCGGGCGAATTCCAGCACGGTTTTCACAATGTCGCGGGCTTGGCGAGCGCTGGCAAGAATGGTTTGCATCGCCTCCCGGTCCCGCTCCGTGGTGGCCCTATCGGCGGCAAGACGGGAGAAGGTGAGAATGGGTTGCAGCAGATTATTGATTTCGTGAGCAACCCCGCCGGAAACGCGCCCCAGGGCGGCCAGATTGCGCTGCAATTCACCCTCGCGCCGGGCTTGCTCCGCCCCGGTTTCGTCGCGGAAGGTGCCGCGAAAGCCGATGAGCGTGTTGGCTTCGTCGAAGACCGGCACGCCGTTTATTTCGATGAGCCGCCGCCCGAGTGGGCCGAGATCGAAGGGAATCGTTTGAGTGCGAAAGGCCCGCCCTGTGTGAAAGGCGGTTTTTAGGGCGGTAATTGCGTTCTCGTCGCGCGCGTCCACCGGCACATGATCGAGCCAGGGGTCGCCCAAACACAGGCTAAAGGCGTGGCCCAAATCGTCGCCGCCTTCAACATTGGTTAGCCTGCCGTCGGCGGTCATATCCCAAAACACGTCATGGGCGGATTCGGCGAGTTGGCGGTAGCGCAAATAGGCGCGCTCTAAATCGCGCTTGGCGTGCGACCGGGCGGTAACATCGTAGAGGCTGGAGAAAATTACGGTCCGTCCCTGCCACTGGATCGGGCGCGTGTGAATATCGACAAAAATTTCCGCCCCCTGACGGTTAAAGCCCTTCACCTCGGTGAGTGTCACCGGCTGGCCGCTTTCCAGCACTCGGCTCCACACAACGAAGGCGCGCACAAGGCGTTGAATGGGGATAAGCTCATCGAGCCACCCTGCGGCAATCACGTCCTCCGGGGTCTCGAAGCCTAAAAGGCGCGCAAACCTGGGGTTTGCGTAGAGCGGCTCCAGCCGATCATGAATCAAGATCGCCTGATTGCTACCGTCCAGCAGCGTGGTAAACAACTCCTGCTGATCCTCTGGCGCGGCAAGCAGGGCCGGGGCGGTATTCGGCGAGGGGATTGGGGTAGCCACATAAACTCCCAAAGCGTGCGGCGCGAGTCTGTTTGACTCAAGACATCAAAAGCGCTATGTGCTGCCATCTTATCGAAGGGTTTTCCCGAGGGGAAGATCCTCGCCGGTTCGCGAGTATCGCGCACCGGCGCTTTTTGTTTTGTGGGAATGGGTAAGCAGACAGCATGTTCGACGGGCTGAGTACGCGGTTAGGGGAGGTTTTCGACCGGCTTAAAAAGCGCGGCGCTCTCTCCGAGTCCGACGTGAACGAGGCTCTGCGCGAAGTGCGGATTGCGCTGTTGGAAGCCGATGTAGCGCTGCCCGTTGTTAAAGACTTCATCAATTCGGTTAAAGAACGCGCCGTTGGGGCGGAGGTGGTTAAATCAATCACTCCCGGTCAGATGGTCGTCAAGATCGTTCACGATCATCTGATCGAGTTGCTGGGCGGCACGGTTCAAACCCTCGATCTGGTGGCCGCTGCCCCGGTTGTGGTGATGATGGTCGGCCTGCAAGGTTCGGGGAAGACCACGAGCACAGCGAAAATCGCCAAACGCTTGTCCGAGCGCGACCGCAAAAAAGTGCTGATGGCGTCGCTCGATGTGGCCCGTCCGGCGGCGCAAGAGCAGTTGGCGGTTCTGGGGCGTCAGGTTTCGGTAGCGACCTTGCCCATCGTCGCAGGTCAACAGCCTCTCGAAATCGCCAAACGCGCGCTGACGATGGCAAAGACCGAAGGCTATGATGTGCTGATGCTGGATACGGCGGGTCGCCTGTCCATCGACGATGCGCTGATGCTCGAAGTCGAAGCCGTCCGCGACGCGACGCACCCGGCGGAAACGCTGCTCGTCGCCGACGCCATGACCGGGCAAGACGCGGTGAACACGGCGCGCATCTTCAACGAGCGCGTTGGCCTGTCGGGCATCATGCTCACCCGGATCGACGGCGATGCGCGCGGCGGTGCCGCCCTTGCGATGCGGTCGATCACGGGCAAGCCGATCAAGCTGCTCGGCACCGGCGAAAAAATGGATGCGCTGGAAGATTTCCACCCGGATCGCATTGCCGGGCGCATCTTGGGCATGGGCGATGTCGTTAGCTTGGTCGAAAAGGCCGTGGCGACCCTCGATCAGGCCGAGGCCGAAAAGCTCGCCGCCAAAATGCAGAAGGGCACCTTCGATCTCGAAGATTTCCTGTCGCAACTGCGTCAGCTCAAAAAAATGGGCGGTATGGGCGGGCTGATGGGCATGTTGCCGGGCGTCGCCAAAGTCAAAAAGCAACTGTCCGAAGCCAAGATCGACGATGGGATGCTGAAGCGCCAAGAGGCGATCATCCTCTCCATGACCAAGGCCGAACGGCGCGACCCGAAAGTGCTGAACGCTAAACGCCGCGTTCGCATCGCCAACGGCTCCGGCACCAGTGTGGCCGATGTCAACCGGCTGATGAAGCAGTTCGGCGATATGCAGAAAATGATGAAGCAGGTTCAGGCGATGGGCAAATCCGGCAAGCTCAACCGCATGATGCCGCAGCTTCAAAATATGATGGGCAAGGGCGGCTTTCCGCGATGAAAGCCTAACCTGGTTCCTCTGAAACGGGTGGTCGCTTTCGGGCGGAAAACCCTTGTGTATTATTTTAGACCTTGTAAGGAAGTTGCTCAATGTCTCTTAAGATTCGCCTGACCCGTGGTGGTGCCAAGAAGCGTCCGTACTATCGCATCGTGATCGCCGAAGCGACCTCGCCGCGCGATGGCCGTTTCATCGAAAAGGTCGGTGCCTACAACCCGATGGTTGCCCAGGATCATCCCGATCGTCTGCATCTTGACCAAGAGCGCATTAAGCATTGGCTCTCGGTGGGCGCACAGCCGACGGATCGTGTGGCCCGGTTCCTCGGTAAAGTCGGTCTGATCGCAGCCCCTGTCTATCGCGACACCCCCACCAAATCGGCCCCGAAGAAGAAAGCGCAAGAGCGCGCTAAGGCCACTGCGGCGGCTGCCGAAAAGGCCGCTGCTGCGGCGGCGGCTGAGTAGTTTTTTGATCCGGCGCGCTGGGAATGGCGCAAGCGTCCAACCCCTCTAACCGTTTGTGCGTCGGCCAGTTTGCCGGGGCGCAAGGGGTGCGTGGTTTGGTGCGGTTGCACAGCTATACCGGCGTGCCGAAAGACGTGTTGCGCTATCAGCCGTTGCACGACGAGCAGGGCTGCGAATTTCGTCTGGCCGCTGGCGGGCAAGCCCCCAAAGGCAGCAAAGGCGATGTTCTGGTCGTGCGCGTTACGGGGGTTGAAGACCGCGACACGGCGCAAGCGCTCAACGGGCGTCGGCTTTACGTGGACCGGGCGGTTCTGCCCGATTTAGGCGAGGCTGACGATTTCTACCATGCCGATCTCATCGGCTGTCTGTGCGTAACCGAGGCGGGCGACCGTTTAGGCCAAGTGCGGGCAATCCATGATTTCGGCGCGGGGGACGTGCTGGAAGTGGTTAACGGCCCGAAAGGCGGGTTCTACCTGCCGTTCACCAAGGCCGTGGTGCCGGTGATTTCGATTGCCGAGCGCCGCCTGACTGTCCGCCTGCCCGAAGACGTGGTGGGCGAGCCGGGGCGCGGCGGGGATGATGAGACCGAGACTGATTCGGGTGAGGCGGCATGACGGCTGCCGAACCTTGGACCGCAACGGTCTTAACGCTGTTCCCCGAGATGTTTCCGGGCGTGCTCGGGCATTCTTTAGCAGGTAAAGCCTTGGCGGCGAACCGGGTTCGGATCGAGGCGGTCCAGATTCGGGATTTCGCCACCGACCGGCACGCCAGCGTCGATGATTCGCCCTTCGGCGGCGGCGCAGGGTTGGTGATGCGGCCCGATGTGATCGACAGCGCTCTGCGCTCTCTAGTAACGGAAAGCTCGCCTCGCCCAATCCTCTACCTCTCGCCGCGCGGCACCCAATTAACGCAAGCGCGCGTGATGGCGCTGGCGGAAGGCCCTGGTCCGATCCTGCTGTGTGGGCGCTATGAAGGCGTCGATCAACGGGTTTTGGAGGCTTGGGAGATGGAAGAGGTTAGCCTGGGGGATTACGTGCTGTCGGGCGGGGAGCCTGCGGCACTGGTTCTCTTAGATGCCTGTATCCGTTTGCTTCCCGGCGTTATGGGCAATGAAGAGACTACGGCGGAAGAAAGTTTTTCGCACGGGTTGCTAGAGTATCCGCACTATACCCGCCCTGCCGATTGGGCCGGGCGGGGGGTTCCCCCAGTGCTGCTCTCCGGCAATCATGCGGAAATCGCGCGGTGGCGTCAGGCGCAAGCCGAAGCCGTTACCAGTGCCCGCCGACCCGATCTGATGCGGGCTTTTGAAGCCCGTTCAGTCCCGGCACGGGAGTAATCCTTGTGCCAATCCGGCACGGGAGTAATTTCGTGCCGTCACGGGGCTTTAAGTTATGCCGTTCCACGGCAGGGGGAGTATTCCCCCTGCTGCTCTCGATAAGCCCCGGCTGCAAGGCCGATGGCTTCTCTCGACCCTTAAAGGAAGATGCTATGAACATCATTCAGACTCTTGAGCAAGAGCAGATCGCGAAGCTCACTGCCGAAAACCCCATCCCGGTCTTCGCTCCTGGCGATACCGTAAAGGTGAAGGTGAAGGTTATCGAAGGCACGCGCGAGCGTATCCAGGCCTATGAAGGCGTGGTAATTGCCCGTAAGAACTCCGGTATCAACTCCAACTTCACTGTGCGGAAAATTTCCTACGGTGAAGGCGTGGAGCGGGTATTCCCGCTCTACTCGCCGCGTTTGGCTGGTATTGAAGTCGTGCGTCGCGGTGCTGTGCGCCGGGCGAAGCTCTATTACCTGCGCGACCGTCGCGGCAAGTCCGCGCGTATCGCCGAAAAGGTTGTGGCGCGTAAGCCGAAGGGTACCGCTGCGTAAGCAGCGCGTCGCTCATCCTTGGAAAACCCCGCGCTTTGCGAAAGGCGCGGGGTTTTTTCTTTGGGGGATCACACCCCCCTAATCGTCGGCGCGGGTCGCACCGCAGCGCCAATCTGCGCGCGGACTTTTTCGGCCAATCCGCGATAGACGGCGGCGCTTTGGCTGTCTGGTGCGCTCACCACCAGCGGCGTTCCGGTATCGGAGGCCTCGCGGATCGCAGGCTCCAGCGGGATTTCGGCGAGGAAAGGCACGCCCAGCGTATCGGCTTCCTTATGCGCGCCGCCGTGGCTGAAAATATCCGCCCGATGACCGCAGTTGGGGCAGAGGAAATAACTCATATTCTCGACGATACCGAGAATCGGCACCTCCACACGGCGGAACATGGCAATCCCGCGCCGTGCGTCCAGCAAGGCTATATCCTGCGGTGTCGAAACGATAACGGCCCCTGCCAGCGGCACGCGCTGGGCGATGGTCAGTTGCGCGTCGCCCGTGCCGGGGGGCATGTCGATAATCATCACGTCCAGCGGCCCCCAAGCAACGTCGCGCATCAACTGCTCTAGCGCGCCCATCACCATTGGCCCGCGCCAGATCATCGCATTGTCTTCCGCGACCAGAAAACCGATGGACATGACCGAAACGCCGTGAGCTTGGAGCGGAATCAGCTTTTTGTCGGCGTTCAGGTCCGGCCTTGCGGTAATGCCCATCATGCGCGGGGCGGAGGGGCCGAAAATATCGGCATCTAGCAGCCCAACCTTCAGGCCCGATTGGGCCAAGGCTACGGCGAGATTGGTGGCAGTGGTGGATTTTCCCACGCCGCCCTTGCCCGAAGCGACGGCCACGACAGCAGCAACGCTGGGGAGGAGCGACGGACGGGCGTTGGTGCCAGGTTGGGGGGGGGGCGCAGCGGCGCTCCGCTCTGCCGTGAGCACTGCGCTGACCGAGCGCACGCCCGGCACGGCCAGCGCGGCTTGTTCGGCGGTGCGGCGCACGGGTTCCATCACATTGGCCTCTTTGGGGTCGATGGAAATGCCGAAAACCACATTGCCCTCGCGGACCACCAACCCCTCTATCCGCCCAGCGGCGATCAACCCTTGGGACGACTGCGGCAGGGTTACACGGTCGAGCGCGGCCCGAATCGTCGCTTCTGTTGGCAACGAGGCGGGAACATCGTCATTCGTGGGGGAAGCCATGCTTGTTTTCTCCTGTGAATCTTCACATATGCATCGGGAAGATCTTGCAGGAATGATATACGGTGCGCGACCGTTGCTGAAAAGCGCGCGTGCAGCAGGAGGGAAGCAAAACGGATGTCTTGGAACAATAACTCCGGCGGACCTTGGGGCGGTGGCCCCAATAAGGGCGATCCCAACAAGGGGGAAACCGGTAAAAACAACCCCGGCGATCCCGCTAAGGGCGGCGACGAGAACGAGCCGATCAACCCGTGGGGGGCCAATAACGGCAATCCGGGTAATGGGCCGAGCGGCAACCCAGGGCGGGGTTCTGGCTCACGCGGGCCAACCCCGCCGTGGGGCAACAATGGGCCGGACCTGGATAGCCTGCTGCGGAAGGGCCGGGAAATGGGATCAATGCTGCCGGGCGGTTTCGGGTCGGCGCGCGGCATTGGCCTTGCCGTCCTCATCGGTATCGGCGTGTGGCTGGCAAGCGGTTTTTACCGCGTTGAGCCGGATCAACAGGGCGTGGTCTTAACCTTCGGGCGCTGGACCGATACGACATCCTCCGGCCTCAATTGGCATTGGCCTAGCCCGATTCAGACTGTCGAGCGCCCATCGGTCACGCGCGACAATTTGCTGAGTGTTGGCAAGCGTGTTGCGCTTGATCCGCGCTCGGGTAGGGCCAGCGGCGAGACGGGGGAAACCCTGATGCTCACCGGCGATGAAAATATCGTTGATATTGAATTCAACGTGTTGTGGCGTATTAAAGATGCTGGCGCGTATCTGTTTACCGCGCGCGAGCCGGAAAAGCTGATCCGCGTTGCATCCGAAAGCGTTATGCGCCAGATCATCGCGCAAACGCCGATCCAGCAGGCGCTCACCGAAGGGCGTGGCAAGGTAGAAGCCGACACGCAAGTGCTGTTGCAGCAACTGGTCGATAGCTACGGCATTGGTGTTGAAATCCGCCAGCTTCAGCTTGCCTTGGTCGATCCGCCGCAACCAGTGGTCGATGCTTTTAACGAAGTCCAACGCGCCCGGTCCGACCGCGAGCGTTTGCGGAACGAAGCCGAAGCTTACCGGAACGATATGATCCCGCGCGCGCGCGGCGATGCCGAACGGTTGATCCAGGAAGCGCAAGCCTTCCGCGAGGAAGTGGTTAAGCGGGCAGAAGGGGATGCCAATCGCTTCCTGTCGGTTTACGAGAGCTACAAGGTTTCAAAAGACGTGACCACGCAGCGCCTCTATCTGGAAACGATGGAAGAAGTGCTGAAGAACAACCAGAAAATCATTATCGACAGCAAGTCTGGTGGCCAGGGCGTTCTGCCCTATTTGCCGCTGCCGGAGTTGAAGCGTCTCGCCCCGCCTGTGGTCGATACGACGGGAGTTAAGCCATGAACCAGCGCACGCTTATCATCGCGGCGGGCCTTGCCGTCGTAATTCTGTTCACCGTTACGCGCACTTTCTTCATTCTGCCGCAGTACCAGCAAGCCCTCGTTACCCAGTTCGGGAACCCGGTGCGCGTTGTGCGGGAGCCAGGGCTTCAGGTGAAGATCCCATTTATGCAAGACGTGCGCTTCTACGATAAAATGCTACTGGAAGTGGATCCGCCCACTCAGGAAGTGATTCTGGGCGACCAAAAGCGCATTACGGTCGATGCCTACTCGCGGTACCGCATTGTCGATCCGCTGGCCTTCTATCAGAACGTCCGCGACGAGGTAGGGGCGCAGTCGCGTATTGCGCCGATCATCAATACCTCCATCCGGCGCGTGCTGGGGGCGGCGCAGATGAGCACGATTCTGTCGAACGGGCGCGAAGCCCTGATGACGGAAATCCAAAAGGAAGTGGACGAGCGGGCGAAAACCTACGGCGTCGAAATCATCGACGTACGCCTGCGCCGGGCTGATCTGCCCGATCAAACCAGCGCCGCTGTGTTCCAACGGATGCGCTCGGAACGCGACCGGGAGGCGAAGGAGTTGCGCGCCCAAGGCCAAGAAATCGCCCAGCAAATCCGCAGCCGGGCCGACCGCGACCGCACGGTGATTATCGCAACCGCCCAATCGGAAGCGCAATCGACCCGAGGCGAGGGCGAAGCCAAAGCCGTGCAAGTTTACGCCGATGCTTTTGGCCAAGACCCGCAGTTCTTCGCCTTCTACCGTTCGATGCAAGCTTACCGGACGGCTTTAGGGCAGGGCGATTCAACGCTGGTGCTGTCGCCCGACAGCAGCTTCTTCCGCTTCTTCAACGCCCCGAACGCGGGGGCGTTGCCTGCGAAGTAGGGTGCTTAAAAGGGGCTGGGAAGTTTTCCCGGCCCCTTTGTTACAATCGAACTCACTGAACAACGGTCTACAGCATCGCCCGCAACTGCGCCACCAGCGGCACATCCGCAGGCGGCATAGCATAGTCGTGCAATCGTGTTGGCCGGACCCAGGCGAGGGCTTGGCCTTCGTGGCCCTGCGGCTCACCCTCCCACACGCGGCAGAGGTAGAGCGGCATCAGCAGGTGGAAATCTGGGTAAGTGTGTGAGGCAAAGGCGAAGGGCGCGAGGCAGGACGGGCGGACGGAAATCCCCAACTCCTCCTTCAACTCCCGCACTAGCGCCGCTTCCGGCGTTTCGCCATCGGAGACTTTGCCGCCGGGGAACTCCCACAGACCGGCCATTGCTTTGCCGTCCGGGCGCTGGGCCAGCAAAATCCGCCCGTCATCATCAATCAACGCCGCCGCGACCACGAACAGCGTGCGTTTCACCGGTTGGGCTGCCAGAAAATCGGCGCGCGCCACGCGGCGACCAAACGCGGGGCGGCAATGCTCTTCGGCGGGCAGGTTTTCGGTCCCGCACGGCTCGAACCCCAGCTTATCAAGCACGCTGAGGGAGGCTTCATTCCCTGGTAGCACTAAGGCATAGGCCGACACGCGATCGAGGTCAGTGAAGACGAAGTGCAGCGCGCGGCGCACGGCTTCTGTCGCATAGCCCTGGCCCCAATACGCCCGCCCTAGCCAGTAGCCGAGCAAAATAGCCCGTTCTGGCCCGGCCATGAGCGTGAGCGAAACACCACCGATGAACTCATCAGTGTCTTTCAGCGCAATCGCGTAGGTAATTGCCTCTCCGCGCTCCCGCTCCGCCCGGCTATTGGTCAGCCAATATTCGGCGTGATGGGGTTTGTAGGGGTGCGGAATAGCCGCCGTGCGGTCGGAAATATCAGCATCATTGGCCAGCATCGCAATGCGCGGCAAATCTCCCGGCTTGAGGGACCGGAGGCGCAGGCGGGCCGTATCGAGGAGAGGCTGCGGCAGCAGCGGATCAGCTCCGATAGCTGCCATTGATGTCGATATAGCCGTGGGTCAGATCGCAGGTCCAAACGCGGGCGGTGCCGCTACCCAGGCCAAGATCGACCGTCAACTGCACGTCTTTGCCCTGCATGTGGGCGTTGATCGGGGCCTCGTCATAGCCTTCCACGCGCTGCCCGTCTTTCGCCACGCTATAGCCGCCGAACCAGATGGAGAGCTTATCGCGATCCGCCGGTTGCCCGGCCTTCCCTACCGCCATAACCACGCGGCCCCAGTTGGCGTCTTCCCCGGCAATGGCAGTTTTGACCAGCGGTGAGTTGGCGATAGCGAGCGCCACCACTTTGGCCGAAATGTCCGACACGGCCCCCGTTACATCCACCGTCACGAACTTCTGCGCGCCTTCGCCATCGCGGGCGAGTTGCTGGGCAAGGTCGATACACACCGCGTTCAGCGCGGCGCGGAAGCTGGTCGCGCGCGGGTCTGCCGCGTCAGCAATCGGGGCGTTACCGGCCTTGCCCGTCGCGCACAGCACGACAGTGTCGGAGGTGGAGGTGTCGCTATCGACCGTAATGCAGTTGAAACTTTTCTCGGAGGCGGGCGAGAGCAAATCTTGCAAGGCTTCGGCGCTGATGGCGGCATCGGTGAACAGAAAGCCGAGCATGGTGGCCATATCCGGCGCAATCATGCCGGAGCCTTTGCAAATGCCGTTGATGAGCACCGTAACGCCGTCGATCTCGGCAGTCGCGGTCGCGGCTTTCGGGAAGGTGTCGGTGGTCATGATTGCTTCGGCAGCGGCTTGCCAGGCATCGCCTGCCAAGGTTGCCGCAATCGCGGGCAGACCTTCGGTGATCCTATGATCCGGTAACGGCTCGCCGATAACCCCTGTTGAGGCGATGAAGACTTCCGCAGGCTTGCAGCCTAACAGCGCCGCCGCAGCGCTCGCCGTACGCTCTACCGACGCCCACCCGGCTTTCCCCGTGAAAGCATTGGAGTTGCCGGAGTTCACCACAATCGCCCGCGCCGTGCCGCCCTTCTGCGCTTCCCGGCACCAATCCACCGGGGCCGAGCGCGTGAGGGATTTGGTATAAACCCCCGCCACAGTGGTTCCGGCGGCAAGTTCCGCCAGAAACACATCGGTGCGGCCCTGATAGCGCACGCCGACTGCGCCCGACGCGAGGCGAACGCCTGCAATCGGCAACAGTTTTGGGAAGACGGCAGGGGCGAGCGGCGAGACGGTCTTGGCCATCGGTGGGGCTTTCGCGGCTGGGATTTTAGCTTAACTATTGGGCGGCGGGCAGCGGCTTGCCGTCGATATCGAATTTCTCGATCTTCGCCGTCTTCCGCAGGTCTTCAACGATCTTAGTAATCATTTCTTGCGACATTTCGGAGGTTAGCTGATCGCGCACGTCGGCCAAGGCCGGGGCTGCCGTTTGGCGGCGCTGTTCCAGTTTAATCACGTGCCAGCCGAACTGGCTTTTTACCGGCTCTTGCGTGAATTCATTCGGCTTCAGTCCAAAGGCGGCTTCGGAAAACTCTGGCACCATGTCTTCGCGGGTGAAGAAGCCTAAATCGCCGCCTTCTTTAGCCGAGCCATCCGTGGATTTGGCTTTGGCGAGGGCCGCGAAATCGCCGCCCTTCTTGAGATCAGCAATAATTTCTTTAGCAACAGCTTCGCTGGCGACAAGAATATGGCGGGCGCGCACTTCTTCCTGTTGCGGATTATCTTTAAGGAACTGCTGATAGCGGGTGTCCAGCGCCTTAGTATCCACCTTCGCTGCCACGGCGCGATTGAGGTAGATTTCCTGAACAATGCGATCTTCGTAATCGGCCAGCTTGCGTTTTACTTCGGGATCATCGTTCAGTTTTTGCGCGCGCGCGGCCCCTGCGATCAGCTTGCCATCAACCAGCCGGTCGAGGATTAGCGGATAGACGGTTTGCATCGGCATTTGCTGCACCTGCGGCGGCAATCCATCGAGCGACCGCATTAGGTCCGAACGGCGAATATCGGTCGTACCCGCGCGGGCGATAACGGGATCATCCTGGGGTGCGGGCTGCTTCAGGAACTCGCCGATGGTCTGTGCCGATACCGGGGCCGACATAAGCAGGGCCGCCGACAGCATAAGTCCGGCCAGGAACGGGGTGCGGGGAGAAGCGAGCAGCATGGTCCAAGGATCCTTTGGATCGGCGATGGCGTAACCGGAATGGGTCCGGCGTCTCACGGCATACTGCACAAGGGATTGCGGCAAACAAGAGGCAAAACGGGGACGAAGGCATCGCTTGATGCTATGCTATGGCCCATGCGCGCATCTTTCCTCAGTCTTACTGCCAAGCCCCCCTCTTTGCCGGGCAAAACCGCCAGACAGGAGTCCTTTCCGGTTGCCCTGCGCTGGCTTGCCGGGCGGGAGCGGGCGGCAATTTTGGCTTTCTATCGGAGTGCCCGAAGCGCCGACGATTGGGCAGATCGGGCCGACCCGGCTCTAACGATACCAGCGCGGCTGGACGGTCTCGCGCACGTTGCCGCCGAGGCGCGCACGGCCCTGGCGTTTTGCCCCCCGGCGTTGGAAGCGTTCGAGGCGCTGTTACCAGCCTTCGAGGCCGACGCGCGCGGGCAACTGCCGGAGGATTATGATGCGGTCGTCGCGGCCTGCCGGGCCTCGTCGGAGCCTGTGGGGCGCTTCTTACTGCGGCTGCACGGCGAATCGCCGCTGCTGTTTGCAGCAAGCGACGCGCTGTGCCTGCTGCTGCAACTGCTTAACCACCTCCGCGATGATGGCGGCGATACCTTACGTTGGGGGCGGCCCTATCTGCCGATGGCAACGGTCCCTGCCGTAACGGCGCTGCTGCCCGCCCTGCTGCGGCAGGCGGAGGCGTTACCGCTCCTCATTCGGTCCCCCGGTTTACGGCGGCAGGCAGCGGCCACCGTGATGGCGGCGCGGCGGCAGATGCAGGCGCTGAATGGGGGGCGACGCTTACGCGCGACCGATGCCCTTGCTTCGGCTTGGTCCGCTTGTTTTCCGCCAAGAATGCCGCCGCCGCGCCTCAGTGGCTCCTTCCGCGCCGCATTGCCCTTACTGCCGCGTGATGCGCGTCACGCGGTGGCCTTGGTCTATGCCTTCGCCCGCCAGTGGGATTCTTGGGCCGATGACGAGAACGATACGGTCGCCGCGCAAGAACGCTTGCTGGCGTGGCGGCAGGCCGTGGCGGCTTTGGGCGAGGGGCGATGGATCGCGCCGCTTCCTGTCGAATTTCTGGCGCTGATAACGCGCTATCGCTTACCGCTGCTGCCGTTTCTGGCCTTGCTCGATGGGATGCTGTCGGACCTGCACGCGCCGATTTTCGCCCCCGATGCCTCGGCGTTAGCGCTCTATTGCGACCGCGTGGCGGGTGCCGTGGGCAGCCTTATTCTCGCGGCCCTTGGGGTTGAAGATGACGCGCTGGCGCGCGCGGCAGGCCGGGCGCTGCAACTGACGAATATTCTGCGCGATCTGGAGGCGGATGCGGCGCAAGGGCGGGTGTACCTGCCGCGCGACGCCTGGGGCGGGGCAGAACCCAATGCGGGCAACGTGCGCCAGTTCGCGGCTTTCCTCATTCCCGAGGTTGAGGCGGCTTATGCGGAGGCGTTTGCGCGGCTCAAGGCGCAGCGCTTTGCCGGGCGACGGGCTGTTTGGGCGATGGTGGCACTCTATCATCGGCTCTATCGGCGTCTGCGCGCGGAAAATTTCGCGCCCGGCACAAGCGTGAGGCGGCGGGATGGGGTGCGGGTGCTGCTGGCAGCGCTGATCCTACGATGAGCCGCAGCACTATCGTTATCGGCGCGGGCCTCGCGGGGCTTGCGGCTGCTGTGATGGCGGTGGCTAAGGGCGATAGCGTGACCCTGCTCGAAGCAACCCCCCACGCGGGCGGCCGCTGCCGATCCTGGCCGCTGGCGGGGGAGAGCCTGCCGTTGGTTGATCTCGGCACGCATTTGATTTTGCGCGGCAACCGTGCTGTTCACGCCTATCTCGCGCGGATCGGCGCACAGGAGGGGTTCGTTGCGCCCGGCCCGACGCCGGGGGCGCTGACGATGATCGGAGTGGAGATGGGGGCGGAAGGGCGGTTGACAGTGCCGCTCGGCCCCTCGCTGCTGCTAAAACCGCCCAAACCCCTCACGCGCGCCGCCCTGTTCGCCGCAAGCACGCTGATGCTGGGAGGGACGGTGGCTGACCGGCTCGATCTCAGTGGGCCTGCCGGGCGGTGGCTGTGGGGACCGTTGACGCGCTCCATTCTTAATACCGATCCAGTAGAAGGCGACGCGCGCCTGCTGGCAGCAGTGCTGCGCCAAGGGTTGTTGCGCGGGGCGGCAGCCGCCTGCCCGCTGGTCGCCCGCCAGAGCCTGAGCGCGAGCCTGATCGAACCGGCGCTGACCTATCTTCAGGCAAAGGGCGCGCACATACGCTTTACGACTCCGCTGCGCGATTTTCACCGAGGGAACGACCGGCTAACGGCGTTGCGCGTCGGCACTGGCGAGATTATCCCCATAACGCCCTCCGCGCGCGTTATCCTCGCGGTGCCACCCCTTGCGGCCCAGCGTTTGCTGCCGGAGTTGATCGTTCCAACCGAAAGTCGCGCGATTCTGAATGCCCACGCCGTACTGCCCGCACCGCCCAATGCCAACGAGACGCCGGAGCTATTGGGCCTGATCGACGGCACGGGGGAATGGTTTCTGCGGCGCGGCGCACGGGTAGCGATCACGGTCAGCGCGGCGGATAGCTTTCGGGGCTGGCCTGAAGCAAAACTCAGCGCGGCCTTCCGGGCCGATCTGCTGCGGCTCTACGGCTCGGCACCGGAAACCGTTACCCTCATTTGGGAAAAGCGTGCCACGTTTGCCGCCACTCCGGCGCAAGCGGCCCTGCGGCCCAAAATGCGCGCAAGCGGCCTTCTCAATCTCAGGCTCGCGGGCGATTGGACCGATACCGGCTTGCCCGCGACGATAGAGGGCGCAATTCGCTCCGGCATTCGGGCAGCGGAAAGTTGGTTTTAGAACAGAATAGGAAACCTAATGAAACAGCAGATTATCCTCCGTGCCCTCGGTTATGTTGCCGTCGCGCTGGCCCTGAATGGGTTGATTTTCAGCCTCGGCTGGAATGATACCGGCGTTACCCGACAAGCGACCCTGCCCTGGTTCGCCCCGCCCGGCTGGGTGATCGGCGCGATTTGGACACTGTTGTTCGCTGGGATGGGCGCGGCAGACGCCCTGCTCTCTGCCCGTCTGCCGAACGCGGCACGCGCCCGCCTGCTGGGGCGCGTGCTGGTGTTCGACTGTTTTGCGTACACTTTCTATGCGCTGGCGACTGATAGCGTTTGGGCGGGGTTGGCCGGGAACATCGGCACAGTGATTCTGGCGGCGGTTGCGACGGCGTATGCCTATCCCCACGACCGCCGCGCGTCGGCACTCTTCGGTCTCGTGACGCTCTGGTCGAGCTACGCGACTTCGATTGTGGTGTATCGCTTAGGGGGTTTGAGTTGAGCGCGTTGGCGGATCAAGCCGCATCTGAACTTCCAGCGCCGTACGGGTAAAGGTCAGCGCCAGCAGAATATGCAACACCATCGCGCCGACGATCATTGGCGTAGGCGCGCCCAGCCCTTGCTTGAGCAATCGGAAGATAATCACATTCATCCAGATGAACAGCATAACGGCGCTGCCCACTAACATTTGCTGCGAGTCTAGCAGCATCGCAATTCCCACCACGAGTTGCGCTAGAAGCGACAGCAGCAGCGAGATCCAATTCAGCGCCGCAACCACTCGGCACAGGCCATTGCGGTAGCCAAGACGCATGGCCCCAACCGACAGCAAAACCAGGAAGCAGGCCGTGGCGGCTAAATCGGCAGAGGCTTGCAGCACTAGGCCCTGCACGCTCATGCCGCGCCCTTCTTCGCCCAACACCAGCGAGAAGCCAATCAGCAGGACGATTTCGAGGGCGAGCGGAAGAAACGAGCGCCGAACTTCCGCCACGTCATCGGCAAAATAGCGTTGCCACTCGGGTTTACCCCACAGGAGGGCGGCGAAGGCTTGGGCAGAGAGCATTATGAAAAGTACCGATCCAGCATTCTGCGATAGATGTGGGTGAGCGCGGTTAAATCCGCAAGGCGTGTGTTTTCATCGACCTTATGCATCGACTGGCCAACCAGACCGAACTCTACCACGGGGCAATAGGCGCGGATGAAACGCGCGTCCGATGTGCCGCCCGTCGTGCTCATCTCTGGCACGACGCCCAGCACGGCTTCCACGGCCTCAGCCACGAGGGCGGAGAGGGGGCCGGGCGGCGTGAAGAAACTCTCCCCCGACACACTCACCCGCAGATCGTACGGCACATTCGCGCTATCGAGTCGCTGGCGGAGTAAGGCTTCCAGCGTGGTGCTGGTGAAGCTATCGTTAAAGCGCACGTTGAAGCTGGCCGTAACCGCACCGGGAATAAGATTGCTCACGGGGTTGCCGGTATCGACCGTTGTGACTTCCAGGTTCGAGGGCTGAAAATGCGCGGTGGCGTCATCGAGCGCGCCGGAGCCGAGGGCGGTCAGCAGTGCCACCATCATTGGCACGGGATTATCGGCCAGATGCGGGTAAGCGACGTGGCCCTGCGTTCCCAGCACGGTCAGCTTGCCCGAGAGCGAACCGCGCCGCCCAATTTTCATCATCTCGCCGAGCGCGCGCGGATTGGTTGGCTCGCCGACGATGCAGGCGTCCAGCGTTTCGCCGCGCGCGGCCAACCACTCTAGCATCTTCTTCGTACCGTTGATGGCAGGGCCTTCTTCATCGCCAGTAATCAACAGGCTGATGGAGCCTGCAAAATTTGGTGTTTCCGCGAGGAACTGCGTCACGGCGGCAACGAAGGCAGCAATTCCGCCTTTCATATCGGCAGCGCCGCGCCCGAACACGCGGTCGCCCTTTATCTCGGCAGCGAAAGGATCGACTGACCAGCCCGCAAGATCGCCCGGCGGCACAACATCCGTATGCCCAGCAAAGCAGAAATGCGGGTGGCCCGTGCCGAAGCGGGCGTAAAGATTATCGACGGGGTCGGTCCCCGCCTGCTCGAAGCGCAACGGGTGGCACTCGAATCCGAGGTTCGTCAAGGTCTCCGCCAGCAGCCCCAGCGCGCCCGCATCAGCAGGGGTCACGCTTGGGCAACGGATGAGGGCTTGCGTGAGCAGGATCGGGTCGAGCGCCGCCATGATTGCCTAGCTCCGTAACAGTTCGTTAATGGCGGTCTTGCTGCGCGTTTGCGCGTCCACCCGCTTCACGATCACAGCGCACGCGAGGCCCGGCCCAGGGGTACCATCGGGCAGCGGCTTGCCGGGGAGAGTGCCGGGGATCACCACTGAATAGGCGGGAACGCGGCCTATGAAGATTTCGCCCGTATTGCGGTCGATGATCTTGGTGGATGCGCCCAAGAACACACCCATCGACAGCACCGCCCCTTCTTCAACCACAACGCCCTCCGCCACTTCCGAGCGCGCGCCGACGAAGACGTTATCTTCGATAATCACGGGTCCGGCCTGCAAGGGTTCGAGCACGCCGCCAATGCCGACGCCGCCCGAAATATGGCAGTTCTTGCCGATTTGCGCGCAAGAGCCAATTGTGACCCAGGTATCGACCATCGTGCCGCTATCGACATAGGCACCGACATTCACAAAGCTAGGCATGAGCACGACACCGGGGGCCACGAAAGCGCTACGGCGCACAATCGCACCGGGAACGGCCCGGAACCCCGCGCTTTCGAACTCGCCTGCGCCCCAGCCGAGAAACTTCGACGGCACCTTGTCCCACCAGTCTGCCCCGCCCGGCCCGCCCGAAATTGGGGCCATCTCATTAAGCCGGAAGGACAGCAGGACGGCCTTCTTGAGCCACTGATGCACGACCCAGCCGCTGGCTTCTTTTGTTGCGACGCGCGCCGTACCCGCATCCAGCAAGTCCAGCGCGGCGGCAACGGCCTCGCGCACAGCGCCCTGCGTTGCGGTGGAAAGGGTGTCGCGCGCATCCCAGGCGGCATCAATCGTCGTGGCGAGGTCTTGCGTCATTTTAGTGTTCTTTCTGAGGTTTCTTACCCGCGCCGCACGAGCGTGCCGACGCCGCCGGAGGTGAAAATCTCCAGCAAAACAGAATGGGGCACGCGCCCGTCGAGAATAACCGACCCTTCAACGCCTTGCATGACGGCGGACATACAGGTTTCGATCTTCGGGATCATACCGCCGGAGATCGTGCCGTCGGCAATCAAGCGACGCGAATCCTCCGTGGAAAGCTCTTTCAGCAGATTTTTGTTCTTGTCGAGCACACCCGGCACATCCGTCAGCAGCAGCAACCG
>JAAFIC010000043.1 GCA_013298565.1 Alphaproteobacteria bacterium | reverse complement strand
CAGCCCGGCCTATCTGTCGGCTTTAGAAAACGGCCACCGAGGCCGCCCCTCACGCGGGTTGGTGCGGCAAATCTGCGATTATTTCGAGCTAATCTGGGACGATGCCGAGGCCATGCAACGCTTGGCCAACATCTCCCACCCCCGCGTCACCATCGACACTGCCGGGCTAGACCCGCTGGCGACGGAGCTTGCCAACCGACTGGCGGAGCGGATCGGGGAACTCGACAAGGCTACGCTGGCGGAGATTTTGGCGCGGATTTCAAGTCCGTAAACCTGAGAGCACCAAAAAGGAGATGTCTCCTTTGCTCCACGAAAGCCGTTTCATTTACGCCTAAGCGCCTATCATGTTAAGCTGATAGCGGTTTATTCAGGCGCAAAGGAAGATTTCCATGACCGAAACCATGACCCGCTGGACGGTTTCCGTCTCCAAAGACACGGATATAGCGGTCCGCAGCTTCCTCGCCCAGCGGGGGTTGAAAAAAGGCGACCTCTCCAAATTCATCGAAGAGGCGGTAAAATGGCGCGTGCTCGATCAGACCATGGCCGAAGCCCGTCGTAAATTTGCCGACCTTTCGCCTGACGACTTGCAGGCGCTTCTCGACGAAGCCGCCACCGCCGCGCGTCAAACTCCCAAGGCTGTGTAATTCGTGCGGTTGGTACTCGATACGAATGTTCTAGTGAGCGCGCTGCTGGCGGGTACGTCGTTGCCCGCATACATGCTTGTGCTTTGGCGTTAAAAAAATGGATAGGCCGTTATCAACCGTATCTCTCCTTGTAACTCAGCCAGCCACACTGTCCTGATACACTGAGGCCCGCGCGGCGTTTCCAAAGCGCACTCGTAAATCAACAGAGTGCCATCAACATGCGGTTCCTGCTTTATGAGCCGTGCGGTTTGGGGATGCTTCAGCAAGGCGACTTCTAAAACCTTGGGCTTTTCGGCTTCAAAACCCGTTTTGACAAAGAAGCGCGCCTTTGCCGCACCGTGCGGATGTTCTGAATTCAGCAGGTATTTTAGAATCTTGTCAGGATGAATAAGGGGCATTCTCAGCGAATTTGATGAGCCTGAACCGTCACGACAGCCTGAAAAGGCGCGATAAATTCAACCATCAAGTAGCCCGGCGTTGTGCAAATATCGACAATTGTGCCCTGACTCCCGGCAGGTAAAGCCTCTTCATCCGCATAGAGCGGCTCCAGCGCCGTAACCATTTGGTAAAGATCAAACGGCGGCGCAACCAAGTCAGAGGTAATCTTTCGCGCCTGAACCATCTGCGCCTCACAAAAAGAACAGCCATACAATACCAGAGAACCTACCGACCTCATACCAAAAACCCCCGAAGCGCGTGCTCCGAGGGTTCCGGTTTTTCAGGAGGACTGGGGGCAGCGCCCCCAGCACCCCAAGCGTTACGCCTTTCCGGGCGTCGTCCCGCGAGTCTTCCACAGCGACAGCAGGATCGAGCCGCCGATGAGACTGACGGTGAGGCCCAAGGCCAGTGGCGTCGGCATTTTCCACAGATCGACCAGCACCATTTTCGTGCCAACCAACACCAACACCAGAGCGAGACCGTATTTGAGGTACTCGAAGCGGTGGATGATGCCTGCCAGCGCGAAATAGAGGGCGCGCAGGCCGAGAATGGCGAAGACGTTACTGGTGTAAACGATGAACGGATCGGTCGTGATCGCGAAGATCGCCGGGATCGAATCGACCGCGAACACGAGATCGGTGAACTCTACCAGGATCAGCGCTAGGAACAGCGGCGTCATATACAGCAGCTTATCCCGGCGCACCCAGAAGGCACGGCCCTCGTAGTTTTCGGTCACACGGAAGTGCTTGCGGCAAAAGCGGATTATGGGGTGGTTGGCGGGATCAGGCGCTTTATCCGCCGAAATCACCATCTTGATCCCGGTGATAATCAAGAAACCACCGAATACGTAGATCAGCCAATGCAACTCCATAATCAACGCCGTACCCGCGAAGATCATGATGGCCCGCATCACCAGCGCTCCGAGGATGCCCCAAAATAGCACGCGGTGCTGATACTGCGGCGGCACGGCAAGACTGCCGAAGATGAGCGCGATAACAAACACATTATCGAGCGATAGGCTTTTCTCGATAAGATAGCCCGTTATAAACTCTAGCGCCTTTGCTTCACCCAACGTGAAAAAGATACCAACATTAAACAGAAGCGCGACGAAAACATAGAAAGCACTTAACTTCAGCGCTTCCGGCACTGTAATCACGTGTTCTTTTTTATTCAGCACGCCAAGATCAAAGGCGAGCAGGGTAAGAACCAGGGCGTTAAAACCTACCCAGGCCCAAATTGGTATTTCGATTGGCATATCCATAGGGATCATCCGACTGCGGTGATGCCCGTCGGCATCATAGCCCGGAAACCGGGACCGGGGGAAGAATCCGACATCACGGTTGCGACCAACCGCCAGAGGGGCCCGGATTAAAGACAGCCCTGGAAATGGCACAGAGACCGACGCGCTTCAAGACTGCACTGCTATATTTTTTTTCATTGGGACGTACGCGCATTTCACCCCGCGTTTTGGCTGCAACCGCAAGCCAATCCGCGCCAAACGCGCACCAATCGCACCCCTTTCGCACCGGGATAGTCAGTTTCAACACACTTTCTATGTGACAGACCTGTTATGGCGATGTAACAAAATCATAACCGTTCGGGCGTAAGAGACGGCAATCAACTTTGATTGGGGGACGTTAACATGCGGTCATTTATTGCGGCACTTAGCCTGGGTACGGTTTTAAGCGTTTCGGCGCTGGCGGCTCCGGTCGAAATTCAGTGGTGGCACGCCATGACGGGCGCGAACAATGATCGCGTTAATCAGATCGTCGAAGCGTTCAACGCATCGCAAGCCGACTATAAAGTCGTCGCGACGTTCAAATCGACCGATTACACCGAGTTGATGAACCAAACGATTGCCGCCTACCGGGCTGGCACCGCGCCGCACATCACGCAGATATTTGAAGTCGGCACCGCGACGATGATGTCGGCCAAGGGCGCCGTGAAACCGGTGTTTGAGTTGATGGCGGAAGCGGGCGAAAAATTCGATCCGAAGTCCTTCCTGCCCGCGATTACGGGCTATTATTCGACTGCCGATGGTAAAATGCTGTCGATGCCGTTCAATAGCTCCACCGCGATTTTCTATTATAATAAGGATGTTTTCGCCAAAGCTGGTCTGGACCCTGAAAAGGCCCCAAAGACTTGGCCGGAAGCCTTTGACGCTGCCAAGAAAATCCGCGCCTCGGGCCACCCCTGCGGCCTAACGACGGCATGGGTCACTTGGACGCAGATGGAAAACTTCAGCGCGTGGCACAATATCCCCTATGGCACCAAGTCCAATGGGTTCGGTGGGTTCGATACTGAGTTCAAGTTCAACAACCCAACCGTGATTAAACACTTCGAGACGCTGAACGATCTGCAAAAGGATGGCACGTTTAAGTACGGTGGCCGGACCACGCAGCCGGAAGGTCTGTTCGTGTCGGGCGAATGCGCCATGATCGCCACCTCCTCGGGCTTCTTGGGCAACCTTATGCGGAACGCCAAGTTCAATTTTGCAACCGCGATGCTGCCCTATTACCCGGACGTGGCCGGTGCGCCGCAAAATTCGATCATCGGCGGGGCGACGCTGTGGGTGATGGGCGGCAAGAAGGCCGACGAGTATAAAGGCGTTGCCAAATTCTTCACGCACCTCTCCAAGCTTGATGTGCAGGTCACGAACCATCAGCAAACGGGCTTCCTGCCGGTAACGATCGCCGCCTACGAAGAAACCAAAAAATCGGGCTTCTACGAGAAGAATCCGGGCCGCGAAACGCCGATCCTGCAACTTCAGAACAAAGCACCGACCGAAAATTCGATGGGTGTGCGCTTCGGCAATCTGCCGAAAATCCGCGACCTGATTATGGATGAAGTCGAAGCCGCCTTTGCCGGTAAAATCTCCGTAAAACAAGCGATGGATAATGCCGTTGCCAACGGCAATGAAGAGCTGCGCCGCTTCGAGCGCACTGCGAAGAACTAAGCCTTTACATCGTCGATGGGGGCGGGAAGATCACTTCTCGCCCTTCTTGCTTTTGACCCCTTGGGGGTATCGTGACGCCAGCATCCTCCGCCAAAGCCCCGTTTCAGAATAAGCTGCTGCCGCTCATGCTGTTGCTGCCGCAACTGTTGATTACGCTGGTCTTTTTCTACTGGCCGTCCGTGCAGGCGGTGCAGCAGTCGCTGTATATCGAAGACCCGTTCGGCCTAAGTTCCGAGTTTGCGGGGTTGGCGAATTTCACCGCGCTTTTCAAAGATGCGCGCTATGTGGATGCTTTTCTGCGAAGCCTGTTCTTCAGTGCTGCCGTGGCGGGTATCTCGTTGTCGCTGTCTTTGCTATTGGCAGTGTGCGCCGACAGAGTGGTGCGCGGCGCGACCGCTTATAAAACGCTGCTGCTGCTGCCCTACGCCATCGCCCCGGCCTTGGCGGGCATCACTTGGATGTTCGTCGTTCACCCATCCATCGGCATTGTGGGGCGCGCGTTCATTGCGATGGGGATTGAGTGGAACTATTTGCTGAACGGCAATCAGGCAATGGGGCTAGTGATCTTCGCCGCTGCCTGGAAGCAGATTAGCTATAACTTCATTTTCTTCCTTGCAGGGCTGCAATCCATTCCGCAGTCGTTGATGGAAGCCGCTGCGATTGATGGGGCCGGGCCAGCAAAACGGTTCCGCGATATTGTCTTTCCGCTGCTCTCGCCCACCGCGTTCTTTTTGCTGGTGGTGAATATCGTTTATGCGTTCTTCGAGACCTTTGGCGTGATCCATGCCGTTACCAGCGGTGGGCCGTCTAAATCTACCGAAATTCTCGTGTATAAGGTCTATTCCGATGGGGTAGTGGGGCTGGATATTGGCGGCTCGGCGGCGCAATCGGTTATTCTGATGGTCATCGTGATTGCTCTCACCTTCGTGCAGTTCCGCTATGTTGAACGGAAGGTGCATTACTGATGGTCGAAAATCGCCCGCTCGCCACCTTCTTCGCGCATCTCGTGCTGATAATCGGCGTGGTGATCGTCACCTTTCCGATTCTGTTCACGCTGCTGGCCTCTACCTATGACAGTTCGGACGTTGCCAGCGGCAAAGTTGGGCTGCTGCCGGGCGGGATGGGGCTAGAAAATTATTGGCTCGCCCTCACCGCAGGCGCGCGCACGACGGCACAGAACCCCGCCGCCCAAATGCTGCTGAACTCCGCCATCATGGCCGTGACCATTGCTGTCGGGAAGATCATCATCTCCCTGCTGTCGGCCTATGCCGTGGTCTATTTCCGCTTTCCGGGGCGGATGCTGTGCTTTTGGGCAATTTTCCTCACGCTCATGTTGCCCGTAGAAGTGCGTATTCTACCCACCTACAAAGTGATCGCCGATTTACGGATGCTGGACTCCTACGCGGGCCTCACGATTCCGCTCATCGCCTCGGCCACCGCCACGCTGCTGTTTCGCCAGTTCTTCATGACCGTGCCGCCCGAGTTGGTGGAAGCCGCGAAGATTGACGGGGCGGGGCCGCTGAAGTTTTTCCGCGATATTCTGCTGCCATTATCGGTCACGAATATCGCTGCCTTGTTCGTGATTTTGTTCATCTACGGCTGGAACCAGTACCTATGGCCGCTGCTCATCACCACGTCGGGCGATATGGATACTGTGGTGATCGGCATGAAAAAAATGATTGGCGGCGATGATGCTCAAACCGATTGGGGCATCGTCATGGCCACCACCGTGCTGGCCATGCTGCCCCCCATTGCCGTGATCGTGATTATGCAGCGCTGGTTCGTTAAGGGCCTTGTGGATCAGGAGAAATAAGATGGCCCAAGTCACGCTCGACACCATTCGCAAGAGCTTTGGCGATACGCATATTCTGCACGGAATTTCCTGCGCTATCCGCGACGGGGAGTTTATCGTCGTCGTTGGCCCGTCGGGTTGCGGGAAATCCACCCTGCTGCGAATCGTCGCGGGCCTCGAAACCGCAACCTCCGGCAGCATCACTATCGGCGACCGGGACGTGACCAAGCTGGAGCCGAAAGACCGCGATATTGCCATGGTCTTCCAGAATTACGCGCTCTACCCCCATATGAGCGTGGCCGATAACATGGCCTATGGGCTTAAGAATCGTGGGATGCCGAAGGCTGAAATCGACATCCGCGTCAAGCAAGCGGCAGATATTCTGCAACTGGGGCCGTATCTTGCGCGCAAACCTAAGCAGCTTTCCGGTGGGCAGCGCCAGCGCGTCGCCATGGGCCGGGCGATTGTGCGGGAGCCGAAGCTGTTTCTGTTCGACGAACCGCTGTCCAACCTCGATGCCAAGCTGCGCGTGCAAATGCGCGTCGAGATCAAAAAGCTGCAACAGCGCTTGGGCGTCACCGCCCTCTACGTCACGCACGATCAGGTCGAAGCCATGACCATGGCCGATAGGCTGATTGTGCTGAAAGATGGGCAGGCCGAACAGATCGGCGCACCGCTGGAGCTTTATGCCCGCCCGGAAACTATTTTTGTCGCGGGCTTCATCGGCTCCCCCGCGATGAACCTGCTGCCGGGCGAAATCACCGAAGGCGGGGCCGTGCGTCTCACCTGCGGCCCGACGCTGGAGTTGATTGAACCCATCCCCAACTCTGCGGGGCGGAAAGTGCTGCTCGGTGTGCGCCCGGAGCATCTGAGCGTCCGCCCCGGCGGCACCTTTGCTCTCACGGTCGATCTCGTGGAAGCCCTTGGGGCCGATACCCTCGTGTATGCCACCCTTGCCGACGGCACCGCCTTCACTGCCCGCCTAGATGGCGCGCAAGTCGTGGCACGCGGCGATAACCTCGCGCTCTCGCCAACCCAAGCGCTGCATGTGTTCGATGCAGAAACAGGCAAGCGGGTGAACTGAGGCGGCTTTGCCGGGATTTTTCCCAGGCCGAATTTTTCTTAAGCCGACGCGCGAAAGTGACGAACGAGATGATTAAGCGCACTGCGTAACCCCGCTTCGGCCTGAAGGATCGGCAGGCGCTTTTCCGCCGCCCACAGCGCCAGTGGTAGCCCTAAACAGCACACATGGACCACTAGCGGGGACAGCAGCACGGGAACCGCGCGCATCGCACTCCGATAGGCGGTTCGGGCGATTAAGGCAGTGGCCGACGGCTCCAGCGGATCGGCAGGCGCGCGCTCCCCGCTCGGCCCACCGCGCGCCCATACCTCAAACTCAGCCTCGGCGAATATCTCCGCCAACTGTTCGGCGGCGGCGTGTTGGTCGTCCGACAGGCTGACCGGAACCACGGGCGGAGGCGGGGACGGAAGCGGCTTTACGGGGGGCGCTCTAACAGCAGCCATTGCGGCAGCGGCCAAGGGCGCGGAGACGCCCGCCCGGCGAGGGCAAAAAATATCGGGAGCGGCCCCAGACCGCAGCAAGATCGCCCTTGGCGAATCGTTCGGCAGAGTGCCTCGAACCCGCCCGATCACGGCTTTGCTGCGCGTTGAACTCCGTAACCCTCGCTGTATGACGCTCATCTCTATCTCCTGCGCGCTTTGGTCGCATAATCATGATTTGTTCCCCTGTTTTGTTTGTACCATTTTGGTTGAAATTCCGTCAATATGAATTCGCAGCCTTGCACCAAAACAGAAAACAGCTATAGTGCTCCGATGGAAAACAGGCTGCGCTATTGGCGAACGCATCGCGGCCTTACGCTCGAACAATTGGCTGAGGCGGCAGAAACATCGCATCAGCAGATCATGCGGTTGGAGCGGGGGGAGCGGCGGCTAACGCTGGATTGGATGATTAGGCTTGCCCAACCCTTGGGCATCGAGCCGCGCGATCTGCTGCCCGATAACCCCGAGCCGTTGGCCTCCCCCCCGCCCTCTAGCGCCCCTGTCAAAGCCCCACCCCCTGCCCGTGCGCCGCGCGCGCTGATGACAGGCGGGCTTGCGTCCGATCTTATTCCCGTCCGGGGGGCCGCGCGCGGCGGGCTTGAACAGGAAATGTTTTTGGAAGACGGGCCAATCGACTATACTCCGCGCCCGCCTTGTTTGGCCCAGGCGCGGGATGCCTATGCGCTCTACGTTGTTGGCGACAGCATGGTGCCGCGCTTTCGGCCTGGGATGCTGTTGTTCGTTAATCCTCACCGCCCGCCGCGCCGCGAGGCTGGCGTGGTGGTGATCAAACGAAACGCCATTGTGTTGATTAAAGAGTATGTGGAGCTAAAGGAAGATCGCCTCGTTTTGCACCAACATAATCCAGACTGTTTTTTAGAAATCTCGCGCAATGAAATTACAAACTTCCATTGCGTTGTTGGGTCCGAAGAGCCTTGAAGTATGGTATGATGTGTTCGTTCATGAAGCAAAGCGGTTTGACTCTGCTCATGCATCCGGTATTAAGGTTGAATTAAGATCAAAACCCGTAAAACTCGGGTCGAGATAAGCCGGGGCCTCCCTCAAGGCTGCGGTGCCGACACCAGAAAGGGCGTAGGCTGGTATGAGCGACGGACAGGACAATACAGAGCACAATAGCATCGGGCAAAAAGCCTTATCACGGGCCGCAAGCCCGGATATGGCGAAGCTTGATAAAGACATTCGCGTGCGGTTCGCGCGGCGGACAGGCGATATGTCTGCGTTTCTTCAGCAGTGGATTCGTCTAGACGACGCCCAGCACATGTTTTTCAATTTTCGCGGTATTAAGGGCGAAAACTATCTACAATTCTGCTTGGCGAATGGCGACATTGATATGGCGCTGCCCATTGCTAAAATGTGTGCCTTCTTCGCTGAAAGTACAGATGCGGAGAAGATTGCCACTTTTCTGAATCATGTTGACACGGAAGGTAATGATATTTGGCATTATTTGGCCGATAATTTGAAAGAAAGTGAAGACGATGACTCGCTTGGTATCGCGCAATTGCTGGTTCAACTTGAAATCGACTATTGCCGCAAGAACGACCAAGACGAAAGCCCGTTAGCCCGCCTGCTGGTCCCCACACCGCGCTGGCCGTCGGTCAACTCCATGCTGCTGGCAAAGCAGCTCACGATTGACGAAATCGAAGCCTCGTTTCCGGCCCATGTAACGCAAAGTGAGCAGATTAAGGCCGAAATTATGGCTGGTATCTTCTTCTCCGATTTAGCGGAGAACGATGCGCGCCTATCGAGCAACATGATTTATTTCGCCTCGCACTCGAAGTCGGAAATGCCGGAGCGCTTGGCGATTGGCCGCGCTATTTTTGATTATCCCGGCGGTAAGCGCGCCGAAACGGTTTTGATGAAGATGATCGAAACGGAGCATAAGGAAGTGTTCGATAAAGCACTGGAGTATCTCAGCGGCCTGTCGGACCAAGTGTGCAAGGCTGCGGCCAAGGGCGATAATCAACTCGCAAAGGCCCAAGGCCAAGCCTATATCTATCGCCGCATTGGCCGCAAAAACCGCATCTTTCAAAGTATGTTGATGAAGGCGGTGATTGCTGATCGCCCGGCTTATATTTCGTCGCTGCTGCGCCTGCTGGTGAATGAATCCGTTGTCATCGCCAAGCAAAACGCGCGCGGAGAAACCGAGCGCGAATTGTTGGTGATCGACAAAACCTCGCCCTCGCCCGCCAACCCAGCCTTGTCGCTGCTGCTGCAACAAGATGCACGCGGCAATCTGGCCTTCCATCAAGCGGTGATGATGAATAGGGCCGATTGTCTGCGGAAGCTGTTTTACGGCCTATCGTTGGTCGATGTTCACGCCATTCTCTGCCGCATCCCGAACCGCTTTAACCTGACAGTTGCCGATTTACTGTCGCCGCAAGCGGCGTTTCAGAAGCTGTCGGCTGAAGTTAAAGCCAAGCGCATGACTATTGAAGACGCGCAGCAGTGGATAGCACAGATCAAGATAGTGGATCGGCGTATCGTCGAGTTCCTGGGGGAAGCGATTAAAAAGGCCGAAGACGTAATTCAACGTACCGGCGGGGCCAAGGCAGCCAAGCCGACGTTCGATTTAATGCGCGTGCCAACGATTATGATGGCGATGCAGAACGCTCAACAGGCTGGGGCCGCCGCGCGGGCCTAAAGCGTCTTGCGTCCGATTTTTCGTCCAACAGGCCCACCCGCGCGTCACAAGACTATCCCTCGGCAGCGACGCCCGTCTTCGCTATACTCCTGCGGGAGAGTATAGGAGCACGGCATGACGCCCCCATCGCAGAACGCAAAATCACCCGCAGAACGCGGCAAGGGTGCCCTTATCTGGGATTTGCCAACGCGCTTGTTTCACTGGCTGTTGGCTTTGTTAATTCTAGCGGCCTTTCTCAGCAGCGATAACCGCGACCTGCACGAGCGCATTGGAATACTGATTCTGATTCTGATTGTATTTCGGCTAATCTGGGGCGTTATTGGCGGGCGCTATGCGCGGTTCGTGAGCTTCGTGCGCGGGCCGAAAGCGGTTCTAGCTCACGTGGCAGACATGCGCCAACCTAATCCACCTCAGCATATCGGCCATAATGCTGCTGGCGGCTGGATGGTGATTGCGCTGCTGGCGTTAGTGCTCACACAGGCAGGCTTGGGGTTGTTCAGCCATGATCTCATCCTCTACAACGGCCCTTTAAGTGGTTTGATTTCCGATAGTCTGAGCGCGCGGTTAACGACGGTTCACAAAATCCTCAGCAATGTCATTCTCGCTGCCGTCGCCCTCCACGTTGGGGCGGTTGCGGTTTATTTCCTGTGGAAAAAACAAAATCTGCTGCGCCCGATGCTGACCGGCAGACGCGCGGATTTAACCGAGGCCGATTTGCCGCCCCTCCGCGTCCGCGCGCCGCCGCTGTTTTGGGCTTTCGGGGCGCTCATGGTTGCTATTGTCGCCATCGGGGGGCTGCTGTCGCTCGGGCGGTAATGCTGCCTCTGACTTTTACCCGTACCGAAACGGGGTAGCGAAATGGGGCGGATTAGGCTACTCCCAACAGCTTCTACTGTGCTTTTGCAGGGGCCGCGCGCCCCACCATAGAATGAGGCGGCGTTGATCGAACTTTCTGTCGTCGTTCCGGTGCTGAACGAAGCCGACAATATTAAGCCGCTGGTGCAGGAAATCTGTACGGCGCTGGAAGGCCGCTTGGCCTATGAGATCGTCTATGTCAACGATGGCTCGACCGACGGCACGCCGCAAGTTCTGGCTGAACTCTGCCGCGATAGGCCGAATTTTCGCGCTCTCCATCACGATACGCGCAGCGGCCAATCCGCCGCCATTCGTTCGGGCGTAAAAGCCGCGCACGGCCCTTGGATCGCAACGCTAGACGGCGACGGCCAAAACGATCCCGCTGACATACCCGCCCTTTGGGACAAGATGCAAAGCCTGAGCGGCGGCGCGGTTATGATCGCAGGCTGGCGCACGCAGCGTAAAGACGTGTGGTCTAAACGCATTGCCTCCCGCATTGCCAACCGTATCCGCACCGCCCTGTTGCGCGATGGAACGCCCGACACGGGCTGCGGCCTTAAACTCTTCCCGCGCGATGTGTTTTTGGAGTTCCCCTACTTCACGCACTACCACCGCTATTTCGCCGCGCTGATGAAGCGCCAGGGCGGCACTGTCGTGTCGGTGCCGGTCAATCACCGTCCGCGCGGTGCGGGCAAGTCCAATTATGGTAATCTCGACCGGGCGCTGGTGGGTATCGCCGATCTTTTCGGCGTCGCTTGGCTCCAGCGACGCGGCAGCATTCCGCGCGTGCGGGAGGAAGCATGAATCCCCTCGATTGGCTCAATAGCCTGTGGGCCGTTTTCGTTCACAATTGGGAAACCGATGGCGTCTGGATGCTGATTGGCCTCGGCGCGCAAGCCCTGTTTATGTCGCGCTTTATCGTGCAGTGGCTGCACAGCGAAAAGCAGAAGAAATCAGTCATTCCCACGACTTTCTGGTGGATCAGCCTACTCGGCGGGGCTTCCCTCTTCGCCTATGCTGTTCACCGTCAAGAATTGGTCTTCGCACTGGGGCAGGTGCTGGGGTTGATCGTTTACGTCCGCAACCTAACCCTCATTCGTGGCGAAAAGCGCCGCAATGCCGACGGTTAAGTTGTGAAAGACGCGCCGCGCCATTCCTTCGGGCTTGCCCTAAGCCTGCTGTTTTTCCTGGCAGCGGCGCGGATGGTCATTCTGTCGGGCGAATATTACCCGCTGCATGGCGACGAGGCGCAGTACTGGCTGTGGTCCAAAAACCTCGACTGGGGCTATTACTCAAAGCCGCCGCTGCTGTCTTGGATCATCGCGCTGACAACCGCCGTGCTCGGCGACCGGGAGTTCGGCGTGCGCTTTGCCTCGCCGTTTCTGCATTTTGCCACGGGGCTGGTGATCTACCGGATCGGCGAAAAACTGTTCGACCGCCGCATCGGTTTCTATAGCGCCCTCACTTATGGGCTGCTGCCTGCTGTCACCTTTTCGGCGCTGATTATGTCTACCGATGTGCCGCTGCTGCTGTGCTGGGCCGTTGGGCTTTACGCCTATCTGCGCGTGACAGAACCAACGCCGGAGCCGCGTTGGTGGTTAGTGCTTGGCGGCGCGATTGGCCTTGGCATGTTAGCGAAATACGCCATGCTGTTCTTCCTCGGCGGGATGGCGCTGCATATGATGCTGTGGCGGCGCGACCTTTGGACCAACCCGCGCCTGTGGGCCGGGGTTGGTTTCGCGTTCTTGGTCTTCTCGCCGAATATCTGGTGGAACGCCCAACATCAGTTCGCCACGATCAGCCATACCGCCGCCAATGCCAATTTGGGCGGCACGCTGATGCACCCGAAAAAACTAGCGGAGTTCGTTGGCGGGCAACTGGGTGTGTTCGGCCCGCTGCTCTTCCCCGTACTGCTGGTGGCGCTTGGTGCGCTATTGTTCCGCACGACCCTCACCCGCCGCCTGCCCGATGAGCGCCTGGGGCTGCTCGCGGCTTTCGCCCTGACGCCGCTGGCGGTGATGCTAACCGTTGCCTTTCTCTCCCGCGCTAACGCCAATTGGGCCGCCACCGCTTACGTGTCGGCCACTGTGCTGGTGGTGGCGCTGACGTTGGACCGAGCGCGCTGGCGCTGGATCATCCCCGCTAGCCTTGGGCTGCATATTGCGGTAATGGGCGTCGGGTACGGCTATCACGATCTCGCCAAACTCGCGGGCGTCACCCTGACCCGCAAGACCGACCCGGCCCTAAAAGCCGTGATGGGCAGCCCTGCCTTGGGCAAGGCCGTGCGCCAAACCCTTCAGCAAATGCCCGGCGCGGTGCTGATGACCGACGAGCGGATGATCTTCGCCCTCCTCTCCTTCTACGTCCGCCCGCCCGCACAGCAAGTGCAGTGGAACCCGGACGGGCTGATCCAAAACCATTTCGAGCTAACCACCCGCATCGAAGACTTCCGCCGCGACACCATCCTCTACGTCACCCGCCAAGAAAACCCCGCCGCCCTGGCACGCTTTGAGATGGCGGAGCCGGTGGGGAGAATCACCATTCCGCTGGCGAAGGATTACGCGAAGGTTTTTTATCTATTTCGAATGCAGGGATTAAGGGGGTAAAAACAGTTTGCAAATCACATTGAATTCAGTAATGAAATAACACACCCCTGACGCAAATTAAAAAAACCAACTTAGATTTAGGAGAACAATTAATGTTATTAAACGACTCACGATACTTAGAAACGATTGTAAGCTCAGTTCGTGTTTGCGCCACATATAAACCAAAATTCGGGCAAGGGCGCGGCGACGGACTCACGCTTCAACAGTTCCGAACCCTCTATCAAGGCGACCCATTTTATAACTGGTTCGGTCTCGACAATCCCATGATGTATGCCGCCCACAAGGCCGCAGGCGGAATGACCAGCGTTTACCGGCAAATCGGGATCGGTTGCGAAAAGATGTTTCGCCAAATCTTACAGGATGCTCTCGGCCTATCGGCAGCGGATGTGCTTTGGTCATACGAGACACCGACACCGGGAGGCAAAACACGAAAGCTCACTCTCGACGGGCGCGTGCCTCTTGAGAGTATCAAGGATCTCGACGCAAGGGCGCGATTTCACGGATGGATGAAAGAGGTGGCGGACGGCCTTGGGGTCGATCCGAAAATCTTTGGATCGCTGACAGGTACGGTATTTGAAGTCCGACAGGGCTATAAGAGCAAGGACAGCAAGCGCCAAAACGCGGATATAGCGAACGCTTCTACCGCTTACATCAAATCGTACTTACCCTGTGCCATCATTCTATCCAATCAAATTGATAGTGATATTATGATGCGATATCGGACAGAAAAATGGGCTGTTATTACTGGAACAGTTGGCAGAAACGATCCACTCTCCTCTACATATGACTTCATGCGAGACGTAATCGGTTATGATATGGCTGGTTTCTTTGAGAGGAACGCAGAAACATTGCGCATCGAAGTGGATAAAATTCTTTGCGCTATCCTGACACCGGATAGTAAATAATGTATACTATCAGGGAAGCGTTGCAGCAACGCGCCGATTATACGCATCAGTTTAATTTGAAGACTGGCCGCCACGGTTGGCTGCGATTAACACCTGCCTACTCGGTTAAGGTCGTTGAAGAACTCATTGAACGCTACGAAGCACCTGTTAAGATTTTAGACCCATTCTGCGGGACTGGTACGACGGCACTCAGCGCCGTGAACCATGGCCATGCTGCGGTAACCACTGATATTAATCCATTTCTCGTTTGGCTTGCTCGCGCAAAGCTTGCGCATTATTCGCAAGCCGTCGTTATTGAAGCGGCAAAAGCCGGTAAAGCAGCCCTTGATCTGGCACAGCGTGAAGCCGTCCAACCGGCATCCGAACCGTCCATTTACAAAATTGAACGATGGTGGTCGGAACCCACGCGGCGGTTCCTGTGCTACCTGAAAGCTGCAATTACCGAAGCCGGGGGGCCGGAAGGCCCGGTGAATGACCTCCTTAATATCGCCTTTTGCCGAACGCTAATTAAACTGTCAAATGCGGCTTTCAACCATCAATCGATGTCGTTCAAGAGCGACGTACAGTGCCTATTTGAGTTTGATCCAAAAGTTGGGGCTATGTTCCTTGATGATCTGACGTTCGTTCTGGGTGGAGCAAAACAAAATCCTCTGGAAAGAGGAGAGATAATTCTGGGCGATGCTCGCGATCTTACAACGCATCTTGATTCGAAGTTTGATGTGGTAGTCACTTCGCCCCCTTATGCTAACCGGATGTCGTATATTCGTGAACTGCGACCATACATGTATTGGCTCGGTTATCTGCTGAACGGACGGGATGCCGCCGAATTGGATTGGCTCGCTGTCGGTGGAACATGGGGTGTCGCGACAAGCCGCCTTACCGAATGGTTGCCTAGTGGCGACCGGTGGCTTCCAGATGATCTGCCTTCAGTCTTATCGGGCATTGCCAATGGCGATAATGCTAATGGAGCCTTAATGTCAAATTATGTTGCCAAATATTTTGAAGATATGTCTATGCATTTTAACAACTTGCGGGATGTGTTAAACCCAAAGGCGCGAGTTCACTATATTGTTGGAAACTCTACTTTTTATAAAATTCTCGTTTCAACGGAAAAATTATACGCAAATATTCTTAGAGAGTATGGTTTCACGAATATTGAAGTGCGCCCAATACGTAAACGGAACTCAAAAAAGGAATTAATCGAATTTGATGTTTCAGCCATCTGGCCCGGATCGTAATAAATTCGATCTTGATATATTTTGTAGGCCAGAAAAAATTCAAATAACAAGAAATTTTTTCACGTGAAAATACATTATAAGAACTCCCCCTCGGAAAAGAGAGCATCTTCCGAGGGGTATTTCGGATATATATACTTATGCCGCCATCTTATCCAATTCGCGCACCAGGGTTTCCCCCATCGTGGAGCACGACACGCGGGCGGTGTTCGGCCCCATGATGTCGGTGGTGCGGATACCGGAGGCCAGAACGGTTTTAACCGCTTTTTCGATCAGATCGGCGTCTTCATCCATATCGAACGAGTAGCGCAGCATCATCGCGAAGCTAAGGATGGTTGCGAGCGGGTTGGCCACGTCGCGGCCTGCGATGTCCGGGGCGGAGCCGTGAACAGGCTCGTAAAGGGCTTTGCGGCGGCCTGTCGCGTCGGGAGCGCCCAAGGACGCGGACGGCAGCATCCCCAGCGAGCCGGTGAGCATCGCCGCGCAATCAGACAGAATATCGCCGAACAGGTTATCGGTGACGATCACGTCGAACTGCTTCGGCTGACGCACCAACTGCATCGCGCAATTATCGGCGTACATATGCTCCAACGTCACGTCGGTATAGTCCGAATCATGCAGCTTCTGCACTTCTTCGCGCCACAGCACGCCTGATTCCATCACATTGGCCTTTTCGACCGAATGCAGACGGCTCTGGCGCTTGCGGGCGAGTTCAAAGGCAACCTTGGCAACGCGAATGATTTCGTTGGTCGTATAAACCTGGGTATTAACCCCTCGGCGCTGACCGTCCGGTAACGTGGTAATGCCGCGCGGCTCGCCGAAGTAAACGCCGCCGGTCAGTTCGCGAACGATCAGAATATCGAGATCGCGCACCAACTCCGGCTTCAGCGCCGAGGCATCGACAAGACCGGGATAGACCACTGCCGGGCGCAGATTGGCGAACAGGTCCATTTCCTTGCGAAGGCGTAACAAGCCCCGCTCTGGCCGCTTATCGTAAGGAAGCTGATCCCACTTCGGCCCACCGACCGCACCGAGCAGCACCGCATCGACACTCATGGCGTCGGCCATCGTCTCGTCTTGCAACGGCGTACCGTGGGCTTCATAGGCCGCGCCGCCAACGAGACCTTCGATGACATCGAAGCTGACCGAACGGCGCTTTGCCATCCAATCAATCACGCGACGCACTTGGCGCATGACTTCGGGGCCAATCCCATCGCCCGGTAGAATAAGAAGCGATTTATTCGCAGTCATTGACTGGTCCTCTCCCAAACAATCCGAATTAAGAAGCGAACAGCCAGGGCTGGCTCTTTTTGGTTGCTTCTTCGTAGGTATTGATCTTAGCGCCTTTCACCAGCGTCAAGCCAATATCATCTAGCCCTTCCAGCAAACATTTCTTGCGGAAGGCATCGACCTCGAAAGTCACCACCGAGCCATCGGGGCGGGTGATGGTTTGCGTTTCGAGATCGACGGCCAGGCGGGCGTTGGCCCCATTGCGCGCATCGTCCATCAGTGTATCGACCTGGGACTGTGGCAAAACGATGGGCAGAATGCCGTTCTTGAAGCAGTTGTTATAGAAAATATCGGCGTAACTCGCGGCGATGATGCAGCGAATGCCAAAATCGGCCAGCGCCCAGGGGGCGTGTTCGCGGCTGGAGCCGCAGCCAAAGTTTTCGCCGGTCACAAGAATGCTGGCCTGCCGATAGGCGGGCTGGTTCAGCACGAAGCCGGGGATTTCCTGGCCTTCTTGCGTAAAGCGCATTTCATCGAACAGGTTTTTCCCCAGGCCCGTGCGCTTAATGGTCTTCAAAAACTGCTTCGGAATAATCATATCGGTATCGATATTAATTAAATCCAACGGCGCTGCGATTCCGGTGAGCGTGGTGAAAGGCTGCATTGTGGGTCTCCAGGGCGGCGCTTAGGCGCGCGCCATCACGTCAGTGGATAAAAACCGATCATAAAGCGGGGTTTGGCCAACGAACACGAGGGGCCAGGACCAAATCAGCAGCAGCTTCAGCAGCGCGCGCAAGGCGGCGCGGGGGAAGCCTAGCGCCGCCCCATTCGTTTGCCGCACTTCGAGGCCCAAGGCCGATTTACCGAAGGTCTGATGCCCCAAGCCGCGTTCCAACCGGGCGAAATAGAGCCAGGGCAGCCCGAACAGGGCAATCCGCGCACCCCAAAAGGCAACGGCCTGCTTTTCGGCATCGGTGGCGGTGCCAACGGTAATCGCGACGCTCAACACGAGCGTGACCACCACAACGATCAGCGTTACCGCCAGCAGATCAATGAGACCCGCCAGCAAGCGCCGCCCCGCATGTGCCCTCTGGCTCACCTGCGCCCCGTTAGCCGACAAGCGCGCGCACATCGGTCAGACGGCCCGTGACCGCTGCCGCTGCCGCCATTGCCGGACCAACGAGATGCGTGCGCCCGCCCCGGCCCTGACGGCCTTCAAAATTGCGGTTGGAGGTGGAGGCGCAACGCTCGCCCGGCTCCAGCCGATCCGCGTTCATCGCAAGGCACATGGAGCACCCCGGCTCGCGCCACTCGAACCCGGCTTCCAAGAAGATTTTATCCAAACCTTCCTGTTCCGCCTGCTCCTTGACTAGCCCGGACCCCGGCACAACCATTGCCGAAACCCCCGCCGCCACTTTGCGGCCCTTAGCAACTTCAGCCGCCGCGCGCAAATCTTCGATACGGCCATTGGTGCAAGACCCAATGAAGACGCGGTCCACGGTAATGTCGCTCAACAGGGTTCCCGCCGTGAGGCCCATATACGCCAGCGAGCGTTCGATGGCGGCGCGCTTGCCCGCATCAGCCACGTCGGCGGGATCGGGAACGCTGGCGGTGATGGGAACCGCGTCTTCAGGGCTAGTCCCCCAGGTAACGAAGGGCACGAGCTTGCTGGCGTCGATCACGATTTCCTTATCGTAGTGCGCGTCCGCATCGCTCGGCAGCGACTTCCAATAAGCTACGGCCTGCTCGAACGCGGCACCCTTGGGCGCGTAGGGGCGGCCTTTAAGGTACTCGAAGGTGGTATCGTCGGGAGCGATCAGCCCGGCGCGCGCGCCGCCTTCGATAGTCATATTACAGACCGTCATGCGGCCTTCCATCGACAGCGCCTGCACGGCCTTGCCCGCGAACTCGATCACATAGCCCGTGCCGCCCGCAGTCCCGATCGTGCCGATGATCGCGAGGATCAGATCTTTCGCCGTCACCCCTGCGGGTAAATCGCCGTCCACCGAAATCCGCATATTCTTAGCGCGCTTCTGCACCAGGGTTTGCGTTGCCAGCACATGTTCGACTTCCGACGTGCCGATGCCGAAGGCCAGCGCGCCGAACGCGCCGTGGGTAGAGGTGTGGCTATCACCGCACACAATGGTCATGCCCGGCAGGGTCAACCCCTGTTCCGGCCCCATAATGTGAACGACACCCTGGCGCACATCGTCCATGCCGAAGTAGCTAACGCCGAAAGCCTTGGCATTATCGGCCAGGGTTTCGACCTGTAGGCGCGATTCCGGGTCGGCGATACCTTGGCTGCGGTCAGTCGTCGGCACATTATGGTCGGCGACGGCGAAGGTGGCATCCGGGCGGCGCACGGTGCGGCCCGCGACGCGCAAACCTTCAAACGCCTGTGGGCTAGTGACTTCATGCACCAAGTGCCGATCAATATAAAGCGTGGTGGTGCCATCCGCTGCTGCATCGACGATGTGGCTGTCCCAAATTTTGTCGAACAAAGTGCGCGGTTGCGTCATGGCCCGATCCCTTCCAAAAGTTTTCTCGTTGAAGCCGATGAAACGGCGCTTAGGCGCTGAGAGCAAGTTGAATTATCTTAAGCGGCTCTATAGATTTTCTCATGCCCATCGCCCCGCGCCACCGCCGCTTGCCGCCGCTGAATGCCTTGAGGGCGTTTGAGGCCGCTGCCCGTCATCTCTCGTTCTCGGCAGCGGCGGAGGAGTTGAGCGTCACCCTCTCTGCCGTTAGTCACCAAATCCGCCATTTGGAGGCGGTTCTGGGCGTGCCCTTGTTCCTGCGCTCCCCGCGCGGGTTGCGCCTGTCGGAAGAAGGGGCGCTGTTGCTGCCCGGCTTTACCCTAGGCTTCGATCATCTGGCCGAAGCGGTCGCCACGCTCGCGGATCGTAAGACGGAGGGGGTGATTGCGATCAGTATGCTCTCCACTTTTGCGATGCATTGGTTCATTCCGCGCCTGCCGCATTTCCAAGACCAGCACCCAGACATCGACGTGCGGATTGCCACCAGCTCGACCCTGACCGACATCGACCGCGACGGGTTCGACTGCTCAATCCGCTATGGCACGGGGGAGGCGTGGCCGGACCAGAGCGTAACGCGCCTGTTCGCCGAAACCCTCGTGCCTGTCTGCACTCCGGCGCTGGCCAGCAGCCTGGCTGCGCCCGTTGATCTTCTGAAGGTGAAGCGCCTGCACGCGCGGCTGCGGCGGGAAGATTGGGCGCTGTGGGCGGTGGCGGCAGGGCTTCAGGATACACCCGGCTTCGATCCCAGCGCCGGGCCGATGTTCGACACGCGCTCGCTGGTCATCCAGGCGGTCTTACAGGGGTTAGGCGTGGCGGTGCTCGATCCGATTCTCGTGGCCGATCATCTCGATACCGGACGATTAGTGCGGCCCTTCGATGTTTCCTCTTTGCAAGGCGGCGCCTATTGGCTGGTCTGCCCCCCGGCACGGGCAGAAACACCCAGGCTGCGTGCGCTGCGGGGATGGCTGCTGGCCGAGGCGGGGTAGTCGCTTATCCACTACGGCACAGAAACCGAGATTGTTAGGGTTTTTCGCTCGAAGTCGGAGATCAACAGGTCAAGATCAATCTGCCATGTCCCTGGCGTTGGCAGCACCAGCGGGGCTAGACGAAACCCATCGTCGTTGCGCGCAAGCGGGCGGCGGAGGCTTTCAATGCCAGCGTCCGGCAGGCTGACCCGCGCCACCGCTTCCAACGGCGGGCGCGGTGTGCCGTCCAAATCCGTCACTAACACGCGCAGCTCGTTCGGGCCGCTTTTGGCCGGGGTGAGCGTGATTAACGCCAGTCGGTCGCCGAAGGGGGTAAGGCTGCTGTAGCCCGAAGCCGCCACCGCTCCCGCGCCGTGAGCGGAATGATCCTCGGCGCGCGGGGGCGGTGTTTGCGATAAGACTCCTGTGACGAGCAATAGCCCCGTAATCATCACCCCCTCGGCAACAATCGCCCGGCGCAAGGGCATCGGGGAGCCGTGACGAGCAAAGCGCGGGGCCACAACAAGCAGGTTCAGCGCCGCCAGCGCCAATAGACCCAGGACGAACAACAGCTTTACCAGCAGCAGTTGACCATAGGGGTGCAGGATAAGCCCAAACGGCGTTATCCCTTGCAGCAGACTAAGCCCCACCCCCGCCACCAGCAGCAGCGGCACAAACAGCAGGGCATAGCGCGAGAACCGCGCCAAAAGCGCCGTAGCACCGGGCTTGTTCAAGGCGTGCGCCAGCAGCGGCAGCGCGCCGATCCAGAAGCCCGCGATTGTGACATGAACCAGCAGCACGGGTTTTGCGAGCCATTCCGGCGGTGCGCTGGCGGCATGACCTGTGAGCAGATAGGAGCCTAAGACAGCAGCTACGCTGGCTAAACTCACCCAACGCGGCGCGCGCGGTAACGTCAGCAAACTCACCCCGACCAGTAGAAGCAGAAAGCTCGGCCCGCGCGTGGACTCTCGCCCGAGGCTCCAGGCTTGCGCCTGCCCTAGCCCCGCCCAGCCATCGCCCAACAATACGCCGCCCTGCACCCACACCCCGAACCCATGGCCGAGGAGCGCGAGCACCGCCAACGGCAAACGCCAACGCCCGGAGACTCCCAAAATCAGCGCCGCGAGCGCCCCGCCCGCCAGCAGCAAGGTTGCGCCATTGGCAAGAGCACGCAGGATCATGCTGGCCTGGATCAAATCGCGAGAAGTATCCCCCGCCCCATCCAGCGCAGGCCCCGTACCCCGCGCTTCGACCGCAACGCCAATCCCGAACAGAATCGCCCCCGCGACCGGATGTGCGTCCGCCGACGTCACGCGGTAGCTGACCGTATAATGCCCCTGGCCAAGCGTGCTCGGCAACGCCACCCGCACCTCGTTATTCTCGACCGTTGCCAGACCGGGCAACAGCAACGCGCGCCCCGCCCCATCGAGCAAACGCACTGAAATCGGCGTCACCGGCTCGTTGAACCGCAAGGTGACACTGGCGGGTGCCGTGTCCAGCGTCGCCCCATCCACAGGGTCAGTACTCACAAGCGCAGCGTGCGCCAGGGCAGGCAGCGGGGAAAGCAGCAGAAGGACGGCTACTAAGAGGCGGATCATCGGGGCATTCCCATGAGGGTTTGGGGCTGGGTTCCGAGAGGGCTATTCGCCCTCTCAGACCCAGCCCCTCCAGCTTACGGCTTCGGCGTGAGCTTCAGGCTGGGGGCGGGTTCCTTCAAGCTGTGGGGGTCTTGCCCCGCTGCGGGAATTTCGATCCAGCGGTGAACGCCGCCGTCGCATTCTTGCACGATCGGCCACCAAAGCACTGTGTTCGGCGCATCGGGGAGTTTGCCGCGCAAGGCGAACTCGTCGTAATGGGCATCCAGCAGGAAGCCGGTCCAGATGACTTCCGTCACGCCTTCGGTGATTTTGCCACCGTGGCCGTCATCAAGCGGTGTTGCCAGCGGGCCTTTGATAATATCGAGGCTCCAGCCCGCTTTCGGCATCGGCTTTACGACAGAAACACCCTCGGGAATCTTTACCCGTAGCTTTAGGGTTGGTTGACCGTCGCAACCATGACCGATGCGAACAACGGCCTTGTAATAACTACCCGTAACAGCTTGGCCGACTTCCAGCGTAGCATGAGCGGACGCGGAGGTGGCGGCAAGCGTGAGAGCAGCCGCGCCCACAAGGGCGGCAAGAGAGCGTTTCATAGGAATAATCCTTCAGAATAGGGAACGTGCAGGCCGAAGCCCGCGACAGAAAGTCACTATCCAAAGGAAGGCGGGTCGCGCGGCCTGTAAGGCGGCGGGGCCGGATTGGGCGTCCGCACCACTTGTCGCAAGAGGGGCCACGGGGCGGCAAGCTGCGCCAGCGGGGGCAGCGGCACCAGTATCGGCGCTGTGGTTGCGGCGAGACGCAGCGGTTGCGGCAGACAACAGAGGATACAGTGCGTATCGGCATGGGCAGGCGAAGTGCCGCCATCCTGCTCGCCCACGCCCGGCGTACAAAAGGCAACTGCACTGCCGAATAGGGTCGCCAATTCTGCACGCGCTCCGGTAAGCGCACGTTGATCGGCGGAAGCGGTCGCAACCGGAGCAAATAAATTGCCCAGCAAGGCCGCAATCAGCAGAAGCGCGCTCAGGCGTTGAAACCGGAAGACGGCCATTAGAAGAATGGTACGTTATGTTCGACGGTGGCGGCGACGATAGTAAGATCATCGTCGATATGCTGAACGTGATTGTCGGTCAGGCGGCGCAGCAGCCCCTCCGGCAAATCATCGTCTTCCGCCAGCGCGGCATCGCGCCAGCGGTTGAACTCCGCCTCCGACACGCGCGCGCCATCGACGTAGAAACATTCCGACAGTGCATCGGAATAAATCAGCAGCCGTGCGCGCTTGGGCAGCGGCATCGTGGTGTCGATATAAACCTCATGCTCGGACACACCGAGCGGCAGGCCCGTACCGGACAGCGGAATCGTGATCCCAGTATCGCGGTCATAGACCAAAGCCGCTTCCCAGGCGGCACCCGTATAGTGGATCAACCCGGCCTGAAGATCGACGACACAGTAGAACGCCGCCGCGAACTGCCCGAACGGCAATAGCCGCGACAGGCGGCGGTTCAGCAGAGTCATAAAGTGACCGGGATAGGGGGCATGGTCGCGCAAATCGGCCAGCAGCGCGTGCAATCGGAAAGCATTCACCGCCGCCACAACGCCGTGACCCGTGAGATCGCCCAAGAAAATCCCCAGCTTGCCGTTAGGCAAACTGAATGCCGTCCACAAATCACCCCCCACTTCGGTGGAGGGGGCGAGGCAGGCGCTGATTTGAATGTTCAGGGCATCGCTAATCTCGGCAATTTCGGTGATCGACGGTTGCAGATCAAGCTGCATCCGGCGCGCCACTTCCAACTCGTCCGATATACGGTCGCTGAACTGGGTCAACTCCGACAGCAGACGCCGATTTTCCATCTGCAAGTTGGCAACATTCCGAATATTCTTCACGAACAGCTTCAGCAGCATCTGCACCAGCGAATCCGAACCCTCAAGGCTCTGGGACAGGATCGCGGCGGGGAAGATGCGGCAGGTGGTCGGCTCTTTCGCCCGCACGGTCGCCATGCGCGGCTTATTGTCGATCAGCGCCATTTCGCCAAACAGGCCGCCCGCAACAGCTTCGCCCAGCATCAGGCCGCCGTCGGGGCCGGACTTAAAGACTTCGACGCTGCCTTCTTCGATAAAATAGAAACAGTCGCCAGGATCACCCTCGCGGATGATATCCTGGCCTGCAGCGAAGCTAGCGCGCTGCACCAAAGCATCATCGGCTTCCGTCGGAGATGCGGAATGACCAAGATCAAGAGAGGCCGGCGGGTTCGTCATCACTGGAATATTCGCCTTATCACAAAGCATAGTGGCATGAAGGCTGGGGGCTTGACCAGGGGCGTGACCTGCGTTTCTGCGCCCTACGGGCAAAAGTTTCCTCTGGCCTCCTCTGCGCGGCCCTTGCCAAGCCGCAGCGATGCCCCGTAAAGGAAAGGCTGGCGTTGGTGCGTTTCCCTTGCCGCGCGTCTCCGTAAGCAGACCGGATATCATGGCCCTTTCCGTCGTTATTCTGACCTTCAACTCCGAAGCCAGCATTGCCGCCACGCTGGCCAGCGCCGCGCGCGTTTCCGACGACATTCATGTCGTCGATAGCGGTTCGACCGATCGAACGCTCGATCTGGTGCAGGCTGCCGGGGCGCATCTGGTTCATCATCCCTTCGAAAACTACGGCTCGCAACGCAACTGGGCCATTCAAACCCTGAACCTCAACTACGCCTGGCAACTGCATTTAGATGCAGACGAGCGCCTGTCCGATGGCCTCGTTGATGCCATTTTAGCGTTGCGACGGCAAGGATTTGCGGGTGAGGCGGTGGGATATTTTATCCCGCGCCTCACTATGTTCCTGGGGCGGGAATTGCGCCACGGCGGACTGTATCCAATTTGGCATCTGCGCCTGTTCAAAACCGGCCACGGTCGCTGTGAAATGCGGAAATACGATCAGCATTTCCTGTGCGACGGCAGGACGGCGCAAATCCATCAGCCAATGCTCGACGATCAACGCATGAGCCTAGCCGAATGGACCGCCCGGCATAACCGTTGGGCCGATGCAGAAGCGGATGAGATTGAAGAAGCCAGCGCCAGCACCGACTTGGTTCAACCCGATTTCAACGGCAACCCCGTGCAACGTAAGCGGGCGTTACGCGGCGGTTATTATAAAGCTCCGCTGTTTTTGCGCGCGCTACTGCTATTTTTATACCGCTATATCATCCGCCTCGGCTTCCTCGATGGGAAGGAGGGGTTGATTTACTATGTCCTGCAAACCTTGTGGTTCCGCTTTTTGGTCGATGCCAAACTCTATGAGCGTCGCCTCGCCCGCCAGGAGCGACCCCAGGAGCGCAAATCGTGAGGATCGCTTTTCACGATTACCCCGGCCATGCCTTTCCAGTGCAATTGGCCCGCGCGCTCGCCAAACGCGGCCATGAGGTGCTGCACCTGACGTTCAGCGAATTCCAGGCCCCCAAAGGCCCGCTCGCCCCGCGCGCCGATGATCCGCCGGGGCTGCACCTGAAAGCCCTGAGCCTCGGCACGCCCTTCCAGAAATACAGCTTCGTTCAGCGCGCGCTGCAAGAGCGCCGCTACGCCAAACTGTTGGTGGCCGCGGTGGCCGCTTTTAAGCCCGATGTGATCTTGGGTGGTAACGCGCCGCTCGACCCGCAGGCAGCCCTGCTGCGCTTTGCCCAAAGCCATAAAACCGGCTTTCTGTTTTGGCATCAGGACGTGTACGGCGTGGCGATGGATAAAATCCTGCGCGCGAAAATCCCGGTTTTCGGCGCGGCTATCGGCGCGTGGTACAAGGCTTTGGAAAAGCGGCTTTGGCGTGCCTCCGACCGGATCGTTGCCATTACCGAGGACTTCGTGCCGCTGCTAACCGCCGAGGGCATTGAGCGGGGCCGCATCGCCGTGATCGAAAACTGGGGCGCGCGGGAAGATTTGCCGCCGCGCCCGCAGGAGAACCCGTGGTCGCAGGCGCACGGCCTCGTCGGCAAAATTGTGTTTATGTATTCAGGCACCTTGGGGCTAAAGCATAATCCGCAGCTTTTGGCTAGCCTGGCCCGTGCCTTCAAGGACGATCCCGAGGTGCGCGTGCTGGTCGTGACCGAAGGCATCGGCGCGGATTGGCTGGCCGGGGCTAAAGCGCGCGACGGCTTGGATAATCTCATCCTGCTGCCGTTCCAGCCGTTTTCGGACGTGCCCAACGCGATTGGCACCGGCGCGGCCTTGGTCGTGCTGCTGGAGCCTGATGCAGGGGTTTACTCCGTACCATCGAAAACTCTGGCCTATCTCTGTGCCGACCGGCCCTTGTTAGGGGCTATTCCGTTGAATAATCTCGCCGCCAAACTGATTACGCGCGAAGGCGCGGGGCTGGTTGCCGCGCCGGAGGACGACGCCGGGTTTATCGCCGCCGCCCACCGGCTCCGCGCCGATCCCGCTTTGCGGGCAGAGATGGCGGCACGCGGTAAAGCCTATGCGGCCCATGCTTTCGATATAGACCGTATCACCGATCAGTTCGAGCGCCTGCTAACCGAGGCGCGTGACCGGGCCAAACATTAGGAATCCCCATGTCGCATCTCATTGATCTCGCCGCCCGTCTGGAATTGCTCCGCACTGCCTGCGTTACCGCCGTGGGGGACGTGATGATGGATCGTTTCGTTTACGGAACGGTGGAGCGTATCTCGCCAGAAGGCCCGATTCCCGTGCTACGGATTCAGCGCGAATCGACCGTGCTGGGCGGGGCTGGAAATGTGTTGCGAAACCTGCTGGCCTTGGGGGCGGAATGCTGTTTCATCTCGGTGGTGGGGGATGATGCCGCAGGACACGGGGTGACGGCGCTGGTCGCAGCGGAAGCGCGGGTAGAGCCGCATCTGCTGGTCGAAACCAATCGGCAAACTACGGTCAAAACCCGCTTCGTTGCAGGATCGCAGCAACTTCTACGCGCGGATCAAGAGGAGGTTTCGCCCATCCGCCCGGCCACCGTGGCCGATTTGCTGCGGCGGACGGAGGAGGCGCTGAACCAAAGCGGCGCGCTCACCCTGTCTGATTACGGCAAGGGCGTGCTTGGCCCCGAAACCTTCCGCGCGCTCCTCAGCCTTGCCCAGCAAAAGCGCGTGCCGGTGATCGTCGATCCCAAGGGCCGCGACTGGACGCGCTATAATGGCGCAACCCTCGTGACCCCCAACCGCGCCGAATTGGCGGAGGCGACCGGGCTTCCCACCCACGATGAAGCCGCCATCGTTATCGCCGCCCGGCATATTCTGGCAACGACCAGCATCGAGGCCGTGCTGGTAACGCGCAGCCAGGATGGGATGACGCTGGTCACGCGGGAAGGTGCGCCCTTCCACGTCTCCGCCACCGCACGGGAAGTGTTCGACGTGTCTGGCGCGGGCGATACGGTCGTGTCAGGGCTGGCGACGGCGCTTGCGGCGGGCTTCTCCCTCACGGAAGCCTGTTTGTTGGCGAATGCCGCTGCCGGGATCGTTGTTGGCAAAATCGGCACTGCCGTGTGCCGCCTGGAAGACCTGTCAGCCGCGTTGCAAGGCACCGATCTGGCCGTGGGCGAACAGAAGATCATCTCCCACGGGCAAATTCCCGATCTCGTCGGCGGGTGGCGGCGACAGGGGTTGCGGGTAGGCTTCACCAACGGCTGTTTCGATCTCATTCACCCCGGTCATGTATCGCTGCTGACCCAATCGAAAGCCGCCTGCGACCGGCTGGTGGTGGGGTTGAATACCGATGCGTCCGTGAAACGCCTCAAGGGCGACAGCCGCCCAGTGCAGTCGGAAATGGCGCGGGCTATTGTTCTCGCCTCGATGGCCGCCGTCGATGCCGTGGTGCTGTTCGGCGACGATACCCCGCGCGACCTCATCGCCGCCGTCGAACCTGATGTCTTGGTGAAAGGGGCCGATTATACAGTAGATACCGTCGTGGGGTCCGATCTGGTGCTGAAACGCGGCGGCAAAGTGCTGCTGGCAACCCTCGAA